>JBARER010000144.1:0-5657 GCA_049796395.1 Xanthobacteraceae bacterium
GGCGCGCGCGGCGTTCGAAAGCTTCCGCGACGTCAGCCAGGAGCGCGCCGACGAGGCGGTCCGCGCGCTGGCATGGTCGATCTATAAGCCCGAGCACGCCCGCGAGCTTGCCGCGCTCGCCGTCGCCGATACCGGCCTCGGCAACGTGCCCGACAAGATCGTCAAGAACCAGCGCAAGACCTTTGGCACCTTGCGCGATCTCTTGCGCGCCAAGTCGGTCGGCATCATCGAGGAAGACAGGGCCAAAGGCATCGTCAAATACGCCAAGCCGATGGGCATCGTCGCCGCGCTGACGCCGTCGACCAATCCCGCCGCGACTCCGGTCAACAAGGCGATGATGGCGATCAAGGCGCGCAACGCCGTCGTCATCGCGCCGTCGCCGCTCGGCTATGAGACCACCAAGCGCACCGTGGATTTCATGCGTGCCGCGCTGGAGGAGACCGGGCTGTCCGCCGATCTGGTGCAGATCTTGCCGCCGCCGGTGACCAAGGAATTGACCGAAGCCTTGATGAAAGCCGCCGATCTCGTCGTCGTCACCGGCTCGCAGGATAATGTCCGCCGCGCCGCCATGAGCGGCACGCCGGCGATCGGCGTCGGCGCCGGCAATGTGCCGGTCATCATCGACGACAGCGCCGATCTCGCCGACGCAGCGCGCAAGATTCGCGCATCGAAGATTTTCGACAATTCCACCTCATGCTCGTCCGAAAACTCGGTGATCATCCTTGATTCGGTCTACGACCAGGCGATCGCTGCGCTCAAGGCGGTCGGCGGCTATTTGTGCACGCCGAAAGAAAAAGCCGCGATCCAGGCGGCGCTATGGCACGACGGCAAGCTCAACCGTCATCTGATCGCGCGCGGTCCGGATGTTTTGGCGCCAGCCTTCGGCCTGCCGCCGGACGCCGCACGGGCCGATTTTTTCATGGTCGAGGATACCGGCGCCGGCAAGGAGCATCCGTTCTCCGGCGAGAAGTTGTCGCTCGTCCTCACGGTCTATCGCGCCAAGGATTTTGCCGCCGCGAAACAGCAAGTCGGCGCCGTCCTCGACTACCAGGGCAAGGGTCATTCCTGCGGCGTTCACACCAAGGACATGGCGCATGCCCGCGAGCTCGCCGAGGATCTCGACGTCGTGCGGGTGCTGGTGAATTTCGCCCACACCTTCGGCAACGGCGGCGGATTCGACTCTGGGCTAGGCTTCACGCTGAGCATGGGCTGCGGCTCGTGGCAGAAGAACAGCATTTCGGAGAACCTGAGCTACAAGCATTTCCTCAACATCACTCACCTCGTCACGGTAATCCCCGAGGACAAGCCGAGCGAACAAGAATTGTTCGGTCCGCATTGGACGAAGTACGGGCGCTGAAGGCGAGGGTGAGATGAATTTCGAAGAGCACGCCGCCAAGGCGAAGGTGCTGGTGCCGGCGTCGATCCCGGTGCCGCACGGCAAATTGTGCGTCACGGCGGACGAGGCCAAGGCTGCGTTCGCGGAGATCGGCGCTTGCGTGGTCAAGGCGCAGGTGCCGACGGGCAAGCGCGGCAAGGCCGGCGGCATTCGCAAGGCCGACAGCGCCGCCGAGGCTTTCGCCGCGGCGCAGGCGATCCTCGGCATGTCGATCGACGGCTATCGCGTCGACAAGGTTCTGATCGAGGAACGCGGCGACATCGCCCGCGAATTTTATGCCGCGGTCTTGACCGATTTTGCCGCGCGCCGGCCGCTCATCCTGTTCTCGACCGAAGGCGGCATGGAGATCGAAGAGGTGGCGGCGGCAAAGCCGGACGCGGTCCGCCGCCACGGCCTCGACATCGACGAAGAGTTCGGCGACGCGGCTGCGAACGCCATGCTCGAAGGTCTCGATCTCGGCGATGCCGCGCCGCAGATCGCCGGCATCCTCAAGGCGCTGTACGCCATCTACCGTGCGCGCGACGCCGAGCTGATCGAGATCAATCCGCTGGCGCTGCTCAAAGACGGGCGCATCGTCGCGCTCGATTGTAAATTCACGCTCGACGATGCGGCCGTATTTCGACAAAGCGATCTCGCGGCCGCCGGCGCGGCGGAGAAATATACCGCCTTGGAGAAGCGCGGCGCTGATGCCGGTCTGAAATTCATCGAGCTCGACGGCAAAGTCGGCGTACTCGCCAACGGCGCCGGCCTGACCATGACGACGATGGACGTGATCGCTTATTGCGGCGGCGCGCCGACGAATTTTCTCGAGATCGGCGGCGAAGCCTATACCAAGTCGGAAGTCGCCCTTGGGCTCGTGCTGTCGGCACCAAATATCAAAAGCCTGGTGATCAATTTCTGCGGCGCCTTCGCCCGCACCGACGTGATGGCGGACGGTGTCGTCAAAGCCTGGAAAAAGTTGCAGCCGGAGATACCGGTGTTCTTCTCCATTCACGGCACTGGCGAGGACGAGGCGGTCGAGCTCGTGCGCGAGCAGCTCAACATCGAGCCGTACGACTTCATGGAAGACGCCGTGCAGGCGGCGGTGGACGCGGCGCGATGATCATTTATCGCAAGCCGCACCGGGTGCTGGTCCAGGGCATCACCGGTAAGCAAGGCACGTTCTGGACCGAAAAGATGATCGAATGCGGCACCCGCATCGTCGGCGGCGTCAATCCGAAGCGCTCCGGCGAGAGCCATCTCGGCCTGCCGGTGTTCGCGTCGGCTGCCGACGCGATGACGAAGGCGCCCTACGATGCCGCGGTGATGTTCATTCCGCCGGCGCTCGCCAAGGCGGCCGCGCTGGACGCCATCGCCGCCGGCGTCAAGCTCCTGGTGGTGCTCACCGAGCATATTCCGGCCCAGGATGTGATGGCGATTTTGCTGGCCGCGCGCCGCGCCGGCACGCACGTGGTCGGTCCCAACACGGCGGGGCTGGTGACACCGGGCGAAGGGTTCGTCGGCATCATGCCGGGGCACAATGCAAATGTGTTCAAGCCCGGCAAGGTCGGCGTGATCTCACGCAGCGGCAGCCTCGGCACGCTGGTGTGCCTTAATCTGACCCGCGCCGGTATCGGCCAATCGGCTTTCATCGGCATCGGCGGCGATCCCATGATCGGCACCACCAGCCGCGATGCGCTGATTGCGCTGGATCAAGATGAACGCACCGAGGCCGTGGTGCTGGTCGGCGAGATCGGCGGCGCCATGGAAGAGAGCGCCGCCGAATACGCCGCCGGCATGAAAAAGCCGGTCGTCTCTTTCATCGCCGGCCGCGCTTCGCCGCCGGGCAAGAAAATGGGCCACGCCGGCGCCATCGTCACCGGCAACGCCGGCAGCTACGCCGGCAAGCGCAGCGCCCTTGAAAAGGCCGGAGTGGTCGTTGCCGACACGCCGCGGGAAATTCCAGACGCCCTGACGCGGGCTCTCGCAACGGCATAAGCCCGATAAAGGTTCACAGCGCCGCTTATTCCCGCGCAAGCGGGAATCCAGCTCTTGCATTGAGATAGACTGGGTCCCCGCTTTCGCGGGGACGACCGGAGGTACACCGTCATTTCACCAGCGTCTTGCCGGTGACCGCCTCGAGATTCTTGTAGAAGACTTTTTCGCTGGTGGCCTTGTCCATCTTCAGGTTGTCGAGAATCCGCAACGTCTCGCGCGGAAACATCGTGCCGCCTTCGGGATCGAATGGGCAGTCGGACGCGAACACGATCTTGTCGATGGGGAAGAACTCCATGCCGCATTTGGTCGCCGGCTCGGCGGTGAACGCCGCCGTGTCGGCCCAAAAATCGTTCTTGAAATAATCGAGCGGCCGCTTCTTCAGGCTCTTGCGCAGGCCGACATAGTCCTCGTCGGTGGTGCGGTTGCCCATCACGTCGTTGCCCGGGCCGAACCGGCCTTCCAGCATCGGCACGATGCCGGCGAAGTGGTGGGTGATGATTTTCAGATTGGGGTTGTTGTCCATGATTTTCGAATACACCAGACGCAGCATCGCGGCGGCGGTCTCATAGGACCAGCCGATGGTCCACCAGATTTCGTACAGCGACTTCTTCTCATAATCGGGGTAATCCGGCGTCTCGGCGCCGCGGGCCGGATGAATCCAGATCGGCGCGCCGAGCTCGTTCATCTTTTTCCAGAACGGCGCGAATTCCGGCCGGTCGATCGGCTTGCCGGCCACATTGGTATAAATTTGCACGCCGAGCGCGCCCATCTTGAGCGCCCGTTCCGCCTCGGCGACGCCGGCGTCCGGTGCCGCCAGGGACACCTGCGCCACCCAGCCGGGGAAGTGATCCTTCTCCTTGGCAATCAGTTCGGCGAAGCCATCGTTGATGATTTTGCAGAAGTCGTCGATGTCCTTGCCCGATTTGGCGAAGCGCTCGATCGGCGGCTGCGGGTAGGACAGGATCTGCTGGTAGTCCTTGTGCCCGTCGACGATCTTCTTGCGCACGTCGACGTCGAACAAAGCCGGCAGCGAGCGGATGCGCTTGCCCATGTCCTTATAGTCGCCGGCGACTTCGTTGAGTTTGTCGAAGAATTTTTTCGGGAAAAAGTGGGTATATGCGTCAATACGCATGGTCATGGGCGTTTCCTTTTGTTCAAGCGGGAGGTTTCTAGCTTATTTTTGCGGCGTCTGGAAACACAGCGGCCTGCCGTCAGCCCTGCGTCAAACGCGCGACGACGTCGGGGGGGATCGGCTGCGATTTGATCCGCTTGGGATCGTCGGGGTCCCGGCCGGCCCAGACCCGCGTCTCGGCGCCTTCGGCGGCCAACGTGCCCGCGAGCGTCAGGCGGTGTTCAACTTTGAAGCTTGTGCGGCCGCAGGTCACAATGCGGCTCTCGATGACGACATCGTCGCCGAAGCGCGTCGGCAGGCGGAATTGGGCGCGTGTTTCCAGCACCGGATGGCCGACGAAATCATAGGCCTTCAGATACTCGATTTTCTTCATGCCGGTAGCGCATTCGATGAGGTGTGTCGTCGAGGTGTCGAAAATCTCGAAATAACGCGGATAATAGATGATCCCGGCCGGATCGCAGTCGCCCCATTCGATGCGGGTGGTGCGGATGTTTTTCAGCATGGCATTCTTATCAACAAGGTTTGGCGCTCAACAATATCTGGCGATCAGCGCGGCGCCATGCGGAGCGCGCCGTCGATCCGCACCACCTCGCCATTGAGGTAGCCGTTCTCGATCAACTGGCGGACCAGCGCGGCATATTGCGGCGGCTGGCCGAGCAGCTTCGGAAACGGCACCGAGGCGGCGAGGCTTTGCTGAGCGGCTTCCGGCAGCGCATGCAACATCGGTGTCGAGAATATTCCCGGTGCGATGCCGTTGACGCGGATGCCAAACTGGGCGAACTCGCGCGCCGCCGGCAGGATCAATCCGACCACGCCGCCCTTCGAGGCGGCATAGGCGGCCTGGCCGATCTGCCCTTCATAGGCGGCCACCGAGGCGGTGCAGACAATGATGCCGCGCTCGCCGTCGGCAAGCGGTTCGAGCGGCGCCATCGCCGCCGCAGTGAGCCGCATCACGTTGAAGGTGCCGATCAGATTGATCTCGATCACGCGCGCGAACTCGGCGAGCGGCATCGGCCCGTCGCGGCCGACGATGCGCTTGGCCGGCCCGACGCCGGCGCAGTTGATGACGATGCGCGCCGTGCCGTGATCGGCCGCCGCCGCCGCGACGGCCTTTTCGGTGGCTGCGCTGTCCGTCACGTCGCAGGCAAGTGC
>JBARER010000145.1:0-4808 GCA_049796395.1 Xanthobacteraceae bacterium
ATATTTGGTCTCGTCGGCGCAATGCGGCGACATGGTCGGCGACGACCAGGTTTTCGGCAGCGCATTCTTGAGATCCGCCATGCTCTTTCCGGGATTGCGGTCGAGCATGTCGCAGACGGCGAAGGCGAAGATCAGGCCGTCGTCATAGCCGCGGCCGAACGGCTTGTTGAAGAAGAAGTGCCCGGACTTCTCGAAGCCGGCGATGGCGCCGATCTCGTTGACCCGCCGCTTCATGTAGGAATGGCCGGTCTTCCAGTAATCGGTCTTGGCGCCGTTCTTGATCAGCATCGGATCGGTCGCAAACAGGCCGGTCGATTTGACGTCGGCGACGAACAGCGCGCCTTTATGCTCCGATGAAATATCGCGGGCGAGCATGACGCCGACCTTGTCGGCGAAAATTTCTTCGCCTTCGTTGTCGACCACGCCGCAGCGGTCGCCGTCGCCGTCGAAGCCCAGGCCGACGTCGGCCTCGTTCGCCAGCACGGCGTCGCGCATGGCGTGCAGCATTTTCATGTCTTCGGTGTTTGGATTGTAGTTTGGGAAGGTGTGATCGAGCTCGCAATCGAGCGGCACCACCTCGCAGCCGACTTTTTCCAGCACCTGCGGCGCGAAAGCGCCGGCCGTGCCATTGCCGCAGGCGCAAACGACTTTCAGATGCCGCTTGAGCTTTGGCCGCTTAGTCAGATCGGCGATATAGCGCGCCGGGAAATTCTCGATGAATTCGTAGGCGCCGCCGGCTCTGGCCTTGAACCGGCCATTGAGCACGATGTCCTTGAGCCGGGTCATCTCTTCGGGACCGAAAGTGAGCGGCCGGTTCGCGCCCATCTTCACGCCGGTCCAGCCGTTGTCGTTGTGCGAGGCCGTGACCATGGCAACGCACGGCACGTCGAGTTCGAATTGCGCGAAATAGGCCATCGGCGTCAGTGCCAGGCCGATGTCGTAAACGCTGCAGCCGGCGGCAATCAGACCGTTGGTCAGCGCCATTTTGATCGACGCCGAATAGGAGCGGAAATCGTGGCCGGTGACGATATGCGGCTTGACGCCGAGTTCGTGAATGAGAGTGCCGAGGCCAAGACCCAGCGCCTCGATGCCCATAAGGTTGATTTCGCTGCCGAACAGCCAGCGCGCGTCATATTCGCGAAAGCCGGTGGCTTTCACCATCGGCTCGGATTCATAGGCATAGGTGTTCGGCTTGAGCGAAGGTTTCGGCTTGGGAAACATTGAAAATTTGGTCCGAATCGAGGCCCGACAGCAATAGCCTAAACGGTTAGGCGCCGAAATGGTTGCGTAGCTGGCGAATGGCGAGCGGCGAATAGGGGAGTTTGTCTTCGCTATTCGCCACTCGCTACTGTTCCAAAACCAGCTTGCCGTCCGAGTATTCGAATTTGCGCAGCTTGGACAGAAAGGTAAGTCCGAGCAGATTGTCGGACAATGCGCCGTCCGGCAGCACCATGGCGCCGACATTGTATTCGACAATATCGTCGATCTCGACCCGATCCAGCGTGACCGGCGCGGCGCGCACCGTACCGTTCGCGGTCCGCACCATGGCGCGATATTCGCTCTCGCTTGGATGCACGCCGAGCATCGCCGCATCGCGCGCGGTGAGCGCGATGACCGAGGCGCCGGTATCGACCATGAAGGTCATGAGCCGGCCGTTGACGCGGCCTTCGACCTCGAAGTGACCGTTCGCGGCCGGCGGAATCACCACCGAGCGCGAATCGGCCGGCGCCGGCGCGAGCTGCGGCGTCGCTTCCGGGCGTGCCGCCATCACCGTCGGCGCTGCGTGGCTCGGGGCCATTTGCGCCGCGTATCTCGGCACGATAAGGCTCGCGGCGAGCGCCAGGGCTGCAAAGATGAGGACGGGGCGCATGGCGATGATCCGTTATCCGCGCGATCTCATCACGCCGCGGCCAACAAGTAGCTAATCGGACGCGATATCGCCGCGGCTTTGCCGTTCAACGGTAAGCGAATTGCTAAAGTCGTCGTTAAATTCGTGTGGAAAGCCTCGCGGCCGGCGCCGGTATCATTGCGGCCGGCCGCCTTTGCCGCCCACCGCAAGCATCAGCGACTTCAACTGCGCGCGCTGAACCTTGCCGTTGGCGCCGCGAGGGATTGCGATCAAAGGGAACAGACGTACCGTGCCTTCGATGCCGCGATGCCGGAGAATCGCTTCAAGCTTCTTTGCGTCCGCGTCCTTGCAGTCGACGGTGCCGATCCAGATTTGCGGTTTCGCGGTGCTATCATCGACCATCACCGCGGCCGCGTCGCTTGCGTCCCATTCAAGCCGCAGAAGATGCTCGATCTCGTAGACGGGTGAGATTTGCTGCGCCGATCCGTCCTCGATCGTCGCAGTCGTGATGTCCGAGGTGCGGCCAACGACATAGAATTGATCGTCGGTCGTCTTCCATCCCACATCGCCGACATCGATCCAGGCATGCTCGCCAATGGTGTCGTCCGGCGAAGCTCCGATCCAAGTCTTGATGCGGCCTTTGACGATGCCGAGCTGACCGGGCGGAAGTCGCTTGCCGCCTTGATCAAAGATGGCAAGCTCCACATCGGGTGTGACCCGGCCGATGAAGCCGTGGCTGGCCAGGGCCTCGCCCACGGTGGCGTCAGCGACCAGCCCCAGTTCGGTCGTTCCGTATCGGCAGATAATGTCCTTGCATACATACGCCGTCGCCGCTTCGAGCAGCGCGCGTGACGGAACGCTGCCGGCGGCGACCACCGTGCGCAGGCTCTTCAATTGCGCCGAAGACTTTCGCGTCACGCGCGTTATCGCAAGGAGCTGGTCGTATGAACAGATAAGAAAATCGATCGAGAACAATTCGATCATCCGCACGGCTTGAAAGGGCGACGTCGCAAAGCAAAGCGTTTTCCCGCTGCCCAGCGCCGCGCAACCGATCAAGAAACCCCAAGCGGTCGAAAGTCCCGGCATGCAGAGCACAAGCCTGCAATTATAAACGATCGCTAGCGGCACGTGACGGCCGACATATTCGACGGTGCAGCCGAACGTTTTTCGTGTGCCTGTCGAGCCGGACGTCAGGGCGTGATGACAAACTTGTTTGGCGTCAGAAAAGCCCGTGGGCACGAGCGTGGCCGGAACGGGCTCCGTTCCGAACCAGTCATCAGTCACCGCGATGAAACGCGCTTTTGCATCGAACAGCGTCTTTGAGTCATCGTCGCCGAGCACAGCCGCAAAGGTCAGGTCCGCAAGACTCTCGTGGCCGTACTCCAAGGACATCGAGCACATTCCGATCCTGTGGAGCGCGAGACACAGCGTGAAATGGCGCAGTGGGCTGGCAAGGCAGATGGCGACCGTCGCCCCTGGCGGGATTTGTAGATTTACGATGCGGCGCGCGGAGCTTTCGATCGCGGCTCCGAGCATGCCGTACGTGATGACGCGATCCTCCATGACGATCGCGGGCGTTTCCGGCTGCGACTGCGTATTGTAGAGAATGTGGTCGAACCAGTTGTTCATGACGTGCGGGACCCTTGTCGCTGGGACTGAGTCTGCCACGCCGATCGGGCTTTGGCACGACAAGGCGTCTCAGGTGCGGCGGAGCCTTTGGCGGCGGTCAGAACTTGTAATTGATGCCGGCGCGCGCGATTTGCACGGTGAGATCGGCCGATGTGCTGATCGCGTTGGAATAGCCGTAAGCCGGAGTGACGATCGCGCCGGACGCGGTGACCGAGCCAAATTTCACGAAAAGGTATTCCGCCTTGACCGACCATTCCTTGCTCAGCGCCCATTCGACGCCGCCGCCGGCCGCCCAACCGGCTTTATTTTCCGATTGGGTCCACGTCCCGGTGTCGAAGCCGCCATCGGAATAGGTGACGTTGGTGCTCAGTCTTGTTACCGCCAGCCCGCCAGTGCCGTACACCAGCAGGTCATTGAATGCGTAGCCAATGCGGCCGCGGGCGGTGACGAGCCAGCTTGGGTCAACGGACGACGATAGCGAGATCGGGCCGCCCGTGAACTCAGCGTAGGGGCTAGCCACGCCTGTTGCGCTTTTCGATGTGCCCGGCAGCGACTCCGCGTCGAATTCGACGCCGTAAACGACGGGGCCGTTTTGCCAATTATAGCCGCCGCCTATGCCGCCGCTGAAGTGGCTTCCGGAAAACGAGCCGGTGCCAAGGGCACTGACCAGAGGGGCGTTGCCGGGGTCGGTCGAGTCGCAGACGGCGGTGTTGTGAATAATCTCCGTACAGGGAAGGCTCGTCGTCTCAGACGATCTCGTCCAATCGCCGCCCGCATTCAGGCCGAGATAGAAACCCGACCAATCGTAAGTCGGTGAAGCGGCAAGGGCCGGACCCGCGAACACTATCGGCAGGACGGCAACGCCGCGCATCAAACGGCTTTTCATAAACTCGAATCCGCTCGGTATTTTGCGCTACTATAGCCGGCCGTTTCCGAGGGCGCTGTGGCAATTGCGCCACGATTGGCGGAATAACATTCCCGTGGGGAAGATGTAATATGTGTCGCTGCCGCCGCTCGCTCTGTCTTGTGTCTCACGTTCCGCGTGGCTTGGCGCGGCGCGTCGGCGCCGCGGCCAGCGGATCGTCGGGCCACGGATGTTTTGGATAGCGGCCGCGCATTTCAGACCGCACCGCGGCGTAGGAGCCGCGCCAAAAGCCCGGTAGGTCGCGCGTGGTCTGCACCGGGCGATGCCCCGGCGACAAAAGCTCGATCAGGAGCGGGATTTTGCCGCCGGCAATCGCCGGGTGGCGGCCGATGCCAAACAACTCCTGCACGCGAATGGCGATCTTCGGGCCGCCCTCCGCGGCGTAGTCGACCGGCACGCGCGTGC
>JBARER010000146.1:0-25364 GCA_049796395.1 Xanthobacteraceae bacterium
GATCGGCATGGCGATCGCGGTAGCGACCACGCTGGCGTCGCATCCGCCGGCCGACGGCATCGGCTGGGTGCTGGTGATCCTCGGCGTCGCCATCGGTGGCGGAATCGGCGCCGTGATCGCGCGCCGGGTGCCGATGACGTCGATGCCCGAGCTGGTCGCCGCTTTCCATTCGCTGGTCGGCATGGCCGCGGTGCTGGTCGCCGCCGGCGCGCTGTACGCGCCGTCCGCTTTCGGCATCGGCGTCGAGGGCGCGATCCACGCCCAGAGCCTGATCGAAATGTCGCTCGGCGTTGCTATCGGCGCCGTCACCTTCACCGGCTCGGTGATCGCCTTCCTCAAGCTCTCCGGCCGCATGAGCGGCAAGCCGATCACCCTGCCCGGCCGGCACGTCATCAACATCTTGCTCGGGCTCGGCCTGATCGCGCTGATCGTTTGGTTCTTCGAGCAGCAGCAGCATGTCGCGTTCTGGCTGATCGCCGCGACCTCGTTCCTGCTCGGCGTCTTGATCATCGTGCCGATCGGCGGCGCCGATATGCCGGTGGTTATTTCGATGCTCAATTCCTATTCCGGCTGGGCCGCGGCCGGCATCGGCTTCACCCTGGAAAACACCGCGCTGATCATTACCGGCGCGCTGGTCGGCTCCTCGGGCGCGATCCTGTCCTACATCATGTGCAAGGGGATGAACCGGTCGTTCATCTCGGTGATTCTCGGCGGCTTCGGCGGCGAAGTGGCGGGCCCGGCAGCCGCCGCCGGCGACCGGCCGGTCAAGATCGGCTCGGCGGAGGACGCCGCTTTCATCCTGAAGAATTCCGCGAAGGTCATCATCGTGCCCGGCTACGGCATGGCGGTGGCGCAAGCGCAGCACGCCTTGCGCGAGATGGGCGACAAGCTCAAGGCCGAAGGCGTCGAGGTCAAATACGCCATCCATCCGGTTGCCGGACGCATGCCGGGTCATATGAACGTGCTGCTGGCTGAAGCCAACGTGCCCTATGATGATGTATTCGAGCTTGAGAACATCAATTCCGAATTCGCTCAGGCCGACGTCGCCTACGTTATCGGCGCCAATGACGTGACCAATCCGGCGGCCGAGGACGATCCGAAATCGCCGATCTACGGCATGCCGGTGCTGCAAGTGTGGAAGGCCGGCACGGTGATGTTCAACAAGCGCTCGCTCGCTTCGGGCTATGCCGGCATCGATAATCCGCTGTTCTACCGCGACAACACCATGATGCTGCTCGGCGACGCCAAGAAAATGACCGAGGAGATCGTCAAGGCGCTGTAGTAATCTACAGCGATGCCCGACGACTCGCCGCTGAAATCACCGGCTCCAATTCGCGCCCGGCGCTGGTCCGGACGAAGTTCTTCGCCGCAGCGGCCGCGGCCTTATCGCTTCGCACTGCGGCTCATCGGAATTCCGGCCGCCGCGGTTGCCGCGGTTCTGGTCTATCGCGGCGTGCGCGATCGTTTCGTGTTGCCGGCCTGCGACTCCGATCGCGCCAAGCATTCGCTCGCCGACGTTCTCAAACAACTGCGGATGGAGCCCACGCGCTACGAGCCGATCAAGACGGTATCGTCGACCAAGGATCAGATCGTCTGCAACGCCGAACTGCCCTTACCCGATGGCGGCAGTGTCGCCACCGATTTCACCTTCTATTGGGAGGGCGGCGCGGCACACATGAAATATTCGGTGTCCCGCAAGAAGTCGTGAAGGAGAGCCCGCTGCCGGGCAGGGAACTTAGCGGCCCCAAACCGCTTGTCAGCGCGTGGATCAGGGTGCGATTACCGGCATTAAAGTCAAACACTTAACCAGCGGCCCGCTGCCGTGGATGGTGCGCATCGGCTATGTCGCCCGCGGCATCGTCTTTTTGATCATCGGCGGCTTTGCGCTGCTCGCCGCCGGCGGCCTGGGCGCCCACCCGGAAGGTGCCCGCGACGCGCTCGAGGTGATATTCCAGCAGCCGCTCGGCAGCTATTTTTTATGGACACTAGCTGCGGGACTTTTATGTTTCGCCGGGTGGCGCTTATTGCAGTCCGTATTCGACGTCGATCTGCACGGCAACAGTTTCTACGGCCTGATGCGCCGCGGCGTGCTCGCCGGCAGTAGCCTATTCTATGTCGCACTCGCCGCCGCGACGGTCCGCATCACCCTTGTCCACCGGCGCGTCGACGAAGATCAGTCGGCGCGGGAATGGACGGCATGGGTGATGGCGCAGCCGCTGGGACGGCTTCTGATCGCGCTGATCGCCGTCGGCTTTGTTGGCGTTGCCGCCGGGCTTGCGGTCAAAGCGTGCCGTGCGCCCTATCGCGAGGCGCTCGATGCGACGCGCGAACAGCGCGCTTTCGCTGTCGCGCTCGGCTCGTTCGGCATCATAACGCGCGCCTTCGTCTTTCTCATGATCGGCGTCTTCCTCGGCGCCGCCGCCTATAAATCGGATTCGTTCGAAGCGGTCAGCTTGGCGGGCGTGCTGCGCGCCATGCAGCACCAGTCTCACGGCGGGATCTTGCTCGGTATCGCCGCGCTCGGACTACTCGCCTTCGGTTTCTTCGAGATCATTGAGGCTGCGACGCGCCGCGCCCACGCGGTAAAGCCGCCGGCGCCGAAGCCGTCTCACTCGGACAGTTTGCCGTAACCCCCCGCCGTCGGCGTCTGGATAATAACGGCCTCGCCGGCGTCGATTACGGTTGCGTCGCAGCCTTGCAGCCGCTCCATGCGGCCATCTTTTGTGCCGTCTTGGCGCCGCGCCCAATTCTCGCCGATCTGACCGTCACTGCCGCCGGCAAGCCCGAACGGCGGCACGCGGCGATGCCCCGACAGAATCGTGCATTCCATCTTTTCCAGGAAACGGATGGTACGGCGGATGCCGTCGCCGGCATTCCATTTTCCGCGGCCGCCGGAGCCTTTGCGAATGTGGAAATCTTCCAGCAGCACGGGATAGCGGAATTCCAGGATCTCCGGATCGGTCAGCCGCGTATTGGTCATGTGGGTGTGCACGGCGTCGGTGCCGGGAAAGCCCGGGCCGGCCGGCGAGCCCGAGCAGATGGTCTCGTAATACTGATAGCGCGCGTTGCCGAAGTTGAGATTGTTCATGGTGCCTTGCGCGGCGGCCATGGCGCCGAGCGCGCCGAACAGGCAGTTGGTCACCTCCTGCGAGGTCTCGACATTGCCGGCGACCACCGCGGCGGGGAATTCCGGCGACAGCATGGATTTTTTCGGAATGATGATGTTGATCGGGCGCAGACAGCCGGCATTCATCGGAATGTCGTCGTCGACCATGACGCGAAAGACATAGAGCACCGCGGCGCGGGTCACCGGCTCCGGGGCGTTGAAATTCGACGGCTGCTGCGGGCTCGTCCCGGTGAAGTCGACGGTCGCCTCGCGCTTCTTCTTGTCGACGCAGATGCGAACGCTGATCCGGTTGCCCTGATCGGTTTCAATGGCAAAGGCGCTGTCGTGCAGCCGGTCGATCACCCGGCGCACGCTTTCCGCGGCATTGTCCTGCACGTGCAGCATATAGGCGCGGACCACCGGCAGCGTGAAATAGCGCACCATCTTGCGCAGCTCATGCACGCCCATCTCGTTGGCGGCGATCTGCGCCTTGATGTCGTTGACGTTCTGCAGCGGGTTGCGGGCCGGGTATTTCGCGCCCTCCAGCAAAGCGTAGGCTTCGCGTTCGCGAAACCGGCCGCGCTCGACCAGCTTGAAGTTGTCGATATAGACGCCTTCCTCTTCGATGGTGGTGGCGTTCGGCGACATCGAGCCCGGCGAAATGCCGCCGACGTCGGCATGGTGGCCGCGTGAGGCGACCCAGAACAGGATTTTATTGCCGTCGAAAACCGGCGTGCAGACGGTGATGTCCGGCAGATGGGTGCCGCCGTTATACGGCGCATTGATCGCATAGACGTCACCCGGACGAACCTTGCCCTTGTTTTCGCGGATCACGGTCTCGACCGCGCGATCCATGGAACCGAGATGCACCGGCATATGCGGCGCGTTGGCGACCAGCGAACCGTTGCCGTCGAACACCGCACAGGAGAAATCGAGCCGTTCCTTGATATTGACGGAATAGGCGGTGTTCTGCAGCGCCACGCCCATCTGCTCGGCGATCGACATGAACAGATTATTGAATACTTCGAGCATCACCGGATCGGCCTTGGTGCCGATGGCGTGGGCGCGAACAAGCTTTTGCACCCGCCGCAGCACCAGATGATTTTTCGCCGTCAGCTCGGCTTGCCAGCCGTGCTCGACGACGATGGTCTGGTGCGGCTCGATCACGATCGCCGGTCCTCTGACCTTGTGGCCCGGCAAAAGCTGATCGCGCCGATAGACCCTCGCCTTGTGCCATTTGCCGCCGGAAAAGAACCGCGTGCGGAGCGCCGGCGCGGGCAGTTTCGCGCGCGTGGTCTTGCGCGTTTTTTCCTCAAACGTCGCGCCGCCGCCGACCGCTTCCACCGACACCGCCTCGATGACGAGGCCCTTCTTGCGGTCGATGAAGCCGAATTGGGCCTTGTGCGCACGCTCGAAAGCGGACTGCAATTTGTCAAGCGATGCCGGCGCGCGGTCGCTGCCGGCCTCGACGATCAGCGGCGTATCGGTGCCGGCGTAACGGATATGCGCGCGCACATGGTCGGCGATCTTGCCGGCAGGAACACCCTGGCTGGCGACTTCGTCGCGTGTGTCGCGCGCCAATCGCCGCGCCACGCTTTTCAACGTCGCATGCGCTTTGGCGCCGAACGTCTCCTCGATCGCCTGCTGGCGGACGCTGCGGATGTCGGCAAGCCCCATGCCGTAGGCGGACAACAGCGAGGACAGCGGATGGAGCAATACGCTCTCCATGCCGAGCGCATCGGCGACCAGACAGGCATGCTGGCCGCCGGCGCCGCCGAAGCAATTGAGCGCATACCGGGTGACGTCATAGCCGCGCTGGACGGAAATCTTCTTGATCGCGTTGGCCATATTCTCCACCGCGATCTTGATGAAGCCGTCGGCCACCTGTTCGGCCGACCGCCCGTCGCCGATGGTTTTCGCCATTACGGCGAAAGCCGCCCACACGGCGTCGGCATCGAGCGATAAATTTTGGCCGGTGCCGAAAATCTTCGGGAAGAAGTCGGGGATGAGCTTACCGACCATGACATTGGCGTCGGTGACGGCAAGCGGGCCGCCGCGGCGGTAGCACTTCGGTCCTGGGTTGGCGCCGGCGGAGTCCGGGCCGACGCGAAAGCGCGCGCCGTCAAAGTGTAGGATCGAGCCGCCGCCGGCGGCAACGGTATGGATCAGCATCATCGGCGCGCGCATGCGCACGCCGGCGACCTCGGTCTCGAACGCCCGCTCGTAGGCGCCGGCGAAGTGCGACACGTCGGTCGAGGTGCCGCCCATATCGAACCCGATCAGCTCCTTGAAGCCCGCGGAGCGTCCGGTCTCGGCCATGCCGACGACGCCGCCGGCGGGGCCGGAGAGGATGGCGTCCTTGCCGCGGAACAGATCCGCCGCGGTCAATCCGCCGGACGACATCATGAACATGAGCTTCGTCCCTCTCCCCGCTTGAGGGGAGCGGTGATTGCCATGTAAATCGCCGGCGACCTGGTTCACGTAACGCTGCAGGATCGGCGACAAGTAGCTATCGACCACGGTGGTATCGCCGCGGCCGACAAGCTTGATCAGCGGCGAGACCTCGTGGCTCGCCGACACCTGCGGAAAGCCGAATTCCCGCGCCAGCGCCACCACCTGTTTTTCGTGGTCGCTGTGGCGGTAGGCGTGCATCAGCACCACGGCGACCGCGCCGATGCCATCGGCGCGCGCCCGTTCAAGCTCGGTGCGCACGGCGGTGAGATCGAGCGGCTGCTCCACCGTGCCATCCGCCCGCACCCGCTCGTCGACTTCGACGACGCGCTCGTACAGCATGTCCGGCTTGACGATGTGCTTGGCGAAGATTTTCGGCCGCGCTTGGTAGCCGATGCGCAACGCGTCGCGGAAGCCCTTGGTGATGAGAAGAAGCATGCGCTCGCCCTTGCGCTCCAAAAGCGCGTTGGTGGCGACGGTGGTGCCCATTTTCACGGCCGTGACGTGCCCTTCCGGAATCGGCGCATCGGCAGCAAGCCCGAGGAGCTGACGAATGCCGGCAACGGCCGCGTCGCGATAGGCTTCGGGATTTTCCGAAAGGAGCTTCCGGGTGACGAGGCTGCCGTCCGGCCGTTTGCCGATCACGTCGGTGAAAGTGCCGCCGCGGTCGATCCAAAATTCCCAACTGGCCGGCATATAATCCCTTCCGCCCTCGCTCGGGAGCAGATTTTATGCCAAGCTTGGCACAATCAAGTCGCAATAACCAAGCACGGCCAACTACCAAGTCGTGGGCGAAACGACTAGTCGAGGAAATAACGATGCACAAGATCATCCTCTCCAAAGCCGCCTGCGCGCGCATGACCGGCCGCACCGGCAAAGCCCATCCATTCGACGAGGTCGATCCGCGCAAAGCCGCCCTGGTCGTGATCGACATGCAGAATTACTTCTGCAAGCCCGGCCATCAGGGCGAAGTCCCAGCCTCACGGGAGATCGTGCCGAATATCAACCGGCTGGCCGCGGAACTGCGCCGCCACGGCGGCCTCGTCGTCTGGGTCCGCAACGGCACACACGACACCCGGGAAAGCTGGTCGAATTACCACGAGTTTCTGCATACCCCTGACCGGTACGAGCTCCGCTATGCGGCGATGGATAGCGACGGCGATGGCTACGCCTATTGGCACTTAAACGACATCCGGCCCGAGGACGCGCAGGTGACGAAGATGCGCTACAGCGCCTTCATCCAAGGTTCATCCGATATCGAGCGCCTGTTGCGGGATCGTGGCATCGACACAATCCTGATCACCGGCACGGCCACCAATGTCTGCTGCGAAAGCACCGCGCGCGACGCCATGATGCTCAATTTCAAGGTGATCATGGTCTCGGACGGCACAGCCACCCACAACGACGAGGAGCACAACGCCGCGCTGTCGATCTTTTACGGCTTGTTCGGCGATGTGCAGTCGACCGACGAGGCGATCGCCTCGCTGGCGCGCGGCGACAAAACGCGCGCCGCCGCTTGATTGTTAGCTATTGCGCCCATCATCGCGCAGCGCCGGCAGGCCGATGCCGGTGGCTTGAAAGCCGCCGTCGACGGCGAGCGTCTGACCGGTAATGTAGCTCGCCCGCTCGCTGCACAGAAAGAAGATCGCTTCAGCGAGCTCGGCTTCCAGGCCGTAGCGGTTGAGCGGAATGGCGTCGTGGTAAGCGGCGCGGATTTCCGGCGTGTGCACGGCCTTGGCCATTGCGGTATCGACGGGACCCGGCGCCACGGCATTGACCCGGATGCCGAGCGAAGCAAGTTCGATGGCCTGCTGCTGGGTGAGGTGCGCCAGGCCGGCTTTGCTAGTGCCATAGGCGGCGCGCAGCGTCGAGGCGCGCAGGCCGGAGATCGAGGTGATGTTGACGATGGCGCCGCCGCCGCAGTCACGCATCAGCGGCGCGGCCGCCTGCGTGCACAGGAACGGGCCGGTGAGATTGACCGCCAGAACGCGCGCCCAATCCTCGTAGGTGACATCGAGGATCGGTTTGAAAATTGCGATCCCGGCATTGTTGACCAGCGCATCCAGCCGACCGAACTTTTGCGCGACTGTTGCCAACGCGTCGGCGACGCCTGCCGCGTCGGCAACGTCGCAGCAAACCGCGATGACGGCGTCGACGCCGTGCGCCTCGGAGAGGGCGTTATAGCTGCGATCAAGCGTTGACCCGTCGATATCGAGCAGCGCCACGCGCCAGCCGTCCACGAGGAAACGCTTTGCGGTCGCGAACCCGATGCCGCGTGCCGCACCGGTGACCAGAGCGACTTTCCGCACCGTGTTGCCCATCGCCGGGCACAATGCCCTGCGCGGCCGTGCCGATCAATCCGCGTAACAGCGCGGCGGCAAGAAGAAGGCAGTCGCCTTATTCAACGGCCTACGCCGCGGCGAGGGCTTGGCGAAAGCCCGCAGCGTTCCAATAGCCCTCCGCACGGACGATCAACCCGTGCTCATTCACTTGCAGCACATCAATGCCTTCGGCTTTGACCTCGCCTCCAGCTTTGCCGCGCGCCGTCATAGCCCAGTGTGCGGCGATACTGCTGCCGCTGGGCAGCGCCGCGAGCACTTCGATCTCAACGTCGGACGCCAGAGACGCCACGCCGGAGGCAAAGAGACCTGCGATCTCGTCGCGGCCATGACGGGTAGGACTGCCGACGGGATCTTCAATCTCGCCGTCCAAGACGAACATCGAGGCAATGCGCTTGGGGTCGCGGGCGGCGATTGCCGCAAAATAGGCGTCCAGCGTGCCCATCAGCACATCGGCACTTGGTGTAGTCCCGTCCGACACGGCCCGCGTCCTTATCCCTGTAGCGGTTCGTCGGCGAACTACTTGTCCTGCGCCAACAATCCGGCAACGGTCCTGATTTCGTTGCGCGCATATTTGGGCAAGCCGGCGCTGATCGAACTGCCGGAATTGAATGACGACTGGCCCATCAGGACTTGCGCCGGCACCAGATTGCGCAGCACCGGCACGTTCTCAAAACCGCGTTTCTCGTCGAGTACCCTCGCTTTGATGGCGAGCGCCATGAAAGCGGTGACGACCGTCTTATCGGGGTCGGTCGGGTGCGCCTGGAACACGGCAAAGAACTTGCCGAATTTCATGATCTCGTTGACGTAGAAGATGTTTTGTTCGAGCACGCCGGTAATCGGCGTGTCGACCTTGGTCAACTGCTGCAAGCCCGTTTGGTCGACGTCGGCCGGAGCGAGCGCGGCAAGTTCGCTCTGGAAATCGATATGATCGGCGACCTTTTTGACGCTGTCGCGCAGCTTGTTCACCAGCATGATGCCCATCGGGATCTTGCCTTCGAGCTTGTAGCTCGACTGGATGCAGATCGAATTCGCCTGCCCGGAGCACCATTTGCGGTCGGGATTATCGTTGCCGGTGCCGGCCTCATCCTTCAATGGGCTCACGTCGGCGGGCGCGATCAGCTTGTGCTGAATGGCCGGATCGATCTTGTCCAAAAAGGCCAGCGTGACGTTGTGCGACAGATCGATCGACGCCGGCGCCCGATCGAGAACGAAGCGCGCTTGCGCTACGTACATATAAAGCTTCTCGGTAGCCTTTCCGTTTTTTTGCGCATCGCCGCTGCTTGTCGACTTCGCGACGGTTGGTTCGGTATAGCCCGGGAACAGCGCCAGGAATTTCTTCTCGTTGGGGTGCTTTTCCGCCCAGTCGGCGAACCGGCTCAATGCCGTTTCGCTGTCGATGGCTCCCGCATGGGTGTGGTCGCTGAAATCGATGATGCCGGGTTTGAGGTCGGCAACGCTCACGTCACGCGCCGCATTCACCTCCGCGATCTGAAAGTCTTGCGCGGCGGCCGGCGCGACGCCGCCCAATAGACCGGCCAAGAAACCGGTCGTGAAACCGGCAAACAGGATCAAAAGCGCCAGGGCGTTCCGCGTCGACATTTCAAATTCTTTTTTTTCTACGGCAATTCAGCGGCTGCCCCAGAAGAAATTACGGCTCGGCGGCTCGTCGTTCCACGGCCGGAACAGGCCGAATAAGCCACGCGACGGCTGCTGCGGCGGCGGTTGCGGCGGCAATTGCTGCCAGCCTTGATTGGGATAGTAAGATCGGCCGCTATTATCGGCGGCGCCGCCCCAGAACGGGTTGGATTCGCCGCCTTGGTCGGCGTAGGTGTCCTCCTGCGACACCAGCTGATATTGCGTGTCCGCGACCTGACCGTCCGCGCTGCGCCGGAAGTGCTCGATGAAATTGCCGCCGTTCATCCGATTGCCGGACACATAGTCGATCGGAATATCGACGAGGTCGCGGCGCGCCGCCGGCGACGGGCCGGCCAGCGGCGTTTTCGGCGCGACGCCGTCCGTCCAGACCGCCTGAATGATCGGCTGGAAGATCGGCAGCGCCACCCGCGCGCCGTCTTCGCTCGGTCCGAGCGAGCGGCGCTTGCCGTCGGCGTTGTCGTAACCCACCCATACCGCCACGGTGACGTCGTTGGTGAAGCCGATGAACCAGCCATCGACGGCATTTTCGGTGGTGCCGGTCTTGCCGGCGACATAGGGCGACAGCGATGCGATCGCGCGCGCCGTACCGCGTGCCACCACGCCCTGCAATATGGTCTTAAGCTGATAGAACGCCGCCGGGTCGGCCGCCCCGATCCGCGGCAGCGGCGCATCCGGATATTGATAGACGGTGCGGCCGTTCTGCTCGATGGATTCGATACCGTGCGGCTGCGGCAGCGCGCCCTCATTGGCGATGGCGGCATAAAACGCGGCGAGATTGATCATCTTCACCGGCTGCGCGCCGAGAATGAACGGATAGTAGCGCACGCATTCCGCATAGATTTTCGCCGCGACGGCGGTGGCGCAAATGTCGTCGAGGCTTTTTTCGGGCTGCGCGTCGATGCCGCCATCGAGCAGATGCGCGGTGACGAGATTGACGGAATACTCCAGGCCGCGCCGCAACGTCAAAACGCCGCCGGCGCTGTCATCGTCGTTGCGTGGCGACCAGTAGTCCTCCTCGCGCGTGTTGTCGCTGAATTCGCGGCCGATGACGTCGCGGCCATTGCCGGCGGCGCCGATCGGCGGGAACGTGATCGGATCGTTGAGCACCAATGTGTTCGGCTGCAGGCCGCGCTGCAGTGCCGTCAGATAGGTCACCGGTTTGACCGCCGAACCGGGCTGACGCTGCGTCTGTGCGGTGCGATTGAGCTGGCTCAGCGGATAAGAGAAACTCCCGGCCATGGCAAGGATGCGGCCGGTCTTGTTCTCCAGCACCAGTGCCGCGCCCTGCACGCTCGGCCGCACGCGCAGCTGCGCCTGCGCGCCGCCGGGCGAAGTGTGGCTTTTGGTCTTGCTGTTGGGTTTGGGTGCGACGTATCTCGGTTCGACGACATTGACGTAAACGACGTCATAGAGACCGAGGCTGCGTTTGATGGCGGCCGACCAGGTCGTCAGCGGCACGATGCGGCCGTCCGGCAGCCCGACCCGCATCGCGCCATCGCCGGATTTGCCGCTCTTCTCCAGCACCACGGCCGGCGTCCAATGCACGTCGTAGAGCGGCAGCCGCACCGCCTGCAGCGCCTGCTGCCACGCCGGCGTAGCGGCCTTGTTGTCCACTTCGAGCTTATTAACAGCGTCGGCGATATTCGCCTCGGGCCCGCGAAACACCGCGCGTCCGGTCGACATTTCGTAATGCGCCAGACCCTCCTGCAGCGCCGCCTCGGTGTCGTGCTGTAATTGCCCGTTGATGGTCGAATGCACGACATAGGGTTCGGCGGTCAGGCTGTCGACGCCGTCAGTCTTGGCCTCGCGACCAAGAAAATCGACAAAGTGAAAGCCGCTGTCGCGATGCGGAAGCGTGAACGCGATCAGTTTCGGCGGCGACGCCAGCGCCTTGTTCTTCTGTTCCGCGGTGATGACGCCGTCCTCTTGCATGCGCTCGAGCACATAGGCGAGGCGGTCGCGGGCGCGGTCGGGATGGCGGTCGGGGTTATAGAAGCTCGGTCCTTTCAGCAGCCCCGCCAGCATCGCACCTTCGCCGAGCGTCAGGTCCTTCGCCGATTTGCCGAAATAGCTGCGCGCGGCCATCTCGATGCCCCACGAGGCGCGGCCGAAATAGGCTGAATTCACGTACAGCTCGAGAATCTGGTTTTTGGTTAGGGTATTTTCGAGCCGCGACGCCACGATCATTTCGCGGATTTTGCGCTGGTAGGTGACGTCTTCTCCGACCAGCAAATTTTTCACGACTTGCTGGGTGATGGTGGAGCCGCCCTGCGGCCGGCCGGGGTCGGCCAGATCGCCGATGAAGGCGCGAATGATGCCACGCTCGTCGACGCCATGGTGCTGATAGAAGCGGCGGTCCTCGGCGGCGATGAACGCTTTCTGAATCTGATCGGGAATGGTATCGAGCGAAATCCAGATACGGCGGTTGCCGGGCACGAACACGTCGGCGAAATCCTTGCCGCCGCCGTCGAGCACCACGCTGAGGCTTGGCAGCTTCCGGCCCTTCAGCGTCGCAGGATCCGGCAGATCGCTCGCCGCCGCATTGAAGAAATCGATGACCTGGCCGAGATCGACCACCGGCGTGGTGATCGGCTCGTTTTTGCAGAATTGGTGGTAGGCGGTATTGAGGTCGCCGAAATTCAATCCGTGGAACGCAGGGATATTCGCGCCGGCCGCACTCGGATCGTTGAGCGCGGTCGAGATCAGATCGTCGAGATTGATGGATTCGATGTCGAACGCCTGCTTCATGTGTTCGCAGCCGTTGCGCAGGATTTGCACCACCGCGCTTTGGTCCTGGACCGGATCGAAATGCGTCTTGACCGCCTGCGGGGCGGTCGTGACCTGGCTCAATGCGAGTCCCGCCGCAAAAAGCTTGACGATGATGGGGTCCATCTGGACTGCGACGGCGGAACGGCCGAGTTCGAGGAACGCAAGGGTAAGACAGGGATTATAGCGATCTGATCCTTACAAAAAGACTTTTTTGCGAGCGCCGGGGGCCCGCGGAAACGGTGCGATCGCCCGGTTATGGCTTGGTCGATGCGTTGGGCGGCAGCAGCGTGGCGAAGTGGCCGCGCCGCTGCAGCCACGCGAGCAGGACGAGCGCCGGCACGCCGGAAACCGCGCAGATGGCGAAGAACCACGGCCAGCCGGTCGCCGCCGCGATAAAGCCAGCTGCCGACGACAGGTAAGTGCGGCCGAAGGCCGCGAGCGCGGTCAACAGCGCATATTGTGTCGCCGTGTGCAGCGGGTTTCGGCACAGCGCCGAGAGGTAAGCGACGAAGATCACCGTGCCGATGGCGCTGGTGAAATTCTCGGCGACGATGGCGAAAGTAAGCCACGCGGCGTTGAGCCCGACCACCGCCTGCCAGGAAAACGCGAGGTTGGAGACGCCCTGCAATATGCCGCCGAGCCACAGGCTTGCCGGCAGCGAAAGGGCGCGGGCGAGAAAGCCGCCGGCGAAGCCGCCAATGAGCGTCGCCGCCAAGCCCACGCCTTTGATGATCGCGGCGTACTCGTTGCGCGAGAAGCCGAGATCGATCACGAACGGCCCGGTCATGGCGCCGGACAGCGCATCGGTGAATTTGAACAGCACGACGAAAGCCAGCACGACGAAAACGAAATCGCGGCTGAGAAATTCGGCGAAGGCGGCGAACGCGGCGGTAAATACCCGCCGCATCGGATTGGCGCCGGCAGCGATCTCTCCGGCATGTTCCGCTTCGGCGCCGACCGATCTTTCCGGCTCCGCAGCGGCAAGCGTGGTGATGATGCCGATAACGACCAGAACCGCCATGGCGACATAGCTCGCGGTCCAGGCCGGCTGGTGCTGCAGCCCGAACGCTTGAAAGCCGGTCACGAGAAACAGCGCGCCGGCGGTCGAGACCAGCATGCCGATGCGATAGGCGGCGACATAGGACGCCATGCCGGCCGCTTGCTCGCTTTCGTCCAGGCTTTCCACCCGGAACGCATCGATGATGATGTCCTGCGTCGCCGAAGCCGTCGCGACGAGAAGCGCGCCGATCGCGACCATGAACGGCGACACCGACGGATCGCAGGCGGCGAGGAAAAGGATCGCCGCGATCAAGAGAAATTGCGACAGCAAAAGCCAGCCACGGCGGCGGCCGAAGCGCCGCGACAGTAGCGGCACGTCGAGCGCGTCGATCAGTGGCGCCCACAGGAACTTGACGGTGTAGGGCGTGCCGACCAAGGCGAACAGGCCGATGGTGCGCAGATCGACTTTCGCTTCCGTCATCCAGATCAGCAACGTCGAGCCCGACAAGGCCAGCGGCAGACCGGAGGAAAAGCCGAGGAACAGGACGATCAGTACGCGCCGCTTGAGATAGACGGCAAGCGTTTCGGCAAAAGTCGGATGCGCCTGCGGCGTCGCCGCCATGCGCCGCTACTCGCCCGCTTCAAGTTTGCGCGCGATCGGCGCGGCAATCACGTTCGACGCGGCATGCCCGACGCTGCCGTTCAGATCGCCCTGCGATTCGCCTTGCAACTCGCCTTGCAATTCGACTTGGGCGATGCGCTCGCCGCGGTTCTCGATCTTTTCGATCGAAACCACCGACAGCCGGATATCTTCGGCGGCGTGGCCGAAATGGCTTTGCAGCTTGCGGATGCGGTCGCCCAACAGGCCGACGTCTTTCACCAGCCGGCCCACCTCGTCGCGGATTTGATCGGCGGCCTGGCGCATGCGGACATCTTTCTGATTTTGCCGAACCAGTTGAATGGCCAGCATCAGCAGCGACGGCGAGACGATAACGATCTTGGCGCGGAAGGCCTTTTGCACCACGTCGTCGAAGTCTTCGTGCAGCTCAGCGTAAACAGATTCCGAGGGCACGAACATGAAGGCCATGTCCTGGGTCTCGCCCGGGAGCAGATATTTTTGGGCGATATCGCCGACATGCTTGATGACGTCTTGCCGGACCCGCGCCGCCGCGAGCTTGCGCGCGTCATCGCTTTTGGCGTCGCGATAGGCAGTGACCGCCTCAAGCGGAAATTTGGAATCGACCACGAGCGGACGCTGGTCCGGCATGAATATCGCGCAATCCGGCCGTAGTCGGTTGGACAGCGTGTATTGGAATTCGTAGCAGTCCTTTGGCAGTCCGTCGCGAATAATGATCTCCATCCGGCCTTGGCCGAACGCGCCGCGCGACTGTTTGTTGGCGAGCACGCTTTGCAGCGAGGTCACCTGCGTCGCGAGCTCGGTGATGTTCTTCTGGGCGCTGTCGATCACCGCCAGCCGCTCATTAAGCTTTTGCAGGTTCTCGGTGGTGCTCTGCTTGGTCTTCTCCAGCGAATCGCCAAGCCGGTGCGAAACCGAGTCGAGCCGTTCGTTGACGGTATGCGCAAGGTGGGTCTGGCCTTTCGCCAGCATACCGACCATGGCTTCGAGCCGGGCCGCAGTATCGCTGTGCGCCCGGGCGAGCTCCGCCATGGCGGCGGCCTGGGGATGAGCGGCCTGGCGGGCGCGCCAGAGGATCACGGCCAAGACGGCCAAGGCCGCGCCGGCCGCAAAGATCGCCGCGAGCATGGGCAGGCTATCTGTCATCGGTTTCCGGTCATCCGCGATTCGCGCCTGGAACGAAGAGCGAACGGTGATAGCCGGTCATGGGCCGTCGATCAACGTTTGATCCTCACAAGCGCCGATTGACCCCGCTTTCCTCAGCCCTTACATCGCCAATCCATAGCGGTGGAAGTCATGGCGGTGCGCGAAATCATCATATTGCCGGACAAACGGCTGCGGCTCGTCTCCGAGCCGGTCAAACATGTCGACGCCGGCATCAAGAAGCTGATCGAGGACATGTTCGAGACCATGTACAAGGCGCCGGGCATCGGCCTTGCCGCGATCCAGATCGGCGTCACCAAGCGCGTCATCACCATGGATCTGTCGAAGAAAGAGGACGATCACGAGCCGCAGGTCTTCATCAATCCGGAAATCGTGTGGTCGTCCGAGGATACCGCCAAATACGAGGAAGGCTGCCTGTCGATCCCGGACTATTACGAGGAAGTCGAACGGCCGACGCAGGTCAAAGTCAAATATCTCGATCGCGCCGGCAAGCCGCGCGAGGTCGAGGCCAAGGGACTGTTCGCCACCTGCCTGCAGCATGAGATCGACCACATCAACGGCGTGTTGTTCATCGATCATTTGTCCAAGCTCAAGCGCGACCGGGTCATCAAGAAGTTCGCCAAAGCCGCGAAGAAGGTGGAGGCGTGATTGGCGCTCCGCCTCGTTTTCATGGGCACGCCGGACTTCGCCGTTCCGGCCCTGGTGGAGCTTGTCGGCGCCGGACATGAACTCGCCGCCGTCTACACCCGCGCACCGCAACCGGCCGGCCGCGGCATGGCGCTCAACCCTTCCCCGGTCGCGCGCGAAGCGGCGCGCTTTGCGCTGCCGATCTTCACCGCGCGAACGCTCAAGACACACGATGCCGCGGCAACAATGCGCGCGCATGGTGCCGATGCCGCGATCGTGGTCGCCTATGGCCTCATTTTGCCGACGCCGGTCCTCGATATGTTTCCGCTCGGCTGTTTCAACCTGCACGCCTCGTTGCTGCCGCGCTGGCGCGGCGCGGCGCCAATCCATCGCGCCATCATGGCCGGCGACCGCGAGACCGGCGTGATGGTGATGCAGATGGACGAAGGCCTCGACACCGGCGCGATCGCGATGGCGGAGCGAGTGCCCATCGGGCCCGATGCAACGACCGGCGACATGCACGACCTGTTGGCGCGCCTCGGAGCGAAACTGATGCTGGTCGCGCTCGGCGCGCTCGAGCGCGGCTCGTTGATGTTGACGCCGCAAGCGGCTGAGGGCGCGATCTACGCCGACAAGATCGATAAGAATGAAACGCACATCGATTGGGGCAAGCCCTGGCAGACCGTTCACGACCATTGCCGCGGACTGTCGCCGTTTCCAGGCGCCTGGTGCGAGCTTGCCGGCGTTGGCCGCATCAAGGTGTTGCGCACCACCAGAGGCGACGGCCTCGGCGCGCCCGGCCGCGTGCTCGACGATAGATTGACCGTGGCCTGCGGCGAGGAAGCGCTACGCATCGTCGAACTGCAACGCTCGGGCGGCAAGCCGATGCCGGCCGAGGAGTTCCTGCGCGGTACGTCGGTTGCCCGCGGCACGATTTTGCAGTGAGGCCGTCGAGGCACTATGCCCCGCTACAAGCTCATCATCGAATATGACGGCACGCGTTTTGTCGGCTGGCAAGCGCAGGACAATGGCGTCTCGGTGCAAGGCGTGTTGACCGAGGCCGTCGCCACCTTTGCCGGCGAGCGCGTCACCGTCTTCGGCGCCGGCCGCACCGACACCGGCGTTCACGCGCTCGGTCAGGTGGCCCATATCGACCTGGTCAAGGATTGGGATACCGATAATGTGCGCGACGCGATCAATTTTCATTTGCGCCCGCAGCCTGTCGCCGTGCTGGCAGCGGAAAAGGCGGCGGCGGAATTCGATGCGCGCTTCTCGGCGGTGAAGCGCCACTATCTCTATCGCCTGGTCAACCGGCGCGCCGATCTCACGCTCGATACCAACCGCGCTTGGCGCGTCCCGCGCCCGCTTGACGCCGCGGCGATGCATGTCGCCGCGCAGCGGCTGATCGGCAAGCACGACTTCACGACCTTTCGCTCGACCGAATGCCAAGCAAAATCGCCGGTCAAGACGCTCGACCGGCTTGATGTCGCGCGCGACGGCGACGAGTTGCGCGTGACCGCCACGGCGCGGTCCTTCCTGCAGCACCAGGTGCGTTCGATGGTCGGCTCGCTGGTTCACGTCGGCGAAGGCAAGTGGAGCGCCGACGATCTGTCGGCCGCGCTCGCGGCGCGCGACCGGACAAAATGCGGACAGGTGGCGCCGCCACATGGGCTGTATTTGATGCGGGTGGATTACTGATGCGCCACGGAGTGCGCCATGACGAGTGACGTTGACGTCGTCGTCATCGGCGGCGGTGCAGCCGGCGTTGCCGCGGCGACGCGACTGGCACAAGCCGCGCTGCGCTGCCTCCTGGTTGAGGCGCGGCCGCGGCTCGGCGGACGGGCGTGGACGGTTCACGATGCCGCCGGTCATGCGCTCGATCTCGGCTGCGGCTGGCTGCACTCGGCCGACCGCAATCCCTGGGTCGGCGTCGCGCAAGCCGAAGGCCTGATGATCGAAAAGACGCCGCCGCCATGGATGAACCGTCCGCTCGCGCGCAGCTTTCCGCGCGACGAGCACGCCGATTTTCGCCAGGCATTCAGCGATTTTTATGAGCGCCTGGACGAAGCGGCGCAGCGCGAAGACGACGCGCCGGCTTCAAGTCTGCTCGATCCGTCCTCGCGCTGGAATGCGCTCATGAACGCGACCAGCACTTACATAAGCGGTGCCGAGCTCGACCGCCTTTCGCTGAAGGATTTGGACCGCTATCACGCGACCGACGTCAATTGGCGCGTCATCGAAGGCTACGGCACGCTCATCAGCAAACATGGAGCGGCGCTGCCGCAAATGCTGGACTGTCCCGTCAGCGGCGTCGATCACTCCGGCAAGCGGCTGCGCATCGATACCGGCAAAGGCACCATTGCCGCCGATGCGGTCATCGTGACGGTGCCGAGCGCGCTGCTCGCGGCCGAACGGGTTCGCTTTACGCCGGCGCTGCCGGGCAAGATCGAGGCCGCGTGCGGCCTGCCTTTGGGCGTCGACGACAAGCTTTTCGTTGCGCTCGACGGCGCGGAAGAATTCGAGACCAGCGTTCGCGTGTTCGGACATACCGATCGCGTGGCGACTGCGGGCTATCATTTGCGGCCGTTCGGCTGGCCGATCATCGAGTGCTTTTTCGGCGGCAGTTGCGCCGCGGAGCTGGAACGAGGCGGCGAGGCGGCGTTCTTCGATTTCGCCGCGACCGAGCTCTCCGGCGTGTTCGGCAGTGATTTCCGTCGCCGGCTCAAATCGATCCGGGTGCATGGCTGGCACGGCGATCCGTTCGCCCTCGGCGCCTATTCCTATGCCTCGCCGGGCAACGCCGATTGCCGGGCGTCGCTCGCCGAGCCGGTCGACGATCGGCTGTTCTTTGCCGGCGAAGCCTGTTCGCTGCACGATTTCTCAACCGCGCATGGCGGCTATCTCACCGGCGTCGCCGCGGCCGAGCAGGTGATCGCTAGCCGAAATACTTCTCGATAAGCCGCCGGTAGATCGCGGTCAGCGTCTTGAGATCGGCAACCGGCGTGCATTCGTCGACCGCATGCATGGTCTGGCCGACCAGGCCGAATTCCAGCACCGGGCAATAGTCCTTGATGAAGCGGGCGTCGGAGGTGCCGCCGCCGGTCGAAAGATCGGGCTTGCGCCCGGTGACGTCGGCGATGGCGCCGATGGCCAGATCGGTGAACGGGCCGGGCTTGGTGACGAAGACGTCGGCATTCGACGGCTGCCAGTCGATATGGAAATGCACGCGACCGGCGGCCGCGAGCTCGGCGTGGCGCTCGATCAATTTTTTCAGCGAAGCCTGACTGTGGCGGTCGTTATAGCGGATGTTGAAGCGCGCGCGGGCTTCCCCGGGAATAAGATTCACCGTCGGATTGCCGACATCGACGGAGGTGAATTCCAGATTCGACGGCGCGAAAAGGTCGCTGCCCTGGTCGAGCGGGGTCTGCAATGCCGCCATGACGGTCATGAGCCCGCGAATCGGGTTATCGGCACGCTCGGGGTAGGCGACGTGTCCCTGGCGGCCGGTGACGACCAGCGTGCCGTTGAGCGAACCGCGGCGGCCGGCCTTGATGGTATCGCCCACGGTTTCGACATTGCTCGGCTCGCCGAGAATGCAATGATCGAATCTCTCGCCGCGCTCGGCGACCCATTTGAGAAGCTTGATCGTGCCGTTGATGGCGACACTTTCCTCATCGCCGGTGATCAGCAGCGATAGCGAGCCGTTCGGCCTGCCGCCGCCGGCTGCCAGATAGTCGAGCGCCGCCGCAACGAAGCAGGCGATGCCGCCTTTCATATCGACGGTGCCGCGGCCATAAAGCTTGTCGTCCGCCACGTCGCCGCTGAACGGCGGGTGCGACCACGACGCCTCGTTGCCCGCCGGCACCACGTCGGTATGGCCGGCGAAGACGAGATTGGGTTCTGCCGTGCCGATCCGGGCGTAGAGATTATCGACCGGCGCTGTGTCGCGTTCGTCGAATATCACGCGATGGACGGCAAAACCTGCGGCGCCGAGCAGCTTCTGCAGATAGTCGAGCGCACCGCCTTCCTCCGGCGTGACGGAGCGGCAGCGCACAAGATCGCGGGCAATGATGACGGGATCGGCAGCCATGAGGCGGCGGAACATTGGTCAGTACGGGCGACGCGTCAACCCCCGGTCGGCAAGGCCCGTTCGGTTCATCGGCGCGGGGCTTGCGGTCCGAGCGGGTCGGCCCCGTATGGATTGGGACCGATGGTGCCGCGGCGCACGCCAAGCTCGACCAGCAGCACAAGTCCGAGCACGGTGAACGGCACCGCGATTGCGACCGACAACAGGCTGGGCTGATCGTCGGGGCCGGTCAGTTCGAGCACCGTGAGAAAGTCGAGCAGCGCGCTGGCGCAAAAGAACGAAATCAGGAGCCACAGCGGCAGATTGCGGTCATGGGCCCGTTTGAGGCACAGGGCGAATTCCGGATAGGCGTAGGCGAGGTCGACGATGGCGCTGAGCCGGTCGCCTTGGATCTCCTCGGCCAAAACATGCGCGAAAGTTTCGGCGACGAGCAGGACGATGATTCCGATCCAGAACGTCTGGCGGCCGATGCGACCCTCAAAGGTGTTGAAGAGATAGGCCCAGTCAATCGTCATGGCTTTGGCGGTTTCTGGCTTCGATGCTCGGCTTCGATACTCGACTTCGGTCCAGACTTTTAGTCCCGCAACAGCTCATTGATGCTGGTCTTGGCGCGGGTCTTTTCATCGACCCGCTTGACGATGACCGCACAATAAAGGCTCGGCGTAGCCTCGCCGGCCTTGTTCGGCTTGCCGGCGATGGTGCCGGGCACCACCACCGAATAGGCCGGCACTTCGCCCTGCAAGGTCGCTCCGGTCTCGCGGTCGATAATCTTAGTCGAGGCGCCGAGAAAGACGCCCATCGACAGAACCGCGCCTTCGCGCACGATCACGCCCTCGGCGACTTCCGAGCGCGCGCCGATAAAGCAATTATCCTCGATGATGACCGGGCCGGCCTGCAACGGTTCAAGCACGCCGCCGATGCCCGCGCCGCCGGAAATGTGGCAGTTCTTGCCGATCTGCGCGCAGGAGCCGACCGTGGCCCAGGTATCGACCATGGTGCCGGAATCGACATAGGCGCCGAGATTGACGAACGACGGCATCAGCACGACGCCCGGTGCGATGTAAGCCGAGCGGCGCACCACGCAGCCCGGCACCGCGCGAAAGCCGGCGGTGCGAAATCGGCTCTCGTCCCAGTGATCGAATTTCGACGGCACTTTGTCCCACCAGGCCGCGTGGCCGGGTCCGCCGGGGATCGGCGTCATGTCGTTCAAGCGGAACGACAGCAGCACCGCTTTTTTCAGCCATTGATTGACGCGCCAAGTCCCTTTCGATGTGCCGTCAGTGCCCCGCTCGGCGACGCGCGCTGCGCCGCGATCAAGCAGATCGAGCGCCTGATCGACGGCGTCGCGGACCTCGCCTTTGGTGGAGGGGCCGATCGCGTCCCGCCGCTCGAAGGCGGCGTCGATGACATGGGCTAGGTTAGCGGTGGCTAGAGTCCCGGCGGTTTCGGCAGACATTGAACGCCCCTTGCTGCGCCGGTTTGTCGGGTCAGGATCGCACGATGTCAACAGCGGCGGGCAAGCCGGTTTGCCCTCATAACCCCTCTTGGCCGCTCTCGGCCGCGATAGCGCGCAAGAAGCCGGCAAGGTCGTCGGTGACGTGATCGACATGCGCCGCTTCGCGGCCGGCAAGTTCCCATTCCTCGCGCAACACGACACGGGCGCCTTCCGGCACGACCAAAACGGTAATCATGCCGAGCGCATGCGGCACTTCGAGATTGCGGGCGAGATCCTCGAAAAGTGCGGCCTTGCCAGGATCGACGCGGCTGCGGGCCAAGAACCGCTGATAGACGACCGGCCGCGGCTTCGGCTCGAACTCCGCCGCACGGATATCGAAAACGTCGTCGAAATGTTCGCTGATACCGAGCCGGCGCATGACTGCGTTGGCGTGGTGCAGGGTGCCGTTGGTGAGAATGAATTTGCGGCCGGGCAATTCGGCGATGGCGGCGCCCAGCGCCGGATTGGGCTGAAGCGGCGAGTGATCGATCTGATGCACGATTTCGAGAAATTCGTCCGGCTGCAGGCCGTGCTCTTCCATCAAGCCGCGCATGGTGGTGCCGTAGCGGCGGTAATAATCCTTCTGCAGCCGAAACGCCTCTTCGTGGCTGATTTTGAGGAAATCGACGATGTAATCGCGGATGCGGACGTCGACCTGCTGCCAGAGATTGAGGTGATGCGGATAAAGCGTGTTGTCGAGGTCGAACACCCAGGTGTCGACGTGCCGAAAGCCGCGGTCGATCGTGCGGCCCGCAGCGCGCCCCTTCGCCGGAAGACTCGATGTTGCCATGATTGCGGATGATGACGTCGTGGCCGATCGCGAATCAGTTCTAACCGAGCGTAAAATTCAAGAACAATCGATGCGCAGAACGTTACGGAAGTCTATCCCTTATCTGTTCGCATTGCTTGCCGGAACGCTGGCTGGCGCATGCGTCGCCGGCTTCGCGCTGTTCGCTTCGCATTCTTAGCAGTTAGCCCGCCTCACGCCAGGACGTTGCCGGAACAAGCCCTTTGAGCGCGCCATCGTGCAGCCGCACCGGATCGCGTTCGCCTTCCATCGCCAGCCGCAATACGCAGCGCGCCAGCTCGTCAGGCTTCACCGTGGTGTTACCGATAGCTTTGAGCGTCAGCCACGCTTCGTCAAAAGCGGCTTCCAGAACGATGAGAGTCTGTGGATCGAACGAGCTGTTGTGGAACCCACGCATGGGTCCATCCTCACCGATATAGGATCAAAGGGTGTCGCGGAAAGAGGAGCAAGCTTCCGCGTAAACTTGGCCGGCTTTGTGACGCAAAACCATGGCCGGCGTCAAATACCGATGACGGTTTCGTGTCCGGTTCCACGCATGCCATTGCACGTCTCACGGGACTAACGCGCCCCTGGATCAGGCGGACAACCGCGGCAACAACCGTGTCGCATTGCCGCTCGCGATTTCTTCGAGATCGGCCTTGGAGAGATTCAGTTTTTGCAGATTGGCGATCTGATCGAGCGGGAAATAAGGATAGTCGGTGCCGTAGGTGATTTGCGAAGTCGACACCAGCGTGGTCAGCGCCGCCATCGAGGCGGGATGGGTGGCGTTTGCCGTGTCGTAATATAGGCGACGGAACTCGGCCTCGATGCCATCGGGCGCAAAGCCGTTCGGGCCGCGCGCCTTCGCATCGTAGAACGCCTCGATACGGCCGGCGAGAAACGGGATCGTGCCGCCGCCGTGCGAGAAGATCCACTTGATGTCGCGATACTGCACAAACCGACCGTGCAGCAGAAGGCTCACCACCGTGCGGGTCGTGTCGTGCGGCACTTCGATCACCGCCGGAAAAGCACCGACGCTTAACCGGCCGCAGCAGTTTGCGACCAGCGGATGAACGAAGATCGCGGCCTTGCGCCGATTAAGCTCCGCCAGCACCGGCTGATAGAGCGGATCGCCAAGCCAGTTGTCGCCATAGTTGGTCTGCAGATTGATGCCGTCCGCCTTTAGCGTGTCGAACGCATACTCGATTTCCTTCAGCGTGACGTCGACGTCGAGCATCGACAGCGGCGCGAACAATGCATAGCGGCCGGGATGATCGCGCACCATTTCGGCAGCGTAGTCGCAGCACAAGCGCACCATGTCGTGCGCCTTATCGACGCCGGCGTCGAACCAGACCCCGGGGGTCGAGGCCAGCGACAGCACGCTGGTGGTGATGTTGTTCTTGTCCATGGCTTCGAGATCATTCTCTTTCGTCCACGCGAGCTGGACGCCGAAATGCGGAATCTTGCGCTGGTCTTCCCAATCGGTCCAAGCCTTCTGATAGGCCGGCGGATAAAAATGATGATGGGTGTCGACCAGTTTTGCCGGTGGTTTGACCGGCGACGGCTGGGCCTCGGTTTTGCCGGCCGGCAGCGCAGCGGTCGCGCCGAATGCCGCGGCGCCCGCCAGGAAGCCTCGCCGCGAAGAGTGGCAGGCGCAGCCAGAGTGGAAGTGATGCAATGACGATGAGTCGCGGCGCGGCGCAGCCGCGCTGTCCTGTGCGTTCATAGTTTTCCTCCCGGCGTGTTTTACCTGCGATTTTACATCAGCGGCGAACGCTGCGCGATATCGATGAATCGGGCGTCATCGCCACAACTGAAAGGCGATCAGCGCCGCCAGCATGATGCCGCTGCCCAGGCCTTGGATTGGGGTGATCGCTTCGCTCAGCACCAGCGCGCTGAGGATCATCGCCGTCAGCGGCTCAAGATGCATGATCAGTGCCGTGCGGAACGGTCCGATGCGCATGGTCGATACGAAGACGAACAGGATTCCTGCCGTCGTGGCGAGACTGAGCGCCACCAGCCAGGTCCAGCCGAAGCCGGTTTGCGGCGGTTGCCAGGTTTGGGTGCCAAGCGAGACTGCGACGAATATGGCGGTCGACGACAGCATCGAATACCAGGTCGTCAGCCGCGCATCGGCGCCGACCAGATAGGCGCGCGTCGCCAGCAGCACGGCGGTACGGCAGCAGGCGGCGCCCAGCGCATAGCCCACTCCGGCGAAAGCGAGCCCAGCGGGGTGGGCGCCGATCATAATGGCGAGCCCGCAAAATGCCGCCACCGCGCACAGTACGCCTTTGAAGCGTAACGGCTCGAGTCCGGCGAAGGACGCCGTGAGGCCGGTCAACAACGGATAGGTGAAATAGGAAAGAATGGCGGTCGGCACGTCGATTGCGGCAATCGCCTTGAACAGGCAGTAGATCAGGCCGGCAAAGACGATGCCGATGCCCATCGACACCCACCGTATCCGCGCATCGGCGGTGGGCTTGCGACCGAACCGTAGCCAGCTTGCGACGAATGCCAGCCCAACGACGCTGCGAAACGACAGCATGGTGAGGACATCGCAGCCGGTCGCCAAGACCAGCTTGGCCAGCACGTCGGATATACCGAGCGAGGCGCCGGCGGCGATGCCGGGCGACAAACGAAAAATCCTGTGCGACAGGACAGCCGCGGCCGGCCCCGGCGCAGTCCCGGCGGCACGATCGGCTACGGCATTCTCCTTGAGCATGATTTTCTTATTATCCGGCACGGCCGGCTGAATGGCACCGGCAGACTCAGGCGCGGATGAGCGTACCGGCGCCGAGCTCAGTGAACAACTCAAGCAGTACCGCGTGCGGGACCTTGCCGTCGAGGATGACCACGCCTTCGACGCCACGCTCGAGCGCATCGATGCAGGTCTCGACCTTGGGAATCATGCCGCCCGAGATGGTGCCGTCGGCGATCAGCCGGCGCGCATCCTCGACCGCCAATTCCTTGATGAGCTGTTTGGATTTGTCGAGCACGCCGGGTACGTCGGTCAGAAGAAGCAGGCGCTTGGCCTTGAGCGCGCCGGCGATGGCACCGGCAAAAGTGTCGGCATTGACGTTGAAGGTGCCGCCGTTTGCGGCGGCCGCAACCGGCGCTAGCACCGGAATGAGTTCGCGGCCCAGAATTTGATTGAGCACGGTGGTGTCGACTTTTTCCGGCTCGCCGACATAGCCAAGATCGACCACCTTTTCGATCTCGGAATCGGGATCGACGACGGTGCGCG
>JBARER010000147.1:0-1931 GCA_049796395.1 Xanthobacteraceae bacterium
TACCAATCCACGACGTATCAAAAACGTTCTTTGTAACAATTACATCTTTTCCATAGTATTCGACGGCGGCGCGAACAGCATCCTCCTCGGTCTGCTCGACAAAGATATGAAATTTTTCTGGATGAACTTCTCCACCTTCGTTGACAGTTGAAAAGCTGAGAGAACCATCGGGGTTTTTCTTCGGTCCATACCACGCTGGAATTTGGTGTCCCCACCATATTTGCCGAGAAATACACCACGGTTGAATGTTCTCCATCCAATTGAAGAAGGTCGCCTCCCATTGCCGCGGGACGAACACAGTTTTGTGCGCGCGCACGGCTTCCACTGCAGGCGCGGCTAGCGCTTTCGCGTTCACGTACCATTGATCGGTGAGGAAGGGTTCAAGCACCGCGCCGGAGCGATCGCCGTGCGGGACCACACTTGCGTGAGACTCTATCTTTTCTACGAAGCCGTACCGTTCCAAGAGTTCAACAATCTCCTTTCGAGCCCTGAAACGGTCCAACCCATCAACACCCATCACGTCCTTCACAAAGTAAGTTTCATAATAGCCCTGATTAAAATCCGGATTTTTCTGAATATTAATCTTCGCTTCGCGATCCAGCACATTGATAGGCTTGTAGCCCTTCATTCCGCCGTCCTTGTGCCGTTGCCAAACTTCAAAATCATTGAAGTCGTGCGCCGGTGTGATCTTGACCGCGCCGGAGCCTTTTTCCGGATCGGCATAATCGTCGGCGATGATCGGGATGCGGCGGCCGACCAGCGGCAGAATCGCGTGCCGGCCGATCAGATGCTTGAGGCGTTCGTTGTCTGGATGCACCGCTACCGCGACGTCGCCGAGCATGGTCTCGGGCCGCGTCGTCGCCACGACAATGAACTCATCGCTGCCTTCGACCGGGTATTTGATGAACCAGAGATGGCCCTTGGTCTCGACCTGCTGAACTTCCAGGTCGGAGATCGCGGTTTTCAGCTTCGGGTCCCAATTGACCAGCCGCTTGTCCTTGTAGATCAGGCCTTCGCGGTACAGCGTGACGAACACCTTCATCACCGCGCGGGAGAGGCCGTCGTCCATGGTGAAGCGCTCGCGCGACCAGTCGCAGGACGCGCCGAGCCGCTTGAGCTGATTGATGATGGCGCCGCCGGACTCCGCCTTCCATTCCCAGACGCGCTTGATGAAGGCTTCGCGGCCCATCTCGCGGCTCGACGGCTGGCCGCGCTCGGCAAGCTGGCGCTCGACCACGGCCTGGGTGGCGATGCCGGCGTGATCGGTGCCCGGCTGCCACAGCACATCGCGCCCGCGCATGCGCTCGAAGCGGCAGAGGATGTCCTGCAGCGTGTTGTTGAGCGCGTGGCCCATATGCAGCGAGCCGGTGACATTGGGCGGCGGAATGACGACGCAATAGGGCTCGGCCTTGGCGCGTTCCGGCCGCCCGGCGCGAAAGGCGCCGGCCGCCTCCCAGGCGGCGTAAATGCGGCCCTCGACGGTGGCGGGCAGGTATCTGTTTTCAATCATTGTTGTTTCGCCATTTCGCGGGGTAGAAAGCCCGCGCGGCGTTGACTGTCAACGCTGGCGTTGTTTTTCCGCTAAAGCGGTTCCGGGGTGAAGTCCGCCGTGCTGTATTCGCCAACGACTCCGCTGTCGCCCCACAAGACACCCACGCGCTCGATCGTGCTCCTCGCCGCCGCCGGCTTCGCCGCGCAGGCGCAGGTGCGGGTCATGGACTCGCTGTTGCCGCAGGTCGCGGCCGATCTCCGCACCACCGTCGGCGCGGCGGCTATGGTGGTGACCGCCTATGCCATCACCCATGGTTCGATCCAGCTCGTCATCGGTCCGGTCGGCGACCGATTCGGCAAATACCGCACCGTGGCGGCGGCCTGCGTGATCGGCGCCATTCTGGTGGCGGTCTGCGGCATGGTTTCGACGCTGCCGCAGC
>JBARER010000148.1:0-32247 GCA_049796395.1 Xanthobacteraceae bacterium
AGCCACGCGCGCCGAAAGCGCCGCGCCGGTCAAGCGGCGGCTATGTTCTGCCGCCGCTCGAATTGCTGACGCCGGCAAGCAAAGCCGGCCGCGCCACTGTTTCCACGGAAGCCTTGCAGGAGAACGCCACCGCGCTCGAAGGCGTATTGGGCGACTTTGGCGTGCGCGGCGAGATCATCAATGCGCGGCCGGGACCGGTGGTGACGCTTTACGAGCTCGAGCCGGCGCCGGGCATCAAATCCTCGCGCGTCATCAGTCTTGCCGACGATATAGCCCGCTCGATGAGCGCGCTGTCCGCGCGCGTCGCCGTGGTGTCTGGCCGCAACGCCATCGGCATCGAACTGCCGAATCCGACCCGCGAAAAAGTTTTTTTGCGCGAACTGCTCGCCGCGCGCGATTACGCCGAGTCCTCGTTCCGCCTGCCGCTGTGCCTCGGCAAGTCGATCGGCGGCGAACCGGTGCTGGTCGATCTGGCCCGCATGCCGCATTTGCTGATTGCCGGCACCACCGGCTCGGGCAAATCCGTTGCCATCAACACCATGATCCTGAGCCTGGTCTATCGGCTGCAGCCCGACCAATGCCGGCTGATCATGGTCGATCCAAAAATGCTGGAATTGTCGGTCTATGACGGCATCCCGCATTTGCTCACGCCCGTCGTCACCGATCCGAAGAAGGCGGTAGTGGCGCTGAAATGGGCGGTGCGCGAGATGGAGGAACGCTACAAAAAGATGTCGAAGCTCGGCGTGCGCAATATCGACGGTTACAATGCGCGCGTCGTCGAAGCCAACAAGAAGGGCGAAAAGCTCAACCGCACGGTTCACACCGGATATAATCGCGAGACCCGACAGGCAATCTACGAGAACGAGGAGCTCGATCTTGAGCCGCTGCCCTACATCGTTGTCATTGTCGATGAGATGGCCGACCTGATGATGGTCGCCGGCAAAGACATCGAAGGCGCGGTGCAGCGGCTGGCGCAGATGGCGCGCGCAGCGGGGCTGCATGTCATCCTGGCGACGCAGCGCCCCTCGGTCGACGTCATCACCGGCACCATCAAGGCCAATTTTCCGACCCGCATCTCGTTTCAGGTCACCTCCAAGATCGACAGCCGCACGATTTTGGGCGAGCAAGGCGCCGAGCAGCTGCTCGGCCAGGGCGACATGCTCTACATGGCCGGCGGCGGCCGCATCAGCCGCGTGCACGGACCGTTCGTGTCCGACGAAGAGGTCGAGAAGGTCGTCCGCCATCTCAAATCGCAGGGACAGCCAGAATATCTCGAGGCGGTCGTCGCGGAAGAACCGCAGGATGCCGATGGCAATCCGATCTTCGATGCGACCGCCATGGGCGGCGCCGAGGGCGGCGATCTCTACCAGCAGGCGGTGCAGATCGTGAAACGCGACCGCAAGGCCTCGACCAGCTATATCCAGCGCCGGCTGCAGATCGGCTACAATCGCGCCGCCACGCTGATGGAGCGGATGGAACAAGAGGGCATCGTCGGCCAGCCCAACCACTCCGGCAAGCGTGAGATACTGATCGAAGCCGCGGACGAGGAAGCCTATTGAGAATCGTAGCTTTGCGCCGTAAGTCGTCATTCAAGGGTAGCCGCGAATTCGCCATAACGGCCGGTTAGCGCAATGCGTAGTCGCGGGGCGTGCGTCAAGACGTATTCAGCGGGAGAATGATATGGCTAGACTTGGCCGGATGGCTAGACTTGGCCCAGCGCTGGCCTTGGTGGCGTTCATCTGCGGGCTAGGTGTCCTCGGCTCGACCGCCGTTTTTGCCGAAAACGTGCCGCTGCCGACGCCGGCGCCACTGCCGAAGTCCGGCGCGGCCTCCACCTCGTCGCCCGCCGCAACCGACATTCCGATCCCGCCGGCGGCAATACCGCAAGCAGCGCCGGCGTCCCAGGCGGCGCCGCGTGCAAGCAGCGCTCCCAGCTTTTTCCCGTTCTCCGATAAAGGCGCGTCCAATCAGGCGACTGCCTTCGACGACAAGCAGCGTGCGCTGCTCGATCGCATCAGCAAATATCTGTCGGGCATTCAGACCATGGTGGGCAACTTCGTCCAGATCGGGCCGGACGGCAACCGCACCGAAGGGACTTTCTATCTGCAGAAGCCCGGCCGCATCCGTTTCGATTATAATCCGCCGTCGCCGATCGACATCGTTGCCGACGGCTCCTCGGTCGTCGTGCGCGACCGCAAGCTCGCGACCCAGGATTTATATCCGCTGTCGCAGACGCCGCTGCGCTATCTCTTGGCCGACCGCCTCGACCTCCTGCGCGACACCGACGTCGTCAGCGTAACCTCGGACGATACTTTCGCCAGCGTCACCATCGAGCAGAAGCAACTGATGATCGGCACCGACAAGCTGATGATCATGTTCGACGCCAAGGATCTCACGCTCAAGCAGTGGACCGTGACCGATCCGCAAGGGTTCGACACGACGGTCGCGGTCTACAATCTCGACACGACGAAAAAGCCCGACCCCAATCTTTTCGTGATCAATTACCAGAACAATCGCGGCGGCATTAGCGACCAGTAAATTCGTCCTGCTCCGCCAACGGGTCCGGCCACGTTGCGTCATGCTGGCCTAACCGGCGCCTGGCTCCTACATTCCCGGTCATGCGGATCAAGCTCACAACCTGGAACATCGATTCGGTGCGGCTGCGCATCGATCTGGTCGCCAAATTCATAAAGGCGGTGCGTCCGGACATTCTCTGTCTGCAAGAGACCAAATGTCCGGACGACGCATTCCCGCGCAAGCGTTTCAAGCGGCTGGGCTATGAGCACATCGCGCTCAACGGCCAGAAGGGCTATCACGGCGTCGTCGTCGTGTCGCGCTTGCCGTTCGAAAGCTTCAACGTTCAGAGCTTCTGCGGCAAGACCGATTGCCGTCACGTTTCCGCGGTGGTGGGCGAGCGCGCAGGCCTGCGCGAGCCGATCACGCTGCACAATTTCTATGTGCCGGCGGGCGGCGATATTCCCGATCCGCAGATTAATCCGAAATTTGCGCACAAGCTCGCTTTCCTCGATGAGATGCGCGACGCCGCGATTTTGCGGCCGGCGAGGTCCGAGCGGGCCATCCTGGTCGGCGACCTCAATGTCGCGCCGCTCGAACATGACGTCTGGAGTCACAAGCAGATGCGGCGCGTGGTGTCGCACACGCCGGTCGAATGCGAGAAATTTACTGCGGCTTTGCGTCCCGGCGCCTGGGTCGACAGCATGCGCGAACATACGCCGGAGCCGGCCAAGCTTTATACGTGGTGGAGCTATCGCGCTTTGGATTGGCAAGCCGCCGACCGGGGCCGCCGCCTCGACCATATCTGGACGTCGCCCATGCTCGCCGACCGCGTCGCCGATATCGCCATCGCCAAGGCTTATCGCGGCGCCATGCGGCCGTCCGACCATGTCCCGGTGACCGCGACCCTGGAGCTTTAGCCCATGGGCGGGATACGGCCGTCGTCGACGATGTCCTTGGAGACGTGGCGCAGCCGCGTCAAAAACTGGCATCAGGTCACGCGCGAGCCGGGGCTGACGGCGCTTCTGGTGCTGCAAAGCGTCATGATTTTCTTGGTTGTTCCGCTCACCAGTATCGGCGAGCTCCCGATGATAGTGCTGCCGACGCTGTTCATCGTGCTGGTGCTGACCATTCTGGCGGTGACTTGGCACAGCCCTTTCGCAGCGGTGACCGTGCTCATCGCCGTCGCGCTGAGCCCGTTCGGCACGCTGCTGTGGCGCGAAGATCCGTCGCCGCTGACGCAGTGGCTGAGCGGCGGCGGACGGCTGCTGGCGATTGCCGCGCTCAGTATTGTCGTAGCGCGCGTCGTATTCGGACCGGGCCGCGTAACCGTCCACCGCGTGCAAGGCGCGATCGTGCTTTATCTGAACTTCGGGCTGTTTTTCTTCACGATCTATCGGCTGATGGAGGTCTTGGTACCCAACTCGTTCAGCAATCTGCCGCACAACGGCAGCGAATATGGCTCGGGCGCAGCGCTGCTCTATTTCAGTTTTTCGACGCTGACCACGCTGGGTTACGGTGACATCGTGCCGGTGCATCCGCTGGCGCGCAGCCTGGCCAATCTCGAAGGCGTGATCGGTCAGCTCTATCCGGCAACGCTGCTGGCCCGCCTCGTCAGCCTGGAAATCGCCCACCGCCGGCAGCCGTGATCGGCGGATTTTAGAGTAGGCAAAATGCTACCGCGGCCCGGTGCCGCGGGCGAGCGTGGCACGGATATTCTCCAGTTCGCGCGCCCACTGATCGGCGCGCGAGGCGATCAAATCGCGCACCCGCTGCGCCGCTTCCGGATAGCTCTCGAGCATTTTCATGAACATGGTGCGTGAGATCCGCAGCACCACGGAATCCTCGAGGGCCACCGCGCCGGCGGGCCGGGTGGTGTCGGCCAGCAACGCCGTTTCGCCGAGCAATGTGCCCGGCGTGGCCACGACCTCACCCTCGCTTGGCCGCAGCGGTTTGAGCGTAAACGAACCCTGCTGAACGATAAAGGCGCAGTCGGCGGCATCGCCGGCGGCAAACAGCACCTGATCCGACGGCACTGAATAGCTTTCGGCGCCGATCGCGAGGATGCGCAAGGCGTCGACGCCCAGGCGGCGAAGCATCGGCACTTGCTCAAGGAACGCGATGTCGTCCTCGATGGTCATGACATTCCGCGATCACGGGACCAATTTATAGCCGCCCGCCTCGGTGACCAGGATGGCGGGTGCGGCGGCATCTTTTTCGATTTTCTGCCGTAAGCGGTAGATATGAGTTTCCAGTGTATGGGTGGTGACACCGGAGTTATAGCCCCACACCTCCTGTAACAGCGTCTCGCGCGACACCGGCCGCTGACCGGCGCGATACAGATAGCGCAAGATCGACGTCTCCTTCTCGGTCAGGCGTACTTTGTTGCCCTTCGGATTGAGCAGGAGTTTCGAGCTCGGCCGGAACGTATAGGGCCCGATGGCGAAGACCGCGTCTTCGCTCGCCTCGTGCTGGCGAAGCTGGGCGCGGATTCGCGCCAGCAAGACCGCGAACCGGAACGGCTTGGTCACGTAATCATTGGCGCCCGACTCGAGGCCGAGGATGGTGTCGGAATCGGTGTCATGGCCGGTCAGCATGATGATCGGCGCCTTGTAGCCGTTTTTGCGCAACAGGCGCACGGCTTCACGGCCGTCGATGTCCGGCAACCCGACATCCATGATCACCAGATCAATCTGCCCGGTCTTGGCCGACTGGACCCCCTTGCTGCCGGTGTCGACCGCTTCGACCTCGAACTCTTCGTGCAAAGAGAGCTGCTCAGCCAGCGCTTCCCGCAATTCGGGATCGTCGTCGACGATGAGAATCTTCCGCGTATTGGGCATAAAATCCCGGCCCGCTATTCTTTTGCCGCGCCGAAAAGCGCGAGATATGAGCAGTCACGATACAGGAGCAAGCGCAGGTTGGGAATCGGGGTCCGATGCGGCAAAAATCGTTCGGTTTCATTCATATACGTGCCCGTCCGGGCAGCCGTCGGCAAGGCTGGCTGATGACCGGCGCGGCGCGGCCGTTGCGGGTTGCGCTGGGCCGAAGCTCCATCAAAGCCGATAAACGGGAGGGGGACGGCGGCACACCCGCTGGCCGATTTCGCCCGATCCGGCTGTGGTGGCGGGCCGATCGGCTGCCACGACCGGCGACGCTTTTGCCCGTCCGCCGCATTGGACCGAACGACGCCTGGTGTGAAGATCCGGAGGATCGCCGCTATAACCACGCGTTCCGCCGGTCGGCCAATGAACCAGGCGACCGGCTTCGACGAAATGACGGCCTCTACGATCTGATTGTCGAGATCAACCACAATACCCGGCCGCGGGTAGCCTGGCGCGGCAGCGCCGTGTTCATTCATGTCGCCCGCCAGGGCTTTGCACCGACCGCGGGATGTGTGGCGCTTCGCCGGAGCGATCTGCTGCAACTCGTTCGGCATATCTCAAGGAAGACAAGAATCATTGTTCATTCTTAAGCGGCTCGCGCCTGCCGAAGATCGCCGTACCGACCCGGACGTGGGTCGCACCGAACGCGATCGCCACCGGATAATCGGCACTCATTCCCATCGATAACAGCGTCAATCCATTGCGGCGGGCGATTTTAGCGGTCAGCGCAAAATGCGGCGCCGGCGCTTCATCGTGCGGGGGAATGCACATCAGCCCGGAAATGACGAGATTATAGCGGTCACGGCAGGCGGCCAGGAAATCGTCGGCCTGTTCCGGCAGCACGCCGGACTTTTGCGTTTCGGCGCCGGTATTGATCTCGGCAAACAGCAACGGCTGCCGCTTCTGCGCCGCGATTTCCTTTGCCAGCGCCGCCGCGAGACTGGGCCGGTCTACCGCGTGAATGGCATCGAACAGCGCCACTGCCTCATGCGCCTTGTTTGACTGCAGCGAACCGACGAGATGCAACTCGATGGGGGGCCCATACGCGGCGCATCGCGCGATCAGCGGCGGCCATTTGGCCTTTGCCTCCTGAACGCGGTTTTCGCCGAAGACCCGCTGACCGGCAGCAATCACCGGATCGATGGCTTCGGCGCCAAAGGTTTTTGATACCGCGACCAGCGTGACGCTCGCCGGGTCGCGGCCGGCGTCGTGGCAGGCTTTCGCGACGTCCGCGCGCACCGAGTCGATGGCGGTCGTGGGGCTCTCGTTCCGACTCATGGTTTCCATGCGATGAATTATTCCGCGCAGAATTTAGCGCCGTGGCAAGGCCGCTCTTTACCCGCAACCGCTAGCTTGTGAAACCGGGGTTGCGAGGGGTCAAATGTCCGAGAGTCGAGCCAGTCCGCAAGGTGGGCGGCGTCGCAAGCCGATCTTGAGCATTCGGGTGCGTCTGCTCGTGCTCGCGCTTCTGGCCACCGCACCTTTGATGGTTGAGCGCGTTCGCGGCTTGGAACAAGCCCGCCTTGCGAGCACCGAGCGAGCCCATGCCGAGGTGGTGGAACTGGCCCGGCGCGGCGCCGATGCCCAGCACGACGTCATCTACTCAGTTCGCGCCGTGGTCCAGCTTGTGTCCCGGGTCTATTCCAGGCTGCCGACCGACGTCTCCAGTTGCGATCGCACGCTGGGGGAGATGGCGTCAAAAATCCCGTGGATCCGCGACGTCTCCATCGCCGGCACCGATGGCCGCATTGCCTGTTCGACCGAACCCTTGGCGGTCGGTTTGAACGTTTCCGACCGTCCGCATTTCCAGAAGGCAATGCATTCCCGCGAATTCGAGCTGAGCAATTATCTGATCAATCACGTCAACCAGGTACCCAGTCTGGTCGCGACCTACCCGGTGCTCGCCGAAGACGGCTCCGTCAAAGGCGTGGTGCTCGCGGTGATCAATCTGCAATGGATCGGCGAATTGTCGGCGACGGCCGCGCGGCACTCCGGCGCGTCGGTGATGATGATCGACGGCAATGGCACGCTCGTCGCCGGTTCGCCCGATCAACAGGGGTTGATCGGCAAGCGCTTCGGCGACTCCCCGCTGACGCAGGCGATGCTCGGCCACGACGAGGGCACGCTGACGGCCGCGGGCTTCGACGGCGTTCGTCGTATTTTCTCTTACCTCCGCGTGCCCGACACCAACGCGCGCTTGGCGGTCGGCCTCGATGACGTCACCGTGCACAGCCGCATCGACAGTAAAATCAATTTCGCCTACCTGCAGCTCGGCGTGTTCTGCATTTTTGTTTTGCTCCTGGCATGGTTTGGCGGCGAGCAGCTCGTGGTGCGGCCGATCCGCTCGCTGGTGCGCACCGCGACCCGATTCGGCCGCGGCGACCTTCATGTGCGTGCCTCGCAGGAGCCCTGGGTGGCCGAATTCGCACCGCTCGCGGCGGCGCTCGACGACATGGCCGCAAAGCTCGCCACTCGCGAGGAGGAATTGCAGATCGCCAATCAGCACCTGGAAGAGCTGGCAAGTCTCGACGGACTGAGCGGGCTGGCCAACCGACGCGGCTTCGATCGCCAGATCGAGCGCGAATGGCAGCGCGCCACGGAGAAGTGTCAGCCGCTGGCGCTCATGATGGTGGACATCGATCACTTCAAGCTGTTCAACGACCGCTATGGCCATGTCGCGGGCGATACCTGTCTGCGCGCGGTCGGCGAGACGCTATCGCTGGTCACGCTTGATGAAGCCGTGCTGGTGGCCCGCTATGGCGGCGAGGAGTTCGCGCTGGTGCTCCCCGGTCTCGACATCGACCGGGCCGAGGCGATCGCCGAAGAGGCGCGCAAGGCGGTCGAGGATCTCTCGATCAACCACTCGGAATCGTCTTGCGGTTACGTCACGGTCAGCATCGGCGTCGAATCCGTGATTCCGGATAAATTTCAGACGACCGCCGATCTTGTCGAAACCGCTGACAGCGCGCTCTACGCCGCCAAGCGGCGTGGCCGCAATAACGTGGTCGCGCACACGCGACCGCTATTGCGCGCCGCGTCGTAACGCGTCGGCGGCTTCAGGATTTCCGTTTTTTCTTTGCTTTCCTTGGCGACGCGTTGCTGCGCGTGCCAGCTTTGCGCGGCTTCGGCGGCGGCGCCCAGATCATGCCTTCGAGCTTCATGCCGTCGGGATCGGTGAAATAGACCGCGTAATAACTGTGGCCATAATACTCGCCCGGCGGATCGACGACGGTCATGGCGTTGTCTTTGAGGAAGGCGCCGAGCGCATCGACGTCTTTGCGGCTGGCAAGCTCAAAAGCATAGTGGTGAAAGCCGATGTCGTCTTTGCGGTATTTGTGTTTCCTGTCTTCGGCATCGGCGGCGGCGATCCAAAATAAAGTCTTGCCGTTGCTCCAGCCGGCCATGCCCTCATAATCGTGCTTCAGTCGGAAGCTGAGGAACCGTAGCAATTTGCCGTAGAATTCCTTGGACCGCGCGAAATCTCCGACGCTGAGAACCAGATGATCGATGCCGACGACGCGAGGCATGGAGGCATCCTCTAGGAGACGGGTTGCTCTCGTCCCGGGTGGGGCGGTACATATCAACCCCATGCCGCAGACGTTGTTCGACAAGATCTGGGACTTCCACAGCGTCGGTCAACGAGCCGACGGACGCGACCTTCTGTATATCGACCGTCACGTCCTGCACGAACTGCACGCGCATCACGCCTTTGCCCGGTTGCAGAAGCAAGAGCGGCAGGTACACCGGCCCGATTTGACCTTTGCGGTGCAGGATCACACTGTCGCCACGGCGCCCGGCCGCGGCGACGACACTAATCCGTCGGGAAGCGCTTTCATCAAGGCCATGCGCGACGGCTGCCGGCGGAACGGCATCAGGCTGTTCGACATCGGCGATCCCGACCAGGGCATTTCGCACGTGGTGGCGCCTGAACTCGGCATCGTCCTGCCGGGAGCCACCCATGCCGTCCCGGATAGCCACGCCAGTACGGTCGGCGGTCTCGGCGCGCTCGCCTTCGGCTGCGGTACCAGCGAACTCGCGCATATCCTGGTGACGCAAGTGATGGCGCTGAAGCGGCCGAAGCGCATGCGGGTACGGCTTGATGGGCAGCTTGGCCCGCGGGTGAACGCGAAAGACGTCGCTTTGCGGCTGATCGCCGAACTCGGCGTCGCCGGTGCGCGCGGTTACGCCGTGGAATATGCCGGCGCCGCGGCCCGCAGCCTGCCGATCGAGCAGCGCATGACGCTGTGCAATCTCAACATCGAGATGGGCGGGCGATCCGGTTTCGTCGCTCCCGATGAGACGACCTTCGCCTGGCTTTACGGGCGGCCTTATGTGCCGCGCGGCGCACAGTGGGACCGCGCGCTCGGGGTTTGGCGGACATTGAAGACCGACGACGATGCCGTTTTCGATCGTGAGGTCGTACTCGATTGCTCCGCGCTCGAGCCGCAGATCACCTGGGGCACCGATCCGAGCCAGGTCGTGGCGATTTCCGGCCGCGTACCGGAGCCGGGCGCGGTCGAGCCGGGACGGCGCGCCGCTGCGGAAAGCGCGTTCGCCTATATGGGGCTCGTGCCGGGCACGCCGCTCCTCGGTCTGCCGGTCGATCGCGTTTTCATCGGATCGTGCACCAATGCTCGGCTGCCGGATCTGCAGACCGCGGCTGATCTGGTTCGCGGCCGGCGCGTCGCTTCAGGTGTTACGGCCATGGTGGTGCCAGGCTCGTCGCGCGTGAAGCGCGAAGCCGAAGCCATAGGCCTCGACCGCGTGTTCCGCGACGCTGGATTTTTCTGGGGCGAATCTGGTTGCTCGATGTGCGCCGGGGGCAATGGCGACCGCGGCCAACCCGGCGAGCGCTGCATATCGACCACCAATCGCAATTTCGAAAACCGCCAAGGTCCCAAAGTCCGCACCCACCTCGCCAGTCCGGCCACCGCGGCCGCCAGCGCCATTGCCGGACGCATCGCCGATGCGCGCCGGCTCCCGGCCGGAGCCGCCTGATGCAGCCGTTCACCAGCCACACCGGCATTGCCGCACCGCTTTTGCGGGACGACGTCAATACCGATCAGATCGCGCCCGTCCTGCACTCGCGCGGCCTGCAAGAAGATTACAAGGCGATGCTGTTTCATCGCGCGCGCCGGCGCGACGACGGCAGCGAGGACGCCGATTTCGTGCTCAACAAACCGCAATTCCGCGGCGCGGGCATCCTGGTGACCGGCCAGAATTTCGGCGCCGGCTCGTCGCGCGAATCCGCGGTGTGGTCAATGCTGGCAAACGATATCCGCGTCATCGTCGCCAAGAGCTTCGCCGACATTTATCGGGAGAATTGCCTGCAAAACGGCCTGTTGCCGGTGGTGCTCGACGCGACGGATGCCGAGGCTTTCGTCACGCGCGTCGTTGCCGCCGACGGCCGGGCGCCGTTTACCGTCGACCTCGTGGCGCAGCGCATCGTCGGCCCAGGCGGGGCGGACATTGCCTTTGAAATCGCGCCGGCCGATCGCACGCGGCTGATCGAGGGCCTCGACGATATCGGGTTGACGCTCAAGCACATGGACGACATCGCGCGCTGGGAACAGCGTGCCGCCATCGCGCAGCCGTGGTTGCAAACCGCGCCAGATGGCCGGTGATCGGCGCTAGACAGCACAAAATACCAAACGGAGGCCCTGTAATGAGCGTGCGCAAAAAATTCCGGGCGATCATGGCGGGCAAGCGGCTGGTGCTGATGCCCGGAGCGTATGACGCGCTGTCGGCGCGAATCATGGAAGCCGAGGGCTTCGAGGCGATCTGCGCCGGTGGCTATGCCGCCATCGGCTCGATGCTGGCCCAGCCCGACACCGGGCAGTCCAACATGCGCGATTATGCCGAGCATTATGGGCGTATCGCCGCCGCCGTCGACATTCCGGTCTATGTCGACGCCGACACCGGCTTCGGCGGAGTGAACAATGTGCGGCAGATGATTCGCGCCTTCGAGGCCGCGGGCTTGGCCGGCGTCTTCATCAGCGATCAGGTCTTTCCCAATCGCTGCGGCTATCTACCGGGCAAGCAGGTGATTCCGATCGAGCAGATGTTGGCCAAGATCAAGGCGGCGCTCGACGCTCGTCGCGATCCGGATTTCTTCATTGCCGGCCGGACCGACGCCGCCGGCGTCGATGGGCTCAATGCGGCGATCGAACGGTCGCAGCTGTTCATGGATGCCGGCGCCGACATGGCGAAGCCGATGGGGGTCGATACCATCGACGATATCAAGCGCGTCATTCGCGAAGTGGGCGGACCGCATATGGCGACGCTGTCGCAGGCGGCCGGGTTCAAGCAGCGCAGCTTGCAGGACATGGAAGCGGCCGGCGTGGTCGCCGCGACGTTCCCCTCGCTGGCGCTGTTCGCTGCCGCGCACGCGGTGCGCAACGTGCTGCGTATTCTCAAGCGGGAGAATTCGCTGACCCCAACCTTCGAGCATCTACTGCCGCTCGACGACTACTATGCGCTGGTCGGGCTAAACGAGCAGTTGGCGCGCGAGGAAGCCTATGACCAGGCCGCGGCGGAGCTGGCGCGAAAGCGAGCGGCCGAATAGCCGGGCTGGTTGAGGGAGCTAAGGGGGACAGGTCCCCAAAAAAGAAAGGGGCCGGCACGAAGCCGGCCCTTCCCCCAATACTAATGCCGTACGGCATTACCCCTTGGTAACAACCGGCGGCGGGGCTTTGCCCTTGCCGGTCTGAGCGCAGCCAGCGATGCTGAGGAGAGCCAACACCGCCGCCGTAGCAATAAGGATCTTCTTCATAGGGAACTCCCCCTTGTCATGACAGAGTTAACCATACAGAGGGGACCCGCGCTCCTCTAGTGCTGAAAAGACACAGTCATGATCAGATTTAGCCGCGTTCGCAGTTCCATTTGCAGTGTTTGCCGGAATGCGCGGTGAGGTGCTCGCAAGCTCGGCCAATGGCCGAGAAATCGGGGCGGACGCCGTCGAAATGGGAGCTGCGAGACCGGTTTTTTCCGCAATTTCTATCTGCCAGCCGGCGGAAGGCCCACCGTTGCAAATATAGCGCACCGGTCAAAATCCACGATCTCTGCCGAACATTTGCCACCGGGCAAAGGCCAATTATTGCTAGCGTCAGGTGACTGGGGACGCGCTGAACTAAAGGATGCGCTGATACGGGCGCCGAATCGCGCTGCAGCCACGGACTTTAGCCGGCTGACCGGTTACTTCGATGGCTGTGCAGGAGCGCGTTGCTCGTGGTCACTCGGAGGTTTGCATGCGGTATAGACTGAGCACCCTCATCAACCCGGTTTGGCTCGGGATCGCCTTTATCGTTGCCGCCGCGGTTGGGCTGGGGTTTTCCACAGCCTATGCACAAGATTCGCACGCCGTCCTGCGGACCGCCAATTCACGAGCGGCGCTCGTGACCTCCGGATCGGGCGACTATTACATCGAGTTTCGCGCCCGCTATGCCTGGGATTACGGCCATACCTATATTGTCCACGGCAGGGTCGGCGTGGCGCCGAACAAGAACAGTGTCGCGGGCCTGTCTCCGGTCGGCGACGATTCCACCGCCTGGGTCATCGGCCATTACGTTCCGGTCCCCGCCGAAACCGGATGGACCGACGGCGACCTCGAGGACAAATACGTCACCTCACGCTATCGCGTGCTGATGAACAAGGACGAGTACGATCGCGTCATGGCTTACGTCAGCGGCCTGCAGAGCCGTTCGCATGTGTGGAGCGCGGAGCTTTATAACTGCAACGCCTTCGTCGGCGACATCGCGAATTTCATGGGCCTGAAGGTGCCGGCATCGAGCCTGATCTATCCCAAGATTTTCGTGACGCATCTTCGCCTGTTGAATACCGGACACCCGGGCGCTGCGGATACGCTTATCAGCGACAACGTCAAAGAAATGAGCAACCCGACGCGCGACGGCCGCGCCATGATCAACAATCATGTCTACGCGATCGGCGCCAATGGCCAACCCGAGTCGCGTGTGGTACGGGCGACGCCGACCCCGGCTCCGCGCGTCACGATCGGGCACGTGCAGATGTCGAGCAGCACCGGAAATTAAGCCGCTCCCCTTTATCTCGAATTCACCAACGGACGAAACGTGCAAGCATTCAGATTCAGCGTGATTGCCGCATCATTGGCCATTGGCTTTGGCCTTTGCGGCTGCGCCACCACTGGAACCCAAAGCAACGCGACCGCCGCATCGGCCGGAAGCAATTCGGCTGCTTCAGACACCGACACCCCAGCGGCGAGCGCAAGCGGCCCGATGCGAGACCTCACTGCGTCGGAGAAAAAGGCGATCATGGAAGCGGTGGGCGAGTCGTTGCGCAATCCGGCATCCGCCAAATATCGTTGGGCAAAAATCCCGGCGATTGTGAACGATCAGTCCATCAATTATTGCGGTGTCGTCAGCGCGGAAAGCCCATATCCCGCCTATAACGGCGAACAGGCGTATATCGTCGAAGCGCAGATGGCCAATAACCGGGTCAAGACGGCGGTCATGGGCCTGATTGCCGGCGGCAAAGACAAGGGCATCGTCGGCACGATGTGCGCCAAATACGGTCTCGACCCGTTTAAATCGAGCTGACGCGCCGCTCCCAAGAGCCTGCCCTCGGACTTGATCCGATCCGATCGGTGAATCTCGGCTTTACGCCCGCGGCGTCCATTCCTCGGCGCTGGCGCCGGCAAGCGAGCGCACCCGCTCTTCGTCCTTGGCGAACTCCACGGCTGGTCCGGAATAGACGACGTGGCCGTCGTCCAGAACGAAGGCGCGATCGGCGACTTCCACGGCTGCGCGCACGTTCTGCTCGACCAGCAGTACCGAGATGCCCTGCTCGCGTGCCGAGGTGACGACCTTGAAGACGTCCTGAACGATCAGGGGCGCGAGGCCTTGGCTGGGCTCGTCGAGCAGCAGGATTTTCGGATTCAGCAACAGCGCGCGGGCGATCGCCAGCATTTCCTGCTCGCCGCCGGACAACTGCCGGCCCTTGTTGTTCTTGCGTTCGGCCAGCCGCGGAAACAGTTCGTAGATGCGCGGGATGGTCCACGGACCGGGACGCTCGAGCGGAACTTTCAGATTCTCCTCGACCGTCAGATTAGGGAAAATGCGGCGACCCTCGGGCACGTAGCCGACGCCGAGGCCGGCGACCCGATACGGCGGCCAGTCGGTGGTGGCGTGGCCGAAAATGCGTACAGCGCCGTCGCGCGCATGGGTCAGGCCGACAAGACTGCGGAGCGTGGTCGTCTTGCCGGCGCCGTTGCGGCCGAGCAACGCGACAATCTCGCCTTCGCGCACGTCGAGGCCGACGCCGTGCAAAATGTGGCTCTTGCCGTAATAGGTGTGGAGGCCTTCGGCCTCAAGCACGACGGCGTTCACGCTGCTGCCTTTCCCAAATACGCCCCTTGAACCGCCTCGTTGGCAGCGATCTCCTGCGGCGTCCCTTCGGCGAGGAATTTGCCCTGATCGAGCACCATGATGCGGTCGGCGAGATGAAACACGACGCGCATATCATGCTCGATCAACACGATCGTCAGTTTCTGGTCGCGATGCAGCTTACGGATCAACTGGGTAATGTCGTAGGTTTCCTGGTCGCCCATGCCGGCGGTGGGCTCGTCGAGCAGCAACAGCCGCGGCTTGAGCGCCAGCGCCATCATGATCTCGGTCGAGCGCTGATCGCCGTGGGCGAGCTCGCCGACCAGCCGGTCGGCCTTTTCGCTCAAGCCGCTCATTTGCAGAAGGTCGACGACGCGCGCTTTGACCTCGTCATTGACGTCCTGTGACTGCCAGACCCGCAGCCGGTAGCCGCTCGCCACCTCGACGGCGATGCGCAGATTTTCCCGCACCGTCAGCTCGGGGAAGACTTCGGTGATCTGGAAGGTGCGGGCCATGCCGCGCCATACCCGGCGCGCCGGCAAAAGCTGCGTGACGTCCTCGCCGTCGAAGACGATGCGGCCGAATGTCGGGGTGAGAAAGCCACTGATCAGATTGAAGAAGGTGGTCTTGCCGGCACCGTTGGGACCGATGACGGCCCGCAATTCGCCCGGCTGCACCGTCATCGACACGTCGTTGACGGCCACCAGGCTGCCGAAATGCTTGGAAACTTTTTCAACGCGCAACAAGCTCACGATGTCGCCTTTCGTCGAATGATGCCCAGGACGCCGCGTGGGAAGAACAGAACGATCAGCACGAAGAACAGGCCGATGAACGACATCCAATTCTCGGTCGCGCTCGACAAATAGTCCTGCAACACGATGAATATCGCCGCCCCGATCAGCGGTCCCCAGAAGCTGCGCATCCCACCCAGGACTGCCATAATGACAAAATTGCCGGATTGATCCCAGCGGATCGCGCGCGGATCGACGAAATCGTTCAACAGCGCGTAGAGGGTGCCTGCGACGCTGACGAAGAAGCAGGAGATCACCCACGACATCCAGATGTGCCGATCCACGGGGATTCCCAGAAAGCGTGCGCGGCGCTCGTTCTCGCGGATCGCCACAAGCGTGCGGCCGAACGGCGAGCGCAACAGGAACGCCATCACGCCCACCGATGCCGCGAACACCGCCAGCACGAAGTAATAGAACGATTTATTGTCGTTGAGAATGTCGAGCGTGGTGAACCCGAGATCGATCGGCATGCGGTGCCAGGCGCTCACGCCGTCGTCGCCGTGCGTGAGCGAGGACCACTGAAAGGCGATGAAGTAAAACACCTGGCCGAAGGCGATGGTGCACATCGCGAAATAGACGCCGCGCAGCCGGGCGATCAGCGGGCCGATAATTGCCGCGGCAACGGTACCGACCACAATGCCGACCACCATTCCGACGGGCGTACTCGGGTAAAGCAGCTTGATAGTCAGCGCTGTGCCATAGGCGCCCAAGCCGAAATAGGCGGCATGGCCAAATGACAGCACGCCGGTGTAGCCGAGAAGAAAATTGAGCGCCATGGCGGCGAGCGCGTAGATCAACACGCGGGTGCCGAGTTCGACATAGCTGCCGATATGCGTGATCCAGAACGGCGCCGTTAAGAGCAGCGCCCAGATCAGAGCGTCGCCGACGCGCTTGTCGATCGTTGGCATCAGAAGCGCCCCTCTTCGCCGAGGAGGCCACGCGGCCGGACAATCAGCACGGCGGCCATCATGATGTAGATCACCGCCTCGCTGGCCGACGGAAAGAACACGCTGGTGACACCGGAGGCGACGCCGATCAGCAGTCCGCCCAGCAGCGTGCCGGGCAGGCTGCCAAGACCGCCGACGATGATGGCGATGAAGCTCGGCATGATCAGGCTGTCGCCCAGCGTCGGCTGCAGGCCGAGCATGCCGACCGCAAGCACGCCGGCGAGGCCGGCGAGATAGATGCCGAGGCCGAAATTCAGGTTGCGCAATGCGCGGACGTTGACGCCGAGCACGGACACCGTCTCGAGATCGAGCGTGCCAGCGCGAATGCGAATGCCAAGCCGCGTATAATTGAGGATCAGAAACAGCGCGGCGACAGCGGCCGTGACCAGCAGCATCATGAACACGCGGTAGCCGGTGAGGAAGAAATACTCGCTACTGAGCGGGCTCGACAGCCATTGCGGGATCGCGAAAGGCAAGCTCTGCGCGCCCCAGATAAAGCGCGTGCCGTCCTCGATCATAAAGGCCAAGCCGAAGGTCAAGAGCAAGCCGTAAAGCGGGTCTCGGCCATAGAGCCGACGGATGAGCACACGCTCGACCAGAATGCCGATGAAACCGACCAGAAAGGGCGATACCACGAGCGCGCCCCAATATCCCAGATAGGGAATCAGCGAGTAGGCGAGATACCCGCCGATCGCCAGAAAGCCGCCGTGGGCAAAATTGATCACGCCGGAGAGATTGAGGATCAGCGAGAGGCCGAGCGCCATCAGCGCATAGAACGCGCCGATGATGAGACCATTGAAGACGTTGAATAAGACCAGCTGTGTCATTCGCGCGACAACACCATAACCGCCCGGCGATCACGCCATTCCCCCGGCGCGAGTGCGGTCACAATCCATGGACATCGGGAAATTGTAAACCCCTCAACCGGGGCCGGAATCCCGGGCGCCACGACGCAGCGGCGCCCGGGCTTAGACGGATTACGACGGCCACACCAGCTTGCAGCCGATCTGATCGAGCGGCAGCGCCGCATCGACGCCCTTCACTTCCTGAGTGACGGCGAACAAATCCTCCGGATCGCCGCCCTTCGGCGCCGGCTGCGAATGGCCGACATACAAGGTCGGCATCAGCTGGTTGTCGCCATCGCGGTAGAACGGGTTGTTCGGCATCAGCGCGATCTCGGGCGGCAGAACCAGGCCGTGCATCGCGTGTGCCATTTTGACCGGATCGAGCGATTTCGCCTTCTCGGCGGCGAGCTTGCAGGTATGGACCGCGACGTAACCGAACCAGGTGCGGGCGGTCGGAACATGGCCGCCGCTGCGCTTGCGCACGTCGGCGACGAATTCCTCCAGGTGCGGCACGCCGGGCTGTTTCCAGTACCACTCGAACACCCAATCGCCGAACAGCGCTTGGGGCGGTAGGCCGAGATTCACCTCGAGTTCCTGCTGCGCGCCGGCAATGTGGATCTTTTTGTCGAGTCCAAACTGCACCGCCTGCTTGAGGCAGTTGATCATATCGTCGCCGGCGAGCAGAAGGATGAGCGCGTCGGGATTGGTCGACTGCGCCTTGATCAGATAGGACGAGAAGTCGGTCGATTGCAGCGGCACCATATCGCCGCCCGCCTCGGTGCCGCCGGCCGCCTTGAGACTCGCCTCGAAGCCTTGTTGCAGCGAGTGGCCGAAGGCGTAATCGGTGGTGATGAAGTACCACTTCTTACCGTATTTATCGAGCAGCAGCTTCGAGACCGAATTGGTCTCCATGCGCGTCGTGTTGCAGACGCGGAATACATTCCAATGACACTGCGTGCCGGTGACACTGTCGGTGTGTCCGCCGGGGTCGATCATGAACACGCCCTTCTCGAACGCAGTATTGGCCATCGCCTGCGCCAAGCCGGAGTTGATGTTGCCGAGCAGGAAGTTCACCTTGTCGCGGTCGATCAGCTTGCTGGCTTTCTGCACCGCGACAGCGGCGTCCGCGCTGGTCGAGTCTTCGACCAGCAGGTCGACCTTGCGGCCGAGGATGCCGTTCTTGGCGTTGATCTGGTCGAGCGCGAGCTGCGCGCCGATCAATTCGTTCTTACCCAGCGCCGCATAGGTGCCGGTGAGCGGATTATCGAGGCCGATCTTGATCGGTTCGTCGGCGAGCGACTTGACGACGAACGGGCTCGCCACCTGCATGGCGCCGAGCGCGAGGCCGGCCGTGAGGAGCGTCCGCCGTTTGACGGGAACGCCTATGAGATCCTTGGACATTTTTTCCTCTCCCTTGAAATTGTTTTTGAGTGACGCGAGGGCCGGTCATTTATCGCTAAATGACGGATTTATTCAATCAAACGATTGTCGGATTCCCTGGTGAAAGGCAATGCGTGCAGCCGCTCGTTGCCGTCCCGCGGTGCGAGCTGCTGCCCACTTTTGGGCCCAATGCGGCCCGCGGCGCCGCGGCTAACAAGGCAATTGCAGCGATTCTTCCGACTTTTAAGCATCCGTCGAACGGCAGGTGAGACAAAGCGCCGCTCCCGCCATGGTCGCAAGCCGAGCGACGCAATTTTTTGCGCCATCCCTCAGCGATCATCGTTAACGCCGAGCGCCGCAGTGCGGCTTCGTCGGGCGGAGATTTTGGTTGTCTCAGGCAACCGTCACGGCGCCGGATACATCGTCCGGGCATCGGCGGTGAAAGCCTTGCGTGAATCCGGATCGAGATAAAACATGTGGCCGCCGCGATAGAGCTTCAGTTCGGTTCGCGCTTCGCCGGAGAACGGCGGCAAGTGCTGCAGCAGATACCGCGTCACGGCATAGGGCGTGACCATGTCGCTGTAGCCGTGCGCGATCAACAGCCGGAACGACGGTGTCAGCGCCAACAGCTCGCGCAGGTCATCCATGACGCTCGGCTGACCGCGTCCGCGATCCCAATCCCATCGCCGCGAGATGCCGCCGTCGAGCAAGTTATAGGTCATCTCGGTCTTGAAGCCGAGCTCGTCGCGCGCGTAGCCGACGAAGGCCCCGCCATAGGCACGGATCATTCCATCGAGGATGGGATCCGGGCCGCGATCCGCCGGCGTTTCGGGATATGGATCGTCCGAAGCGAAGGTCGCGTCGTAGTGGCTGACGATCTTATGGTCGCCGGCCAGGTTCTTGATGTAGTCGTCATCGATGAAGCCGCGCGACCGCGCGATCGCGTCCACCGAAATTCCGGTGATCTTGGCGACGCGCGCGTAGAAATCCTTGGCCGCGTCGCCTTGCAGCGGCGGACCGGCCAGCGTGGTGAGATAATCGGTCATTGCGAAATGGTCGGCTTGCGCCAGCGCCTGCGTGCTGAAGGTGCCTTTGCGCTCGAGCTCAGCCGCCGCCAAAGACGGCAGTTGCAACGCGCCGCCGAGCGCAAACTGGTCGCCGCCGAATTGGAAGTTGCCATCGAGCAGCGGCGACAGCATCACGATGCCGGAGACGACGATGCCCTGATCTTCCTGCAGCGCGCGCGCAACTTTGGCGGCGCGGAAGCCGCCATAGCTTTCACCCAGAATGAATTTCGGCGAACTGGCGCGGCCGTTTTTCGCAACGTAAAGCGCGACGACCTTGGCCATCGAATCGGCATCCGCCTGCACGCTCCAGAAGTCGTGAGCGTCGTCGGATTTTGCCGCGCGGCTCCAGCCGGTGCCGATCGGATCGATCAGAACGAGATCGGTGAAGGCAAGCCAGGTGTCGGGATTATCGACAAGACGGGTTTGCGAACCGTCGCGTCCGGAGGCGCCAAATTGGGCAAGGCGCGGACCGACCAGCCCGAGATGGAGGAAGGCCGACGCGGCGCCTGGGCCGCCGTTGAATACGAAGGTCACCGGCCGCGGCGACGGACCGGCGGTCTTGGCGACATAGGCGGTGTAAAAGACCGCCGCCGACTCGGTCCCCGACTGATCGAACAGCGGGAACGTTCCGGCCGTCGCGGTGTAGGCAAGCGCCCCGGCTTTGGTTTCGACGGAGTGCTCGGTAACCGCATCGCTCGGCAACAGCGACAGCACGCCGGGTCCGCCCGGTTTGCCGCTCTCACCCGGCGGCCCTTGCTCCTGCCGCCTGCCGTGATCGGCGCTGCCGCGGCCGGGATGCTCCTGCGCCGCCGCGACGGTTGCGGCGGCGGCGAGCGCGAAGGCAAGGACGATACGACGCAAATTGAGCATGATTGTTTCCCGAAAGAGCCTGGCGGCGCCGACGGCGCTCTGTCACGCAAGCTCTTTATTCATTGAGGTTCCCAGACCAGGCTCCGATCAGGTTGAATCGGATCGCGGTCTAGAATTATTCGATGGGCATGATCTCCAACTCTTTATTCACTCAAGCTCGATCGCGCCCTCGATCGCAGCCGACAGACCAAGGCCCTCGATCGTAAGCACCACTTTGGCCGGCAGCGCCTCATTGCCCTTGAGGCGGCCGTCGGCAAGCGCGGTGCGTATCGCCTGTTCGATTTCGCGTTGGGAGGTAACGCCGACCTTCTTCAAAAATTTGCGTATGCTGATATTGAGAGTGTCCTCGTTCATGATCGCCTCGCGAAAGTGCCGGAAAGATGGCCGGCGGTGTCGGCAATTTAGCGCCCTTTCAGCGCGCGCGGGCGGTGGAAACGACCGGCCTGCACCGCCGGCCGAACCGGTGGACAAGGCCGGGCAGATCGGGGAAATTCTTCCTCCTTCCGACCGACCGGTATCGCGCGACTGCGGCCGACAATAATCGAGCCGGCCAAAACCGGCCGTGGAGACGCCAGCAATGCCTTTTCCCCACGCTTCCAAAGCGCTCGCCCGGTTCACCGTGCTCGATCTGACCCGCGTGCGTTCGGGCCCGACATGTGTGCGCCAGCTCGCCGATTGGGGCGCCAATGTCATTAAGATCGAATCCCCGCCGACCCCGGGAGAGCCAATGGGCGGACCGCGCGAAGGCCCCGACTTTCAGAATTTGCACCGCAACAAGCGCAGCATGATGCTGAATCTGAAAGCGCCGGAGGGTCTCAAGACCTTCAAGCGCATGGTGAAGAAAGCCGACGTCGTGGTGGAGAATTTCCGTCCCGACGTAAAGAAGCGGCTCGGCATCGACTACAAGACGCTCGCCAAGATCAATCCTCGCCTGGTCTATGCCAGCATTTCCGGCTTCGGCCAGGATGGGCCTTACGCCGACCGGCCGGGCTTCGATCAGATCGCGCAAGGTATGGGCGGGCTGATGTCGATTACCGGCCTGCCCGGACAAGGTCCGGTGCGGGTCGGCATTCCGATCGCCGATCTTTCCGCCGGGTTGTTCGCGGCGCTCGGCATCATGGTCGCGTTGCTCGAACGCGAGAAGTCGCACAAAGGTCAGCATATCGAGACCTCGCTCTTGCAGGCGCAGATTTTCATGCTGGATTTCCAGGCGGCGCGCTATCTGGTCGCCGGCGAAGTGGCCAAGCAGGCCGGCAACAATCATCCGACCAGCATCCCGACCGGGGTGTTCAAGACCAAGGACGGCTACATCAATATCGCCGCCACCGGGCAGAAGATCTGGGAGCGCTTCTGCGAGGCGGCCGACGCCAAGCCGCTGTTGGACAATCCCGACTACAAGACCGGCGCGGCGCGGTCCCAGCATCGCGACGCGCTCAACGCCGAGATCGAATCGCATATCAACCGCCGCACCAGCGCCGATTGGATCGAGCGCCTCAACAAGGCCGGCGTGCCGTGCGGCCCGATCTATGCGATCGACCAGGTGTTCGCCGACCCCCAGGTCGAGCACCTCGGCATCGCCCAAAGCGTAACCAAGAAGGACAAGAGCAAGATGCGGCTGATCGGCCAGCCGGTGACGCTGTCGCGCACGCCGTCGCGGCTCGCCGCGCGTCCGCCCGAGGCCGGCGAGCACACCGACGCCGTGCTCAAGGAATTCGGCTTCAAGCCGAAGGAGATCGCCGCGCTGCACAAGGCGGACGCCGTGTGAAAATGCCTGGTCATTGTCATGCCCCGCGCAAGCGGGGCATCCAGTAACCTCGGAAGTGGAAGTCAAATTTGAATGCCGGCGATTACTGGATCATCCGCTTGCGCGGATGATGACACAGCCAGAACACCAGGAGCTACGCAATGACGCAGACCGACAAGATGCTCTCGCGCAAAGAAGGCGGCGTCGGCATCGTCACCTTTAACAATCCGGAGCGGCACAACGCGGTGTCGCTGGAAATGTGGGAGGCGACCACCAGCATGCTCAACGCGTTCGCCGCCGACAACGACGTGCGCGTCGTGGTGCTGACCGGCGCCGGCGGCAAAGCGTTCGTGTCCGGCGCCGACATTTCCAAATTCGGCAGCGAGCGTAACACCATCGAAGCGGTGCGCACCTACAACAGCAAAACCGATGCGACCTATGCCAGCATTGCCGATTTTCCGAAGCCCACCATCGCCATGATCCGCGGCTACTGCATCGGCGGCGGGCTCGGGCTCGCCACCTGCTGCGACCTGCGCATCTGCTCCGACAATTCGCGCTTCGCCGTGCCGGCGGCAAAGCTCGGGCTGGGTTACGGCTATACCGGGCTGAAACGGCTGGTCGACATTGTCGGGCCGTCCTTCGCCAAGGAGATTTTCTACACCGCGCGTCAGTTCAACGCCGAGGAGGCGCGCACAATGGGGCTGGTCAATCGCGTCGTGCCGGAGGCGGAGCTTGAAACCTACGTCAAAAGCATCACCGACATGATCTCCGCCAATGCGCCGCTCACCATCAAGGCGGTGAAATACACGGTCGGCGAGATCATGAAGGACGAGTCGAAGAAAGATATCGCGCGCTCGGCCGAAATGGTCGAGCAGTGTTTCGCCAGCAAGGATTACACCGAGGGCCGCACCGCTTTCATGGAGAAGCGCAAGCCGGCGTTCACCGGCTCCTAAGCGCGTCCCAACCGCTGCCCATTCGCCGGCGCTTCGCTCGCCCACCGCCGTCCGTCGAAACGTGGGCAGCGATTCTCTTCGCTTGAACCACTTCGCATCGGCCGCCGTAGCTTGCTAAGCTGGTTCTGAAGCACGCGACACGCGGCGATTTGGGGAGGCGTTCAATTATGTATCGGGGCACCAAGGACATCACATTGCCGACCACCATCACCGGCTCGCTGCCGCGGCCGAGCTGGTACACGGAAAATCTCGGCACCCGCCATTTTCTCGAAGCGATGGTGAGCCGCCGCTTCCGCGAACAATACGAAGACGCCCTGACCTGCTATCTGCGCGACCAGGAGCTGGCCGGCCTCGATATCGTCACTGACGGCGATTGCCGCTTCGACGACGACGTCGGTGGCCAGAGCTGGACCGCCTATCCGCCGAACCACATGAGCGGGCTCGACGCCGCGCATCCCGAAGCGACGCCGGCCGGGCGCGGCGGCATCATGTTTCCGCGCGGCCATATCCTGCACGATTATCTGGAATCGCGCGTCATGCCGATCATCACCGGACCGATCGGGCGCGGCAATCTGCAATACACCTCGATGTGGAAAGCGGCGCAGCGCTTCACCGAAAAGCCGGTCAAGTTCGGCGCCGTGTCGGCCGAGATCGTCGCCTTTGCGCTCCAGGATAGGCACTACAAAAGCGTGCCCGACCGCATGTTCGCGATCGCCGACGCCTTCAACGAGGAATATCACGAGCTCGCCGACGCCGGCTGCCCGGTCATCCAGATCGAGGAGCCGCAAATCCATCTGATTGCGGTGCGCAAGATCCAGGACAAGGTGATCACCCCGGAACTGATGGTCGAGGTGTTCAATCGCACGGTGAAGGGCTTGCGCGCCAAGACCGAAGTCTGGGCGCATTCCTGCTGGGGCAATCCCTCGCAGCAACGCATGTTCGCACAGGTGCAGAGCTACAAGCCGGCGCTCGAGACCTACAACACCGTGGACGCCGACGTGATCACGTTCGAATCGTCGAGCTCCGGCGGCATCGATCTCGAAGCCATCGGCAAGACCATCAGCGGCAAGAAGATCGCCATCGGCGTCATCGATCATCATACGCTGCAGGTGGAAAGTCCGGACGAAGTGGCGGAAAAAATCCGCGCCGCGCTGAAACATATTCCGGCGGAGCGGCTCGTCATCTCGACCGATTGCGGCATGGGCCGCGAAGGCATGAGCCGGCGCCACGCCTTCTACAAGATGGTCTCGCTGGCGCTCGGCACCAACATCGTGCGCAAGGAACTCAGCGCGCCGCTGGCCAAAATCCCGGCCGCCGACGAGCGCTACTCCCTGGTGATGGCGGCGAAATAAGCCGGCGGGCGTGCCCCTCTAAGAACACTGGTGCCGCGGAAGGGATTCGAACCCCTGACCCCCGCATTACGAATGCGGTGCTCTACCAGCTGAGCTACCGCGGCTGACCGTCGATATGCCCTCCTAATACCCGGAAATTGTAAACGCAAGAAGTAACGCGGGACCCCCTTTACCGGCAATTCGGCCGTTCCGGCCGTCGACTTGAGCGGTCGTACCCGCTATGGAGCGGCGGTCCAGCGGAGCGTCTTTTTGTCCAGCATTACCGAGGCCGCGCGCGATACGCCGATTTTCGGCGAATTTGAGATCGTCGTCTTGGGTGGCGGACCCTCCGGTATCGCGGCCGCCGCCGCGGCCGGCGCTCGGGGCCGCAAGACGCTGCTGATCGAGCGATATGGGTTTCTCGGCGGCATGGGCACGGCCGCCGGCGTGACCAATTTCTGCGGACTGCACGCCAACGTGCATGGCGATATCCGTCAGGTCGTGCACGGCGTCGCCGACGACCTGCTCGGCCGCATCGATGCGCTCGGCGGTCTTAACGAGCCGCACCTGATTTTCGGCAAGACGAAGGCCCAGGCCTACGACACTGCGGCCTATAAATGCGCGGCGGACGATCTTCTCGCCGCGCGCAAAGTGGACGTCCTGTTTCACGCGCTGGCGGCCGGCGTCGTGATGGATGGCCTCCGCGTCGATGCCGTTCTGGTCGAGACCAAATCCGGCCGCATGGCGGTCCGCGCGGACATTTTCATCGATTGTTCGGGCGACGGTGACCTCGCGTGTTTCGCCGGCGCGCCGTTCGAGATCGGCGACGCCGAAGGCAACATGCTCTATCCGACCACCATGTTCCGCCTCAACGGCGTCGATCCGGACGCGGCGGGCGAAGCCTGGAAGACCATTCCGGCGCTGATGGACGAGGCCGAGAGACGCGGGCAACGCTTTCCGCGCAAAGGCGCGATCGTACGTCCGATGAAACACGCAACCGAATGGCGGGTGAACGTCACGCAGATCAAGACCGGCAATGGCCGCGCCATCGACGGCACCGACGCCCGCGAATTGAGCGCGGGCGAGATTGAAGGCCGGCGCCAGGCTCTGGCTTTTTTTGCATTCTTGAAAGCGAATGCGCCCGGCTTTGCATCTTCCTATGTGGTCGATATTCCACCGCAACTCGGCATTCGCGAGACGCGCCGCATCAGCGGACGTTACAGCCTCACGCGTGACGACGTGCTCTCATGCGCGAGCTTCGACGATACGATCGGTGTCAACGGCTGGCCCATCGAGGCTCACGTGGCCGGCGATGTGGTCTGGGGTTGGCCGGATATTCCGGGCTCGCGCGGATTCAATCATCTGCCCTATCGCATGCTGCTGCCGCTCCGGATTGAAAACCTGTTGGTGGCCGGCCGTTGCGCGTCGATGACGCACGAGGGTCAATCGGCCGCGCGCGTTTCCGGCGCTTGTTTCGTCATGGGTGAAGCTGCCGCGACCGCGGCCCATCTTGCGCTCGCTGGGCGTGTCGACCCGGCAAATATCGACGTGACACAGTTACAACAGACGCTAAACAGGAACGGTGTCTTCCTAGGGATGGAAACGTCATGAAAAAACTTGCAGTTTTATTCGGCCTGTTCCTAGCGGCGCTACAAGCCGCCGCCGCGCCGGCCTCGGCGCAGGATTGGCCGGCGAAGACGGTGCGGATCGTCGTGCCGTTCGGTCCGGGCTCGACGCCCGACATCGTGGCGCGCCTGATCGCCGAGAATTTGCAGCAGAAATATCCGGGCTCCGCTTTCGTCGTCGAGAACAAGCCGGGCGCGAGCGGCGATATCGGCACCGACGCGGTCGCCAAAGCAACCCCGGACGGCACGACTATCGGCATCAGCATCGGCGGACCGCTCGCCATCAACACGCTGTTGTTTTCGTCACTACCTTACGATCCGGCCAAAGACATTGCCGCAGTGACGCAACTGGTCACCATGCCGAGCGTGCTCGCGGTCAATCCGAGCTTGGGTGTCAACAGCGTCGGCGATCTGATCGCATTGCTCAAGCGCGAACCGGGCAAATACGATTTCGGCTCTATCGGCAACGGCTCGCTGTCGCAGTTGTCGATGGAGGCGATCGCGCTTAAAAGCGGCACGCGGATCGTGCACGTTGCCTATACCAGCTCCCCCCAGGCGATGACGGCGGTGATCCGCGGCGACGTGCAAATGGCCTGTCTGCCGGCGGCCGCCGTGGTGCCATTGGCAAAAGCCGGCAAGGTGAAGATGCTGGCGGTGTCGCTGGCCCAGCGCTCGCCGTTCTTGCCCGATCTGCCGACCTTGAAGGAATCCGGCGTCGACGTCGAAGCCGATACCTGGATGGGCTTGATCGCGCCCGGCAAGACGCCGCCGGACCTGGTCGCGAAGATCAACAAGGATGTGGTCGAGGCGATCCGTTCGCCTGCGGTGCGCGACAAGCTGGCGACGCAATATATGGAGCCGGTCGGTAATTCCCCGGCGGAATTCCGCGCCGTCATCGACGCCGAATTGTCACGCTGGGCACCGGTCATCAAGGCCGCGGACATCAAGCGCAACTGACCCGCCGGCACTCCTCTTCGCATACGTCGACGCCACCGCCGAACGCATACGCGCCGAGACGCTACTTCGCGTCCGCCTCGGCGCGCAGCTTGAAGCGCTGAATCTTGCCGGTCGCGGTCTTCGGCAATTCGCTGCGGAATTCGATCCAGCGCGGATATTTGTAGACCGCGAGCTTCTGGCGGCAGGCGTCCTGCAGCTTCTGCGCCAAGGCCTCGCTCGCCTGTTCCGGCGCTTTAAGCACCACGAAAGCTTTCGGCTTGATCAGCCGGTCGGTGTCCGGCCAGCCGACCACGGCGGCTTCGAGCACGTCGGGATGGCTTTGCAGCGCGCCTTCGACCTCGAACGGCGACACATACATGCCCGAGACTTTCAGCATGTCGTCGCGCCGGCCGCAGTAGACGAGATAGCCGTCCTCGTCTTCGATATATTTGTCGCCGGAGCGCGTCCAGTCGCCGAGAAAGGTGGCGCGCGATTGGTCGCGGTTGTTCCAGTACATCATCGCGCTGGTCGGGCCGCGCACCTGCAATTCGCCCATCTCGCCCCGCTCGCGCACGGTATTGCCGTCGTCGTCGACCAGCCGCACGTCATAGCCGGCCACCGGCTTGCCGGTGGTGCCGTATTTGACGTCGCCGGGGCGGTTGGAGACGTAGATATGCAGCATCTCGGTCGAGCCGATGCCGTCGAGGATGTCGCAGCCGTAGCGTTCGCTCCAGCGGCGGCCGATGTCGGGCGGCAGCGCCTCGCCGGCCGAAACGCAGCGCCGCAGTTTCAGCTCCGCGCGCGCCGGCGCCGCCGGGCTCGCCAGGAACGCGGCATAGAATGTCGGCACGGCATAGAACACGGTGACGGCGTGTTTCTTCAGGATATCCGCCACCGACTCCGGCGTCGGCCGGGCCGGCAACAGCACCGTGGTTGCGCCGGCCGACATCGGAAACGTCAGCGCGTTGCCAAGCCCATAGGCGAAGAACAATTTCGCCACCGAATAGCAGATATCGTTCTCGGCGATGCCGAGCAGCGGCCCGGCATAAAGATCGTCGGTCAATTTCAGATCGGCATGGGTGTGCACCGCGCCTTTCGGCCGCCCGGTCGAGCCCGAAGTGTAGAGCCAGAAGCACATGTCGTCGCGCGTCGTCGGCGCGGCCGGTTCGGCTTTGCCCGCGGTCTTCGCTTCGGCCATCAATTGATCGAACGACAGATGCCCGTGGGCAGCGTCACCGCCGGAGACGATGACATGCTCGAGGTCGTCGCTCTCGCCGATCGCAGCTACGAATTTACCGTAGAGCGCTTCGGACACCACCAGGAGCCGGGCGCGCGAGTCCCGCAGCATGAAGCGGTAATCGTCCTCGGTCATCAGCGTATTGACCGGCACCGCGACCACGCCGGCCTTGAGCGCGCCGAGAAATGCGATCGGCCAGTCGATGGTGTCGAGGAGGCAAATCAGAACACGCTCCTCGCGGCGGATGCCAAGCGAGCGCAGCACCCGCGCGAACCGATCGACGCGGTCGGCGAGTTCGGCATAGGTGGTGCGGCCCTTGTCGTCGATGAAGGCGGTTTTGCCGCCGCGGCCGGCGTCGAGATTGCGCTTAAGGATATCGGCGGCAAAATTGTAATCGCGCGGGATCGCGGCTGCGGCGCTCGTCGTCACGGCTTTATCCTCCCAAGGCAAGCGGGGATGTTGCCCACCCCTCCCACGCGCCCAAGACATCACGCCAAAAACACCGCGTCAAAGACATCAGCCAAAGACATCACGCTAAAGACATGGCGCCAAGGCATAATGCCCAAGCCATTATGCCGATGGCGAAATCCGTCGCAATATTATAAGCCGTCATGCCCGTAAGGAGTATTCCATGATTTTCAGTCGCGACCGCATTCTCACCACGCACGTCGGCAGCCTGCCGCGCAACGAACAACTCAGCGACCTTCTCATCGCACAGGAGGAGGGCGCCAATTTCGATCCGAAGGCGCTGGCGGATGAAATGGACAAGGCCGTCCGCCATGTGGTCGGCAAAGAGATGGAAGCCGGCATCGATGTCGGCAATGATGGCGAGCAGCGCCGCATCGGCTTTCAGACCTATGTGCCGCAGCGCGTGGCGGGCTTCGGAGGCGTTTCGAAGCGCCGTCGCGGCCGCGAGTTCGAGGAATTCCCCGAGTTGATGAGCTATCTGATGCGGCGCTTTCCCAACCCGCCGAAGAGCCAGCATGGCGCGCCGGAGGCGCAAGCCGACATCAAATATCGCGACATGAAGCCGATCACCGACGAGATAGCCGGCTTTCAGAAAATCGCCGACGAGATGGGCGCATTTACCGAGCGGTTCATGACCGCGGCCTCGCCCGGCATCATTTCCACCACCATGCTCAATGCCCACTACCCTTCGCATGACGATTATCTCGACGCCCTCGCGCGCGAGATGAAGAACGAATACCAGGCGATTTACAAAGCCGGCCTCGTCCTGCAGATCGACGCGCCCGATCTCGCCATGGACCGCACGATGATGTACCGCGATCTCTCCGACGCCGATTTCGTCAAGCGCTGCGAGCGCCATGTCGAGGCGATCAACAAAGGCATCGAAGGCATCCCGCGCGACCGCGTCCGTTTGCACATTTGTTATGGCAACTGGGAAGGCCCGCACATCCACGACATCGCGCTGGATAAAATTCTCCCCGCGCTCTATCAGGCGAAGGTCGGCGCCTTGTCGATCGAGTTCTCCAATCCGCGCCATGCCCACGAATATGCGGCGCTCAAGCGCGTGCCGTTCCCGAAAGACATGATCCTCATTCCCGGCGTGGTCGAGACCACGTCAAATTTCGTCGAGCACCCGGAAGTGGTGGCGCGGCGGATCGAGGAAGCGGTGGCGACGATCGGCGACCGCGAGCGGGTCATCGCCGGCAGCGATTGCGGCTTCGGCACCTTCACCCGGCGCGAATGGGTGATCGAGCCGGCGGTTTGGCTTAAGCTCAAGGCCATCCGCCAAGGGGCGGATATTGCCTCGGCCCGGTTGTGGGGAAGGAAGGTCGCATGAGCGAGCTGTTGCTCTACGATTTCGGCAATTCAGTCTGTTGCCAGAAGGTGCGCATCACGCTGCGCGCCAAAAGCCTCGATTGGAAGGCGATCCCGGTCGACCTGTTCACGGCGGAGCAGTATTCGCCGGCCTATCGCAAGCTCAATCCGAAAGGCGTGGTGCCGACGCTGGTGCATGACGGCAAGCCGGTGATCGAATCGACGCTGATCTGCGAATATATCGACCAGACCTTCGCGCAGGCGCCGCGCCTGATCCCGGCCGATCCGTGGCAGCAGAGCCGGATGCGGCTGTGGAGCAGAATGGTCGACGACGGCCTGTTCGAGGGCGTCACCGAGATCAGCTTTTCGGCGATGTTCCGCGAGCGGATGCGCAATATGCCCGAAGAGATCCGCCAGGCGCGCTTCCGCAATGTCGGCGATCCGCGCCGCACCGACCGCTTCAAGTCGACCTACGAGCACGGTGTGCAATCGCCTTTCGTCATCCATGCCGTCGCCGCCTATGAGCGCGCCTTCAAGATGCTCGAAGAGACCCTTGCCAACGGCGGCCCCTGGATCGTCGGCGCCGATCCGAGCCTTGCCGACATCAACCTGATGCCGCTCGTCGCGCGGCTCGACTATCTGGGCCTGCTTGATCTATGGACGGACGGTCGTCCCCGTGTTCAAGACTGGTGGACGCGCGCCAAGGTCTGGCCGTACTTCAAGTCGGGCCTGAGCGATCTTATCTCCGAGGCGGAGTTCGCCGAAATGCGAACGCATGGGCCGACGATTCGCGACGGCCTTGCGGCCCACTTGGTTGCGCTTCGCGGCGCCACCGCCGCCTTCGAAGCCAAGACCGCCGCGTAATATGGCGGATTTAGAACCTAATTTCTAATCCCAGAAACAGGCAGGAACACAACCGTGATCGACCTTTACACCTGGACCACACCGAACGGCCGCAAAATCTCCATCGCGCTCGAGGAGTTCGGCCTGCCCTACACCGTGCATGCCGTCGACATTTCCAAGGACGAGCAGTTCAAGCCGGAATTTCTCAAGATCAGCCCCAACAACCGCATTCCGGCGATCGTCGATCGCGACAACGGAATGAGCCTGATGGAGTCCGGCGCCATCCTGATCTATCTCGCCGACAAGACCGGCAAGCTTTTGCCGAAATCCGGCGAAGAGCGCTACCACACCATCGAATGGCTGATGTGGCAGATGGGCGGGCCGGGGCCGATGCTCGGCCAGGTGCATCACTTCGTAAAATACAACAAGGGCAAGTCGGCCTATGCCGAGGAGCGCTATCTGAAAGAAGCCCACCGGCTCTACGGCGTGCTCGACAAGCGCCTCGCCGACCGCGAATACGTCGCCGATGCCTATTCGATCGCCGACATCGCCATCTGGCCGTGGGTATCGCGCTACGAGTGGCAGACTGTCGATCTGAACCAATACCCGAACGTCAAGCGCTGGTACGTCGCCATCGCCAAGCGCCCGGCGACGCAGAAGGGCTATAAAGTGCCGAAGGACACCGGCGATATTCCGATACCGTGACCGGCGGCCCGCCGGCGCGGGGACTGCGTTGCGCCTACGAAACGGCTATAATCTCGATTGAGGGACCAGGGAGATCACCATGGACGACATCACCAGGCGCGATCCGACCAAGATCACCGCCGAAGACATCAATCCGCGCTACAATTGGGGCCGCCATCTGCCGGTGCTCGGCACCATGGGGGTCGATTTCGAGGAGCGCGTCGACTACCGGCGCATGCACCGCTATCGGCTCGCTCGTGCCCAGGCCGCGCTCGAAGCGTCCGATCTCGGCGCGCTGCTGCTGTTCGACGACAACAATATCCGCTACGTCACCTCGACCAAGATCGGCGAATGGGCCCGCGACAAGCTGTCGCGCTGGGCGCTCCTGGTGCGCGGCGGCGACCCCATTTTGTGGGACTTCGGCTCGGCCGCCATGCACCACAAGCTCTATGCGCCG
>JBARER010000149.1:0-12338 GCA_049796395.1 Xanthobacteraceae bacterium
GGGCCTACCGGGGGCGGTTTGCAGCGCGGACGGGACAACCGGCCAGATGTAAGAGGGTCGAGGCTGTGACAGCAATCTCCACGGCGGTCTGCACGCGCCGGAACTTTCCTGCCATCGCGACTGCCGAGGCTGTGACGAATCGGCGAAATATCGTCCAATCACGCATATAAGGTTCGACTATGAGCGGACATTCGACCTACCAGCCGCAAAGCTCCTTCATGCAATGGTTGGAGCGGCGCCTGCCGATCGGAGGCCTGGTTTATTCGTCCTTCATCGCCTACCCGACGCCGCGCAATCTGAATTATTGGTGGACCTTCGGCGGCATACTCAGTTTCATGCTGGGCGTGCAGATCGTCACCGGCGTCGTGCTGGCGATGCACTATACCCCGCATGTCGACTACGCCTTCAATTCCGTCGAAGGCATCATGCGCGACGTGAATTACGGCTGGCTGCTGCGCTATGTCCACGCCAACGGTGCCGCGTTCTTCTTTGCCGCCGTCTATGCCCACATCGCCCGCGGCATGTATTACGGCTCCTACAAGGAGCCACGCGAAGTCCTCTGGATCCTGGGCGTCATCCTCTTCCTCTTGATGGTGGCCACCGGGTTCATGGGTTACGTGCTGCCGTGGGGCCAGATGAGCTTCTGGGCGGCGACCGTCATTACCAATCTGTTTTCGGCGATCCCCGGCGTCGGCGGCGATATCGTGACCTGGCTGTGGGGCGGCTACGCCGTGGGCAACCCGACGCTCAATCGGTTCTACTCGCTGCACTATCTTTTGCCGTTCGTCATCGCCGGCGTCGTTGTCCTGCACATCTGGGCGCTGCATATGGTCGGACAGAATAACCCGACCGGCGTCGAACCGAAGACCGAGAAGGATACTGTCGCGTTCACGCCGTATGCCACGGTCAAGGACGCCTTCTTCATCGGCCTGTTCTGCATCGTCTTCGCTTATTTCATCTTCTACATCCCGAACTACCTTGGCCATTCCGACAATTACATCCCGGCCAACCCCAGCCAGACGCCGACCCATATCGTGCCCGAATGGTATTACTTGCCGTTCTACGCCATTCTGCGCGGCATCCCGAGCAAGCTCCTTGGCGTGACCGCGCTCGCCGGCTCGATCATCGTGCTGGCCTTCTTGCCCTGGCTCGATACCTCGCGGGTGCGCTCGGCGAACTACCGGCCGGCGTACCGGCAATTCCTGTTCATCTTCTTTGCCGCCGTGATCGGGCTTGGCTATCTCGGCTCGCAGGAGCCGACAGGGGGCTATGTGATCGCGGCCCGTATTCTTACCGCGTATTATTTTGCTTTCTTCTTCATCATCCTGCCGCTGCTGGGCTTGTTCGAGACCACCAGACCGCTGCCGAACTCGATCACCGAGTCGGTGTTGCGCGAAGGCTTGCCGGTCGGCGCGTCGGCGCCGCCACCCCCGAGCGGACGCGGTTAGGGGAGGTCTGGCAATGAAACGTCGTCACAGCATCATTGTGGCCTTTGCTCTCGCGGCATCGCTTGCCGGCGGAGCGACCGCGGCGTCGGCGCAGGAAGCCGACGCGCCGCCGCGCCAACACTGGTCGTTCTGGGGCCCGTTCGGCACTTACGATACCGAGCAGCTGCAGCGCGGTTTCAAAATCTATCGTGAGGTTTGCTCGAACTGCCACAGCCTGAAGCTGTTGTCGTTCCGTAATCTCGCCGACCCAGGCGGACCGAATTTCACCGAAGCGCAAGCGGCGGCCATCGCGGCGACCTTTCAGGTGACCGATGGTCCCAACGACGAAGGCCAGATGTTCCAGCGGCCGGGCAAGATTTCCGACTATTTCCCGCCGCCGTTCCCGAACGAGCAAGCAGCCCGTGCCGCGCTGGGCGGCAAGCTGCCGCCGGATATGTCCGACCTTGCCAAGGCGCGCAGCTACGAATGGGGCTTTCCCTGGTTCATTCTCGATGCGTTCACGATGTATCAGGAGGACGGCCCGGACTATATCCACGCCATCCTGACCGGTTACACCGATGCGCCCAAAGGCTTCGCGTTGCCACCGGGTGGCCAATACAACAAGTATTTTCCCGGCCATGCCATCGGCATGCCGAAGCCCTTGAGCGACGGGCAGGTGGAATACACCGACGGTACGCCAACCACCGTTGATCAGTATGGTCGCGACGTCGCCTCGTTCCTGATGTGGGCGGCCGAGCCGAAGCTCGACGCGCGCAAGAGTCTCGGCTTCCAGGTGATGATCTTCCTGATCGTGTTCACGGGCCTCCTGTACTTCACAAAGAAAAAGGTCTGGTACGCCGTGCTGCACGACCCGGATCTGGAGAAGTCGCGGGCGCCGACCGAATATCAGAGCTGAATTGGCTTAAGCCACGATTTTGCGGGCGGCCAAAACGACGTTGTCTCGGTCGCTGGAGCCAAGCTTGCCGGCGCGCCGCAGGATGAGTGCGTTCGGCAGCGTGAACAGCTTCCATCGCAGCACGCAGGGACGATTCAGGCCGGCGAGTTTTAAGTCTGTGATCGCAATATCACTCGGCCATTTCGTTCGAGCGGCGGTCGTGACCATCGCACAAATCGAATGGCCATGAGAGCCGTTGAAGGTGGTGTGGGAGAGAATGACGGACGGTCGCCGCTTGTCAGCGGCGATGTCGACAAAAGGAAACGGCACGACGACGACGTCGCCGAAATCACAGATCACGAAAAGCCTCTTCGTCCTCCGGCAAATTCCATTCAGTCATCGTGTCGCTCAACGCCGCCAAATAGGCGTCCGCCGTTCGTACCTCGCGGATTTCAATACGTTCGTGGCGCCGTGCCTGAAAGCTTTTCCAGATCGGTTTCATATTGCCGATCGGCTTGATGGATTGTTGCGGCCGACCGTCCTTGCCGATACGGGTCTTCTCCCAAGCACCGACAATGCCGTCGATCTCAAGCTCGATGACTTCGCCAGGCGCCAGTGAGATGATACGGTCCTTGAGAACCTTCCCGCCTTCGATATGGTTTGCCCAGATGGTGTCGTCGCGAATCTCCACATAGGCCACCGCTCACACTCCCGCATAAAGGCTGAATTTACTGAGATATAAGGGTGGGGTGGGGGTGGGGTCAATACAGAATAGAGTGTTTACCGATGACGAGCACGGCCGCACTGGAAAACGATCTTAAGGCCGCGATCCGGAACATCCCGGATTACCCGAAGCCGGGGATCATGTTCCGCGACATCACCACGCTGCTTGGCGATGCCCGGGCGTTCCGGCGGGCCGTCGACGAACTGGTGCAGCCCTGGGCCGGCCGCAAGATCGACAAGGTGGCCGGCATCGAGGCGCGTGGCTTTATCCTCGGCGGCGCCATCGCCCATCAGATGTCGTGCGGCTTCGTGCCGATCCGCAAGAAGGGAAAATTGCCGTTCAAGCGCGTGAGCATTGGCTATTCGCTCGAATACGGCATCGACGAGATGGAAATGCATGAGGATGCCCTGGCAGAGGGCGAGCGGGTTATTCTTGTCGACGATCTTGTCGCCACCGGCGGCACCGCTGAAGCGGCGGTGAAGCTTCTGCAGCAAGTTGGCGCCGACGTCGCCGCCGCCTGCTTCATCATCGATTTGCCGGAGCTTGGCGGCGCCGAAAAAATACGCAAGCTGGGCGTCCCGGTGCGCACCCTCGTCACCTTCGAGGGGCATTAGCGCACGCTTTGCCTCTTAGCGGACCAGGCGAAGCGGCGCCTTCTTGCCCCGCAACGATGAATCGAGCTCGCCGATCAATAGCCGCAGCTCGAGTTCGCGAAATTGCGCAAAAATCCCGCCAATCCAGCCATGCACCTCGGTCGGTCCGCCTGGCTGCCGCTCCATATAGGAGGCGAACGAGAAGCCAGGCCGATCGATCACGCCCCTCACGATGGGAGACAACCGCGGAATACGGATGACGCCGCATTCCGGACGGCTCGGGGGAAAATCCTGCGGGATGAACATGAACGACGCAGCTTCATTATGCACCGGCACGAAGGTGGTGCGCGGCAGCAACCGCCGAAGCTTGAAATAGGTCTGCGCGGTGGCTGAGACTCCGTCGGTGATGAACAGCACGATGGGGTGGATGCCGCGCCGCTGGGCCTCCTCCTCGAAGCCAATCTCCGCCATGACATCGAAGAATTGGTCGAACAGGCTGTAACCAAGATCGATGATCGTGGTGCGCCACTCGTCGCTGACCAGCCGGTCGAACAGCGCCATCTGACCGCTAGTGTCGGCGATATCCACCGTCCAGACCTGATTTGGGAAGTGCGGCGCCAGCGTCGGCTCGCGCGGATCGAGGTCGTAACCGACCAGCGAAGCCCTGCCGCTGGACCGGAAAAACTCCAACAAAAGCCGGGCAATCAGAGTCTTACCCACCCGCGGATGCCGCGAGGCGATAACGTAGAGCGGCGTGTGCTGAGGCATTCCCGTTGCGGGTCCCAGTCCGGTGCTACCGGATGCGACTCTAGGACGAAATTGCCTACGGCTCTAGCATTATGCCGGAGCCAGGGAATCCCGCGATTGCAGCCCGTTACGAGCGGTTGCCGCTCTGAACGCGCGACGTCGTGACCGAGCTGCCCGAGGTATCGAAGATATCGAGCAGCTTCACGCGATCGTACTCGCCCCAGACATTGCCGAGCCAGTGCCGCACATAGCCGCGCAGCACGAACGAGTAGTTGGCAGTGTCGCCCTTCGGATTTTTGTTGGCGACGAAGGTGAGGAAAGGCACCGAAGCCAGCTCGACCTGCTCGTAGGCCATTTCGTTGAGCTTCGGGACGTTGATCGTCACCGCGTCCTTCAGCTTCTTGAAATAAGAAGCATGGGTAGCCTGGTCCCATTCGAAGAAGTTGGTGTTGTTGATGAAGTTCTTGACCAGGAAATATTTGGCGTCGGTCGTAAACGGCGCGGTTTCCTCGATCTCGTTCAGCGACGCGATCGATGAGCCGAGGATGTGGAAGACGATGAAGGTGATCTGGCCCTTCTTGACCGCATCGAGAAAGCCGATATCGCGCAACGCCCGCAGCGTCGGCGACAGCAGGCCGGCACGGACGTCGACCACCGTCACGGTGGAGTCGGTGCTCGACAGCGTATCGATGATGCGCATCTGGTCGGCAACCGCGGTGGCGTCGACAATATCGGCCACGTCGGGATGGAAGCGCTTGAGCGTTCCCTTCGGCGATTCCGAATCGAAAGCGCGGGTCGGTACGTGATGCGCGGTGAAATAATCGAGCAAGGTGCGGGCAACTGTAGTTTTACCTACGCCGCCCTTGTCCGCACCGACCAAAATCAGAGCTGGTTTGGCCATGATCGAACCCCTCACTGACGCTTGCAAAGCGTGACTTGTGCCCTTTGCTCGTTTCTACACAGCCGCGAGGCGGTTTGGAAGCCTCCTCGTCCGGCTTCGGGCTTGCTGAGGCCAATTCGGTGGATTTGTAATTTGTTAAGGTTAACGCGCCGGGGCTTTGGCGCGGGGGCTTGGCGCTTAGCTGTTGCGGTGCGGTCCCCAAGGACCGGACGCCTGGCCAAACGTGGGGCCAGACGCCGCTTCAGCGGATGACTCCGAAGGCTGCACCGTCGGATCGGCTGTCGGCTCCGACCATGGGCCGGGGGCCTCGGCCGGCTGTTGCGTTGGCACTTGTGACGACGGTTGCGGCGGGATTTCCGGCCCCCACGGGCCGGCCGTTGCTTCGGCGCCTGCCGCATCGGCGCTCTCGCCTTCGGGCGGTGGCAGCGCGATGGGGCCCGGGTCGCGGCCGCCCGCGAACTTGACCAGCGCCGCGACACGAGCATCGACCGTCGGATGAGTGTCGAACAATTCGCCAAAGCCCTGCCGCGGATTGTCGATGCACATTTCCATCACCGCCGAGGTGGCGCGTTGAAGCTCGCCGCGGCCCTCGATTTTGCGCAGCGCCGAGATCATGGCATCGGGGTTTTTAGTGAGTTCGACCGAGCCGGCGTCGGCAAGAAATTCGCGCGACCGCGATAGGGCAAGCCGAATGACGAAGGAGAGCGCGTAAGCAACGACCACGAGCCCGACCGCGATCAAAATCGCAAGTCCTGCTCCATTGCCGCCGCCGCGCCGCTCGGACCGCGAGCCACCGCCGAAGCCGAGGCCGTTGTAGAACCACAGCCGAAAAATCAGCTCGACGAAGAAGGAGATCGCGCCGGCAATAATGACCGCGACGACCATCAAGCGAACGTCGCCGTTACGGATATGCGTCAGCTCATGGCCTAGCACCGATTCGATCTCGGCGTCGTCGAGCTGGTTGAGCAAACCGGTCGTGACGGTGATGGAGTATTGCTTGGCGTTCATTCCGGTGGCGAAGGCGTTGAGCGCCCCGGAATTCATAATTTTCAGCTTGGGTGTCGGGATGCCGCGCGAAATGCAGAGATTTTCCAGGATGTTGTAGAGGCGCGGCTGGTCCTTGCGCTGCACTTCCTGGCCGCCGGTAAGCGCGTCGATCATGTCCTGATGAAAATAATAGGCGATGATGATCCACAGCGCGGCGCCCACGGTGGCGAACGGCGCCGCTTCGAGGAAATCGACCCAGGCGATCCGCATCAGCGTCGGCAGATCGGCATTGCGCGACAGCGCGACGGCGACAAGCGCCCCAGCATAGACCATCACATAGACGAGAAGAAACAGCCCGGCGAGCAGGACGATCGAGCGGCGGCGGTTCGATTGGATATGACTATAGAGACCGTAAGCGGCCATGACCGTCACCGCGTCATTCCGGGCCCCGGACGCAGTCCGCGAGCCCGGAACCCACAATCACGAAACGTGAGGTTCTCGACGATCCATTTCATGTTTCAACATCGGTGAGCGTGAATTCCGGGAGCGGCGTTCGGCTCGGTCCCGGAATGGCAAAGTCAGAATTTCACCGCCGGTGCGACCGTCTCGGCCTGCCGATCCGCGCCGAGATCGAAGTAATCCTTCTGGGCGAAACCGAAGGTGCCGGCGAACAGGGCGGCGGGAAAACGCTGGATGCCGGCGTTGTATTCCTGCACCGCGTTGTTGAAGAAGCGCCGCGATGCGGCGATCTTGTTTTCAAGGTCGGTCAACTCCGCCTGCAACTGCTGGAAATTCTCATTGGCCTTGAGGTTCGGGTAGGCTTCCGACAGTGCAAAAAGCTGGCGCAAAGCGCCCGAGAGCATGTTTTCGGCCGCTGCCTGCTGCACCGGCCCCTGCGCTGCAACGGCCGCATTGCGGGCCTTGACCACCTCATCGAGCGTGCCGCGCTCATGTGCCGCATAGCCCTTTACGGTCTCGACCAGGTTCGGGACCAGGTCGTGCCGCTGGCGCAGCTGTACATCGACGTCGGCGAAAGCCTCGTTGACCCGTTGCCGCATGGTGACAAGGCCGTTGTAGACGGTGATCGCCCACAAAACGACGACGACGATCACGGCAAGGACGATGATGGTCGAGGTGGACATTACGACTCCTCAGACTGGCTCCCGGCGGCTTGCCGCGACACGCGGCGCCATGGGATCGAACAACATGCGGTCGAACAACATGGGATCAAGCAAACATGGGATCAGCAATAGTCATGCAATCGGGCAATAGATAGTCGCGCTCCACGGCACTCGCGAGGGCGCCCGCGACTTGCCGCCGGTCCCGCCGAAACGGGTCCCTTCGGCTGTTAAGGTTAGCGCCGGATCGGCGTCGCGTCGACCCCGCGTGTCCGTTAAGCACGGGGGCTGTCATTGCCAATAGGTAGGTGGGTAGGCCATGTCCGAGCGCGCTCTCGGCTCGCTACAATCAGATCGGCCAAGCGACCATCCGTTATCGATGGAACCGCACGCGTCCGCGCCGCGTGACCGAGGCAACGAAACCGTCGACGACACGAACATGCTGACGCGGTTCGAGCAGGACCAGTTGGCACGCGAATACGCGGATATCGAGCGTGCCAGCGTCGCACTGCGGCTGGGCCAGCCGGAATTGCGCTCCTGGAGAGAGCCGGCGAGGTCCGTTACGGCGAAAAAGCCGCGGACGTTCTGGCTCTGGATCGGCGTTTTATGGGTGTCGACCGCCGTCGTCACCATCGGCGCTATCGCCGTCCTCGCGACGCTCGCCGGCTAGCGATATTTTGTCGTTGCGGGTGAGGCGAAGCAAGCCAGCCGCAAGCAAAGGCTCCGGATTGTTCCGTCGCCTTCGCGATGACGATCAATAGGCGTTGAGGAAGGCCGTCGGCGACAACATCGTGCGGGCGATGATTTTCAGGTCGAGCCAGAGCGACCAATTGTCGATATAGAACAAATCGAATTCCACGCGTTTGCGGATTTTCTCGTCGCTGTCGATCTCACCGCGATAGCCGTTGATCTGGGCCCAGCCGGTAATTCCCGGTTTCACGTTGTGACGGCGTGCATAGAGCGAAATGCGGCGTTCATAGTCGTCGTCGTGGGACAGTGCATGCGGCCGCGGCCCGACCAGCGACATCTCGCCGGTCAGCACGTTGAACAACTGGGGAATTTCGTCGACGTTCCAGCGCCGCAGCCAGCGGCCGATCCGGGTCAGGCGGGGATCGTCGCGTCTTGCCTGCGGGATCACCGTGCCGTCGTCCATCGCCCACATGGTGCGGAATTTAATGATGCGGAACGGTTGCTGATTGAAGCCATAGCGCCGCTGCACGAAGAAAACCGGTCCACGGCTGTCGAGCTTGATGAGGATGGCGACCAGCACGATCAGCGGTGTCAGCGCGATCAGCGCCAGCGACGCGAACAGAACATCGAACAGCCGCTTCTGCACGACCTCGGCGCGCGACAGCGGCAGACGGGTCAGTTGCAGGCTGGCCAGCGGTCCGACCTTGGCCAGTTCGACTTCGTCGAACTTGTGCAGTATCTGCTCCGGCCCGAGATGGATTTCGACCGGCAGCGCCAGGAAAGTCTCGGCGCAGCGCTCGATGACGTCGGTCGCCGACCACGGCAACAGCAGATAGATGGCGTCAGGGTCGAGCGCGCGCACGCTCGTCACTGCCTCCGCCAGATCGCGGTCGAGCGCGGCCCGCCGTGCTTCGGCGGTGGCGGCAGCGGGAACCGGCGTCAGGAAGCGACAGCCGACGATATTGAGCCCGAGCGCCCACGGCTCGTAATGCTGGACGAAGGCGCCGATGTGGGTTCCGGTGCCGAGCAGGCAGATGCGTTGCGCCGAAATCAGCCCGGCCGCGCGCGCCAGCGCGGTGACGCGAACGATGGCAAAACGCGAAACGACAAGGCCGGCAAGCGTGACGACATAGAACAGCACGATCCAGCCGCGCGAATATTTGATGCTGATCTGCGCCAGAAATCCGAGCATCAAAAGGCAGATCAGGGTGACATTCCATAATTGAACGGTGCGCCGGGCGTGCGGCGTGAAGGCGAAGAAATTCGGCAGCCGGTATTCGCCACGAAAGATATTGGAGACGGTGAAAATGCTCGCCGCCAGGAGCCCGACCTGAACGCAGTTCCAGATTTGGTCGATGTCGCCGTAGACGAAGCTGTAATAGGCGATGCCGGTCAGCAACGACGTCGCCACGATCAGCGCGGCGTCGATCAGGAAAATGGCGAGGGCAAAAGTACCGCGCGATAACAGCGCCCAGCCGCGCAGCACGCGATTGTTCTGCGGTTGGGAAACCAGGGTGTAAGTTGGTTGCACGTTCATCGGCGCGGCCGTAGCGTTTTGAACGAGCGGGGGTCCGCAGCCGCCCCGAAATGGGACAACGCGGCAGCTCGTGCCGTAGTCTCGCCAGATGCGTGCCAGCGGGCGCTGCCATGGACGCCGGAGCCGGAGGCAGGCAACGATCGCCGTGTTAAGATTAATCGGGCGCGCAGCCGCGGCTCGAAACGGGAGGGACCATGCAGGGCAAGATCGCGCTCGAGGAGCACTTCGCTATTCCGGAAACCGCCGAGGATTCGGTGGGCTATTTTCCGGAAGCCGTGCAGAACGAAGTCAGGAGCCGCAATGCCGACATCCACGGCCGGCGCCTTGCGTTGATGGACGAGTACGGCATCGAGACGATGATCCTGTCGCTCAACGCGCCGGCGGTGCAGGCCATTCCCGATAAGCGCCGTGCCGCCGAGATAGCGCGCAAGGCCAATGATTTTCTCGCCGAACAGGTGGCGAAACGGCCGGGCCGCTTTCAGGGCTTCGCTGCGCTCGCCATGCAGGACGCCGATATTGCCGCGCGCGAGCTGGAGCGCTGCGTGAAGGAACTGGGCTTGCGCGGCGCCTTGGTCAACGGCTTCTCGCAGGTCGGCGACGCCGAGAGCGCCGTCTATTACGATTTACCGGCATACCGGCCGTTCTGGGCGACCGTCGAAAAGCTCGACGTGCCGTTCTACCTGCACCCGCGTAATCCGGTGCCGCGCGACGCGCGGATTTACGAGGGACACCCCTGGCTGATGGGACCGATCTGGGCGTTTGGTCAGGAGACCGCCGTGCATGCCTTGCGGCTGATGGCGTCGGGCCTGTTCGACGCTCATCCGCGGCTGAATATCATTCTCGGCCATATGGGCGAGAACCTGCCTTACGGGATTTGGCGCGTCGACAATTCGAACGCCTGGATACCCGACCGGAACAAGTGGCCGGCAAAGAAGCCGTTGGGGGAATATTTCTCCTCGAATTTCTTTCTCACCACGTCCGGGAATTTCCGCACCCAGGCGCTGATGAACGCGATGCTGGAAATCGGCGCCGATCGCATCATGTTCTCAACCGACTGGCCGTTCGAGAACATCGACCACGCCGCCAATTGGTTCGATGCCTGTCCGATCAGCGAGAACGATCGCATGAAAATCGGCCGCGGCAATGCGCGGCGCCTGTTCAAGCTCGGGAATGAATGAGCGGCGGCGGTTTGATCCGCCGCCGCATCAGCTAGCTTCTCTGAGCTTCACCGCGCCTTGCAGGTCGACCGAAACGAGCTGCGATACGCCGCGTTCCGCCATGGTGACGCCGTACAGGCGGTTCATGCGGGCCATGGTGATCGGATTATGCGTAATGATGACAAAGCGGGTGTCGGTCGAGCGCGTCATCTCGTCGAGCAGGTTGCAGAAGCGCTCGACGGTGTAATCGTCGAGCGGCGCATCGACCTCGTCCAGCACGCAGAACGGCGGCGGATTGGTGAGAAACACGGCGAAGATCAAAGCCAGCGCAGTGAGTGCCTGTTCGCCACCGGATAATAGCGACAACGTCGCCGGCTTCTTGCCCGGCGGTTTCGCCATGATTTCGAGTCCGGCTTCGAGCGGGTCCTCGCTTTCGATCAGTTGCAGTTCGGCGGCGCCGCCGCCGAACAGTTCGGTGAACAGCTTCTTGAAATTCTCGTTGACGGTCTGAAACGACGTCAGCAGGCGGTCGCGCGCCTCGTGGTTGAGGCTGTGAATGCCTTGGCGCAGCCGCCTGATCGCCTCGACAAGGTCGTCGCGTTCGCCGACCAGCTTCTGGTGCTGGCCTTCGACATCGCGCAATTCCTCCTCGGCCAGCAGATTCACTGAGCCGAGCCGCTCGCGCTCCTGCTTGATGCGCTCGATCTTGGCCTCGACCTCGGCAATCGACGGGGTTTCTGCCTCGGGCTTGAGTTCGGCGACTTCCGCGGCGCTGACCGGCTCGACCTGCAAAACCTCGCGGATTTCGTGCTCAAGATCGGCCAGCCGGCGCTTGGCGGCATCGGAACGCTCTTCGCTGCGTGCGGCCTCGGCGCGCGCTTCGCCGACCGCCTCGAGCGCCAGCCGCGCGGCCTTGTCCGCTTCGGCAAGCTCGGTTTCGGCCGCCGCCAGCCGGTCGGCTGCGCCGCGCCTCTCGGTGGTCGCCGTTTCGATCTGGCCGATCAGAGCCTGACGCTGGATTTCGAATTTTTGCGGGGCGGTGACCAATTCGGCGCGTTCGCTCGCCGCCTCGTGGGTGCGCTGATGGAGCGTGGCAATCTGCCCCTCCGCGTTGGCCTTGCGGTCGTCCCAGCCTTGGCGCTCCCCGGCAATGGCGCGTAGCCGGTGGTTGGCCAGTTCCGACTCGCGCGCGATCGCCTGCGCCTCGCCGCGCTGTTCGGCACACGCGCTGCGCTGGTGGGCGATCACCGCGTTGATCTCGGCGAGCTTGCTCTCGATCTCGGCGGCAGCCGGCAGCGCTGCGAGCGACTTCTCCGCCTCGTCGCGCCCGAGCTTGGCTTCATCGCAGCTAACGCCGATCCGCTGTTTTGCTTCCTTGAGCGCCGAAATGCGGGCCGCGTTACGGCCGATTTCGCGTTCGGCCACCGCATGATGCTCGCGGGCGGTGTCGGTGAGGCGTTGCGCGTCCCGCCAATGGGCGCGAGCTTCGGTTTCCGTCGCCGCCGCGGCCGTGAGCGCGGCCTCCGCCGCCTCGGCGACCCGCCGCTTGGCCTCGACATCGT
>JBARER010000150.1:0-5209 GCA_049796395.1 Xanthobacteraceae bacterium
GCTCGCAGTGTTGGCGCACTGATCGAGGTCGGAAGTCCGCAGGCCGCATCAAGCGGCCTCCGGTTTCCGGCTTTCGATTTTCAGATTTTCGACGTCACGTCGTCTTGTCGGAGATGATCCGGAACAGCCCGTTCAGCAGGCTGAGGTCTGCGCCGCTGGTCGGTGTGGTGCGGCTGACGAAGTCGAACAGCTTGCCGTCCCTGAGGCCGTATTCCGCAAGCCGCCGCACCTTGCGGTTCTTGTCGAAATAGACCGCGATGACGCGCTGGTCGACCACCTTCATGTTCATGAACGACACTGGCCGTTCGGCGCGCTGGGAGATGTAGTAGAACGCTTCGCCGCTGACGGTGGCAACGGTCGACGGCGTGCCGAGCACGAGCAGCACCTGCTCCTGCGAGGCGCCGAGCGGGAGCTGCTCGAGCGCGCCGTCGGGCAGTACATAGCCGCGCTGAAATGTTTCGCCGCCGCAGCCGGCAAGCGCGATCGCCAACGCCAGCCCGCATAAGGCGGCTGTCGGCCGGCTACGGCGTCGCGCCATTGTCCCCCGCATTCCTGGTCCCTAACTTGTCACCGGGCGCTGCGTGCCCTAACCCCAAAGTTCAAGATTGGCAATCGGATCGGCCACCGGCAACCCGAGAGCCGGTCGCAACAGGCTCGGTTAACCACATGATCTGGCGGCTTTTTCGACCCCGCCTCCGGGATCGCAGCATCGGTGAGCTCTATGGCGCGATCGTGGCGCAAGCCCGCTCTCCGGCATTTTACCGCGGCTATGGCGTGCCGGACACCGTCGACGGCCGGTTCGACTTGATCGTGCTGCATCTGGTGCTGCTGATCGAGCGTTTTGGCGGCGATAGTACGGCCGCCGGGCATCGGATCGGGCAGGAGCTTTTCGACGCGTTTTGCCGCGACCTCGATCATAATCTCCGCGAAATGGGGGTTGGCGACCTCGCGGTGCCGAAACGGATGCGGCAGTTCGGAGAAGCGTTTTATGGGCGCCAGGCCGCCTATGTCGCCGCTTTTGCCGCCGCCGACACGCGCGAGCTTGAGCAGGCGCTGCAACGCAATATCTTTGCGGGTGCGGGCGATGCGCGCGGCGCGGCGCGCCTGGCGCACTATGTGCAGGCGGCGCGGCGCCAATTCGCCGGGCAGGACGACGGTGCGCTGCGGCGCGGCCAGGTCAGCTTTCCGCACCCCGATTCAATTGCCGAGGCCATTATCCATGCCTGAACACAAGACCGAATCCATGCCTGAACACAAGACCGAGGAAGCCGCCGCGACGCCCTGGCAAGTGCCCGTCGCCGTGGACGATATCGATGAGGACGGTCGGCACTTCGCGCTTACGGCCGACGCCGCCATGCGGGCCGCGATAGCGCGGATTGCCGGGTTGCGCGAGCTGCCGCGCTTCGAGGCGAGTTTCGAGGTCAACCGGCAGGGCGCCGACGGTCTGCACGTGACCGGCACCGTGTCGGCGACGGCCGGACAAGATTGCGTGGTGACGCTCGAGCCGTTGCTCAACGAGGTCTCGGAGACGGTCGATCTTGTCTTTTTGCCGCTGCAACCGGCTGTCGAGCCGGAAGCGGAAGGCGAGGGCGCCCGGGCCAAATGGAAAGGCCCGGAACCGTTGCTCGGCGGCGCGGTCGATCTGGGTGCAATCGCCATCGAGTTCCTCATCCTTGGACTGGAGCCTTACCCGCGAGCGCCGGGCGCGGTGTTCCAGCCGCTGCCTACTCCCAAGCCGGACGAGGGTCCCTTTGCCGCCCTTGGCCCACTTCTTGGCCCGCTTCTTGGCAAGCCCGGCAAGCAATAGGTGCGGCGCTTCAAATCGACGCCTCGAACGGCTATTGTCGCCCTGGTGTTGCATTCCCACTTTCCGGACCTGGGTCATTGAATGTCGGACAAGGTCCGCATTGCGCTTGATGCGATGGGGGGCGACCACGGTCCGGCTGTGGTCGTCGCCGGCGCGGGACTGGCGCTGGAGCGCCACCCCGAATGCGAATTCCTGCTGTTCGGCGATGCCGCGCTGATCGCGCCGCTGGTCGACGCCAAGCCGAAACTCAAGGCCGTTACGCGGATCGTTCATACCGACATTGCCGTGCGCATGGACGACAAGCCGAGCCAAGCGCTGCGCTCCGGCCGCTGGAAGTCGTCGATGTGGCTGGCGATCGACGCGGTGAAAAAGGCCGAGGCCGATCTGGCGGTATCGGGCGGCAATACCGGTGCGCTGATGGCGATGTCGAAGTTCGACCTGCGGATGCTGCCGGGCATCGAGCGGCCGGCGATCGCCGCACTGTGGCCGACGCTGCGCGGCGAATCCGTCGTACTCGACGTCGGCGCTTCGATCGGCGCGGACGCCGAGCATCTGGTCGACCTGGCGGTGATGGGTGCGGCGACGGCGCGCATTCTTTTCGGCACCCCGCGTCCTACCGTAGGCCTCCTCAATATCGGCGTCGAAGAGGTCAAGGGACTGGAACCCGTGCGCGAAGCGAACCGCATTCTGCGTGAGGACAATTTGCCCGATCTCGAGTATCGCGGGTTCGTCGAGGGCGACGACATCGGCCGCGGCAAGGTCGACGTCGTGGTGACCGAAGGTTTTGCCGGCAATATCGCGCTCAAAGCCGCCGAAGGCACCGCTCGTCAGATCGGCGAATATTTGCGCGGCGCGATGAGCCGGTCATGGAGCGCGCGGATCGGCTATCTGTTCGCGCGGTCGGCTTTCCGGCAGTTGCGCGAGCGCATGGACCCACGCCGCGCCAACGGCGGCGTTTTTCTCGGGCTCAACGGCATCGTCATAAAAAGCCACGGCGGCGCCGATGCCGAAGGCATCGCCGCGGCGCTCGACCTCGGACACGGCGTGGTGCGCGACGAACTTTTGGCCAAGATCCGTGCCGCGCTCGAACCGCGTCAGGCGCATCGCAGCCAAGTTCAAGTTCTCGGCGGCCCGACGCTCAATACCAAGGCCGTCGGCGGAGCCGCCTCGTGACGGTGCAGCGCTCGGTCATGCTGGGCTGCGGCAGCTATCTGCCCAGCCAGGTCCTCACCAATGAGGATTTGGCGCGCAAGGTTGACACCTCGGACGATTGGATCGTTCAGCGCACCGGGATTCACGAGCGACGCATTGCCGCGGCGGGCGAGCTGACCTCCGATATGGCGGTGCGCGCGGCGCGGGGGGCGCTTGCGCACGCTCACCTCGATGCGCAGTCGATCGACCTGATCGTGCTGGCAACGTCGACGCCGGACCAGACTTTCCCGGCGAGCGCGGTATCCGTGCAAGCAGCGCTCGGCATCACGCATGGCGCCGCCTTCGATCTGCAGGCGGTCTGCTCGGGATTCGTCTATGCCCTGGCCACAGCCGATGCGCTGCTTCATTCCGGCGCTTTCAAGCGGGCGCTGGTGATCGGCGCCGAGACGTTCTCGCGGCTGCTCGACTGGACCGACCGCGGCACCTGCGTTCTGTTCGGCGACGGCGCCGGCGCCGTAGTGCTCGAAGCGCAGCCTCAGCCCGGCGCACGGGACGACCGTGGAATTCTGACTGTCCGGTTGCGCTCCGACGGCCGCTATAAGTCCAAGCTTTATGTCGACGGCGGCCCGTCTTCGACCGGTACCGTCGGGCATTTGCGCATGGAGGGACGCGAGGTGTTCCGCCACGCCGTAGCGATGATCACGGACGTGGTCGAGGAGGCATTCAAGATCACGGGCTATAGCGCCGCCGACGTCGACTGGTTCATTCCGCATCAGGCCAATAAGCGCATCATCGATGGTTCGGCCCACAAACTCGGAATTCCTGCCGGCAAGGTCATTACCACGGTCGATCGCCACGGCAACACGTCGGCGGCTTCGATTCCATTGGCGCTCAGCGACGCGGTCGCCGACCGGCGCATCAAACGCGGTGACTTATTGCTGTTCGAAGCGATGGGCGGCGGCTTCACCTGGGGCGCCGCGCTGGTCCGCTGGTGACCCTCAAGAACTGCCGTCAGCCCGGTTGACTCGTCTGTGGAAAAGCTAATATCGTTGATAATTCAGCACGATATATCGATCGACGATCGATCTTAGCCGTGCGCGGGGCTGGCGATGGCGGGAAAGACAGTCACACGTGCGGATTTGTGCGAGGCCGTCTATCAAAAGGTCGGACTATCACGCACAGAATCCGCGACTCTGGTAGAATTGGTGCTCAAGGAGATTACCGATTGCCTTGAGCGCGGCGAGACGGTGAAGCTTTCGTCGTTCGGCTCGTTCGTGGTGCGCAAGAAGGGGCAGCGCATCGGCCGCAACCCGAAGACCGGCAAAGAGGTCCCGATCTCTCCGCGCCGGGTGATGGTGTTCAAGCCATCCGCAATCCTCAAGCAGCGCATCAATACCTTGGATGGCGGCGGCGAGGTGGTCTAACTCCGCCGCCAGCTGGCGGGTTTCTGTCCGTCTGACACGCGTCGTACCGCGAGGCTTGCATTGGAAAAAGCGCCCGACGCATTCCGCACCATCAGCGAAGTGGCCGATGAAATCGACGTGCCGCAGCACGTCTTGCGGTTTTGGGAAAGCCGCTTTCCGCAGATCCGGCCGATGAAACGCGGCGGCGGCCGCCGCTATTATCGGCCCGACGATGTCGATCTTTTGCGCGGCGTGCGCCACTTGCTCTACGGCGAAGGCTACACCATCCGCGGCGTGCAGCGCATATTGCGCGAGCAGGGGGTGGGCTTCGTCCAAGACGTCTGGCGCACCGAAGCCGCGCAATTGCCGCCGCCATCGGACGAGGACCGCGCCGGCGACGATGCCGCCGCGCCATCCGCCGCGGAGCGGTTGGAGCCCAACCTGTTCGGCATACCCAAGCCGCCGGCCGAAGCAGCAGCGCCCTCGCTGCCGCCGCTTCACACTTCGCCTCAGATTGAGGCTGCGCCGGCGCGCCTCGCCGACGCCGATCGCGGCAAGCTGCAAGACGCACTCGACGAACTCGTCGCGTGTCGCCGGCTGATCGAAGCCGCGTTGTCAGGCGAAACTGCAGGCGCATCGGCAGCGGCCGACGCCTGAAATGTCCCTCGTCGTTTGCTTGAGAGGGCCTTGACTGCAACCCTGGGGGTGGTGGATTTATCGCTCTCTGGGGGGAGCGGCTATGCCACACGATTCCAATGTCTGCGCCGGACTGCCGGATTTGGCCGTCTTCGGCTGCGAGATTTCCGATCAGGATTTGGAACGCGCCGCGGGCACGGTGAAGGACGGC
>JBARER010000151.1:0-20745 GCA_049796395.1 Xanthobacteraceae bacterium
ACGGCATTCTCGGCCGCCAGGTCCAGCTGCTGGTCGAAGATTCAGCCAACGACGTCGGCACCGGCGTGCAGAAGACGCGCAAGCTGATCGACCGCGATAAGGTCGACGCGATCTTCGGCGACGTGAATTCGGGTATCGCCTATGCCATGTCGCAGGTGACCTACGAGAAAAAAGTCCTGCACATCGTTCCCGGCGGCCATACTGATCCGATCACCGGCACCAATTGCAAATGGAACGTGTTCCGCGTCTGCAATACCACGACAATGGACGCCGAGGCGGTCACGCCGGAACTGGTCAAGAAGTTCGGCAAGAAATGGTTCTTCGTCACGCCGGATTATGCCTACGGCCACACGCTGCAGGATGCATTCGTCAAGGCGCTGACCAAAGCCGGCGGCACCTACGAAGGCGACATGCTGCCGATCAACAATACCGACTTCTCCGCCACTCTGATCAAGGCCAAGGCCTACAAGCCCAATGTGCTGCTCAACAACATGGGCGGGCTAACCCAGATCAACTGCATGAAGCAATTCACTCAGTTCGGCATGCAGAACGAAATGGGACTCGGCGGCGCGCTGTTCGAGATCGAAAGCATTAAAGCATGCCCAGTAGAAGCGCAGACGGGTTGGTGGGATTTCGAGTGGTGGTGGAATCAGCCGAATGTGCCGGAAGTGGTGAAGTTTGTCGGCGAGTACCGCGCCGCGACCAAGAAGACGCCATCGGCGCGCGACTGGTTCGGCTATGTGGCGGTGAATTCGGTGCGGCTTGCCGCCGAGAAGGCGAAGTCACTCGACGGCCCGAAATTGGCGGCGGCGATGGAAGACATGGAGCTGCCGCCCGACGTGGCACTGCAGCCCGGCAAGGTGATCTACCGCAAGGGCGATCATGAACTGATGCCGAACATTTTCGTCGGCGAAGTTCACCCGCTGAAAGGCGCGGCTGACGATTATCTTTCGGTCGCGACTTTGGTTCCCGGCGAACAAGCCGCCGGCACGGTCGAAGAAACCGGCTGCAAGATGGTGGAACCGAGCTGATAGCTGTTTCTTCCCGCAGACCCACTTTTCGTCATTGCGCGGAGCAAAACGACAAAGCAATCCAGAGCTGTTTTCTCAGGCTGGATTGCTTGGCTTTGGCCGCAATGACGAGCGACGAAGAGAGCGCCGATGACTCAGCTCATTCTGTTCAATGTGACCAATGGGCTGATCATCGGCGCCTTTTACGTGCTGATGGCGCTCGGCCTGTCGCTGATCCTCAATCTCTCGAACGTCATCAATTTCGCGCACGGTAATTTCCTGGCGCTCGGCGGCTATCTCGCCTACACGCTGACGCCGACGCTGGGCTATTGGGGCGCGCTCGTTGTTTCGCCGCTGCTCACCGCGCTGATCGGGCTCGCCGTCGAGCGGCTGATGATCCGCCGCATCTATGGCCGCGATCCGGTCTACAGCCTGCTGCTCACGTTCGGATTGGCGTTCGTCATGCAGGACGCGGCGCGCTACATCTGGGGCCCGAACGGTCTGCCGCTCGGACTGCCCCCAGCGCTGGCGCAGCCGATCACGCCCGATCTGTTCTTCATCACCTATTATCGCATCTTCATGGTGGCGGTTGTCATCGTTGCCGTGGCGGGACTGTTCGGCTTCCTGCGCTACAGCCGCATCGGCTTGCGCATCCGCGCCGGCACGCTGGATCTGGAAACCGTGGCTTCGCTCGGCGTCAATGTCCGGCACTTGCGGACATTCAATTTCGCGCTCGGCTGCCTGTTGGCGGGCTTGAGCGGCGTACTCGCCGCCGGCCAGATCGGCCTTAATCCCAACATGGGCGACGATCTTTTGATGCCGAGCTTCATCGCCATCATCGTCGGCGGCGTCGGCAGCCTGATCGGCACCTTGTTCGGCGGCCTTTTGATCGGCATGGCCGCAGCGCTCACCACGGTGTTCTATCCATCGGCGAGCGAGGCGGTGATCTACGCGATCTTGATGGCGGTGCTGCTCATTCGCCCGCGCGGGCTGGTCGGCGAGGAAGGGATGCTGTCATGACCATGGCGATCGCCTCGCTCGGCGGCCGGCTGCCGATGACGGCGAGCCGCCGCGGGGTCGCGCTGATCCTGATCTGGGGCGTGCTGCTGCTGGTGCCGTTCTGGCTGCCGCTGCTCGGCGGCTACACCGCGCTCGCCGGCCGCGTGCTGGTGTTCGGCTTGGCGGCGATGGGACTGAACCTGCTGCTCGGCTTCACCGGCGTATTGAGCTTCGGGCACGCCGCCTATTTCGGGCTCGGCGCCAACGGCGCCGGGTTGACGCTGCGCTACCTCGTGCATTCGACGCCGCTCGCCATGCTGGCGGGCACGCTCCTCGGCGGGCTCGCCGGGACGCTGTTCGGCCTGTTGATCGTGCGCCGCCGCGGCGTCTATTTCGCCATGTGCACGATCGCCTTCGGCCAGCTCTGGTATTACCTCGCCTATAGCTGGAACAGCTTTACCGGCGGCTTCGACGGCTTGCGCGATTTCGAGCGCCAACCGATCGGTTTCGGGTCGCTGACGCTGCACATCGAGGACGGCGGAACGACGTTCTATTTCTTTCTGCTTGCGGTATTCGCCGCCGCCGCGGCGATCATGGGCCTGCTGTTGCGCTCGCCGTTCGGCCGCACCTTGGTGGCGATCCGCGAAAACGAGCGCCGCGCCCGTTTCCTCGGCATTCCGGTGGAGCGTCACATCTGGCTGTCGTTCTCCATCTCCTGCTTTTTCACCGCGCTGGCGGGCACGCTCTATGCGCTGCTCAACAACTTCGCCGATCCGCTGACGCTGCACTATTCGCTGTCCGGCTATTTCGTCGTCATGACGGTGATCGGCGGCATGCGCACCTTTTGGGGACCGCTGCTTGGCGCCGCTATCTTTGTCGTGTTGCAGGACTACATCTCGTCGATGACGGTGAACTGGATGTCCTTTGTGGGCGCCGTGTTCATCCTGGTCGTGCTGTTCTTCCCGCGCGGGCTGCTCGGCACCATCCGCCGGCAAACGAAAACGTAAGCGGTCGCTTCAATACGGCAGTCCGACATATTGCTCCGCCAGCGACGCCTGGGCGCGCTCGGATGCCAGCAGATAATCGAACTGATTGAGCCGTATCTGCTCGTCGAACGCCGTCTCGTTCGGAAAGCGGTGCAATAGCATTGTCAGCCACCACGACATGCGCGCGGCACCCCATACCCGGCGCAAAGCCGTTTCCGAATAATTATCGAGATAATCCGTCTTGCCGCCGCGGTGGAACTCGGTCAGGGCGCGGGACAGATAAAAAACGTCGGACACCGCGAGGTTAAGGCCTTTGGCTCCGGTCGGCGGCACGATATGGGCGGCATCGCCGGCGAGAAACAGCGCACCGTAACGCATCGGCTCCGCCACGAAGCTGCGCAGCGGCGCGATCGACTTTTCGATCGCCGGCCCGGTCACGATGCTCTCGGCCATGTCGGGCGGGCAGCGCGCCTTGAATTCCTGCCAGAACCGGTCGTCCGGCCAGTCCTCGAGCCGGGTGTCGAGATCGCACTGGATGTAATAGCGGCTCAGCATCGGATTGCGCATCGAGGCCAGCGCGAAGCCGCGACTGTGATAGCAATAACAGATCTCCGGATAAGGCGGCGTTTCCGACATGATGCCGAGCCAGCCGAACGGATAGCCCTTCTCGTAGGTCTTGAGCACGGATGCCGGGATCGAGGCGCGGCTGACGCCGTGATAGCCGTCGCAGCCGGCGATATGATCGCAATCGATCCGATGCGTCACTCCGGCTTTCTGGTAAGTGACGTAAGGCCGCCGCGACGTAAGCTCGTGCAATTGCACGTCTGCGGCCTGATCGATGATCTGGCCGCCGGCCGCATCGCGGGCGGCATAGAGGTCCTCGGTGATCGCGGTCTGGCCGTAGGCCATCATCGGCTTGCCGGTATATTTCCGCGTATCGATGAGAAAGTGCGGACGGTTCTCCCAAGCGATGCCCGAGCCGTCGTGCGGCTGGCCCTCGCGATCCATGCGCGCGCCAAGCCCAATCTCGTGCAACAGCGCCACCGTACCGGCTTCGAGCACGCCGGCGCGAATCCGCTCCAACACATGGGCGCGGGTCTGCCGCTCCAGCACGACGCTTTCGACGCCGTTGCGATCGAGAATGTGCGACAGCAGCAGGCCGGCGGGGCCGCCGCCGATAATGGCGACTTGGGTGCGCATCGAATGAAAACTCAGCGGAACCGTGTCTCTTCGAAAGCAACGCGTTGCCCATGCTGAGCGCGCTCGGCACGGAAGAGCTTTCTAGAGATCACCCGCCAATCCGGCAAGCCAACGACACTCCCGCCAAAGCTGGAACAAAAACGGGAAGCGGGCTTGTCACGGGCCCGCAATCCCCATCGCCTCGACAAAAGCGCGCCGCACGTCTGGCGGCTGGCCGTAGTGGTGGCGGAATCCCTGGAGCCGCTGGCGCAGGATCGGATCTTTGTCGTAGGCGGCGAGCGGCAATCCTTCGATGTTGAACTCGCGCGCCATGTTAGGCAACGCGATGCAGGCCGCCGCGTTGGCGCTACGAAAAACTCCGCCTGGTTCGCGGCCGGCGGCGATCTCTTCGAATTCCTTGAAGAAGCGGTTGCGCATCATGGTGATGCCGACGTCGCTCGAGCGCAGATGCTCCTTGGTGCGATCGGCAATGCGGCCCTGCCCGACCCAGGCGATGATGTCCTGATTGATGACATGGCTGGAAATCCAGCGACCGTCCGTGTCTTTGATCGGACTTACCCAGGCCGGTACCCGCTCCTGCACATAAGGTTCGCGGCCTTTCGGCACGCGCATGAAGAACCATGCGACGCTCCGCGTATTCTCGTCGTCGACCGGTACGCGCCATTCGAAATGGCTGCCGAGATAAAACCCATTCGGCCACAACGCGACGCGGCCGACGGTCCAGTAGCGGTCGTCTTCGCCCTGCCCTTCGCGCACACGCTTGTAGACGAGGCCGTGCTCGAATTCCTCGAATTTGAGCTTGAGATGCTTGGGCGCTGCGTTGGCATCGCCGCCGGCGAGCCGGCTACCCCAATTGTCATGCATCCATTCGAAGTGCACCGGATCGATGGAGTTTTCCTGACACTGCAGCCAATTGCAGGGAATATCGGCGAGCACGATCTCGCGGAAGCCATTGGCCCAGGTGAATGGCTCCCAGACCGGCAATTCCGGCGCCGGCAGCGGGCCGAGATAGGCGAACAAAAGTCCGGCGCATTCCTTCACCGGATAAGCAGGGATGTCGCAGCCCGACTTCGACGGTTTCGGATTGGCGGTATCTTCATAAGGTTGTTCCAGACAGCGTCCGGCGGCGTCGAAATACCAGCCGTGGTAGTTGCAGCGGATGCCGCCCTCCTCGACCCAGCCGTACGACATATCGGCTCGCCGATGCGGACAATGCCGGTCGACCAGACCGTAGCGGCCGCGCAGGTCCTTATAGAGAACCAGATCTTCTCCCAGCAGGCGGACGGTCTTGATCGAATTGGCGTCGAGTTCGCTCGCTCCGGCAATCGGCTGCCAGTAGCGGCGTAAGAGTTCGCCCATCGGGGTACCGCGTCCGACCCGGGTGAGCATGTCGTTGCGCTCGGCAGTGAGCAAAACTTACCTCCCAGTTCAGTGTCATAAATGGCGCCAGATTCTTTATTGCGCCAAGTTTTCTTTATTGCACCAAGTTCTTTTCGCCGATTATTTCACCCTTTGGCAGCCGCGGGGAGAGCCAATGGTTCGCAGGTCAGGCCTGCCCTGAGCCGGTGTCGGCGGCAATTTCTTCAAATTGAAGACGATTATTTATAAGCCGTGCAATCGTTCTGATGTTCTATGGGGTGATGCAGGCAGCGCCAGCAACTGAGCGCCAAGGCGCGGCATGGTTCGTCGAACCGGATCATGCCAATGCGAAATTGCGTGCGCGCAAAGCCGCGGCGCTCAGGCACAAAGATTCAACGTCGGCGCGCACGGTCATCGTTTCCTCGGTCTTTTTGATGCTTTTTGCCAGCGCCCTTCTGTTCGGCGGCCATGCCGCCATCAATCCGCTGCTGCGGCTGGTCACGGCCGCCGACAACACTGAACAGGCTGGCGACGTCCTGATGCCGATGCGCGACGGCAAGTTTTGCCGGCACATGACACTCGATAATGCCACTTCGGAAATGGTCGAGGGCGACGTAGAGCCGTGTCCGGACAACATCACCAAGGGCGAGTTCCGCGCCTTCGGCCGCGGTTTCAACTGGGGCAACCGTTGATCGCTGCGAAGCCGATCAAGCCGCCAGCACTCGCACCCCGGTACCGTCTGCGCCTCTGCTGATCGGAACCGATACCGAATTTCCCGAACGGCGCTTAAGAGTTGGACCGTACTTTCGCCACCTTTGCGCGAGCATTGTCGCTCGGACGGATGGGGCGACGTGCAAGCCGAATATAACGACATCTCAAACGGTTCTTGCACCGCGCCTTTGCCGCGTGCAAATGAAACTATGAAAACCACTGGGGAAATGTCCATGCGGATCGTGCGTTTTATCTCAGCGCTGTCGCTGCTTGCCGGCATGTCGCTCTTTTGTGCCGCCGGCGCCAACGCTGAAGTCAGTCAAGACGTCCAGCAGGCATGCACGCCCGACGCCATGCGGCTGTGCTCGGAATTCATTCCCGATGTGGCCAAGATCACAGCCTGCATGAAGGCGAAACACTCTCAGCTCAGCACCGCCTGTCTGACCGCGATGCGCGGCGGCGGCAAACACGAAGTCCGGCGCGAAGCAAAACACGTGGTGAAGCACGAACGCCATGAGGTCAGGCGCGAGCGGCACGAGACCAGGCACGAATACCGGCACCATCGAGCGCATGGGCACTGCGACGCATTCACCCATATGTGCAATTGAGCTGCGGCTTTCCTGATCCTGCTTGCGTCACTTTACCGGCCAGCATTCGAAGGCCGTCGGCTGAATGGACAGGTCGGAACTGCCGCACAGATAGACATCCTTGTCCTTCTGCAGGACCAGCATGCTTACGACGCCGGATTGCGTGCCGGTCGCCGCCTTGATTTCGAAACCTTGCGCGGTCAGCGCCGACAATGAAACCGATTTCGGCGACCGCGGCTGCTGCGCTTCGCTTGGCCGCCACGGGAACGCCACCAGGCTCGCCGCGACGACCGCCGCGAACAAGCAGGTCGTCGGCAATCTGCGTCGGCTTGGCATGCGCCGTTTGGTCATGGGTCAGTTCCGCGGGTTAGTTCTTCGGGTCAGTTCTGCGACAGCGGCGCAATACCGAGTTCTTTGGCGAAGCCAGCCACAGCGGTGCGTTGTTCGTCGATCGATTTGGCGAATTCCTCCGGCCCGCCGACATTCAGGATCTGACCAGTCGCCTCCAGCTTTTGTTTAATGGCGTCATCGGCGACCGCCCCGACATCGGCCGCGATGCGGCGCCGCAGGTCGAGCGGCATGCCAGCGGGCCCGAACAGGCCGACCAGCCCATCGAGCGTCAGATCGGGATAACCGAGCTGTTCCGCCGTTGCCACGTCGGGAGCGCTCGGCGCGCGAACTTTATTGGTCACGGCCAGCAGCTTGATCTTGCCGCTCTGCAATTGCGGCCGCACGATCGCGAGCGAGGCCTCATAGACCTGGACGCGGCCTTCGGCGAGATCATTGGCGGCGTCGACCGGGTTCTTGTAGGCGATCTTGCTGATGTCGAGGCCTTCCTGCTTGAGCCAACCGGCAAACATGAAATCCAGCGCACCGGTGACGCCCGCCCAGTTGAGCTTGCCCGGTTCGCTGCGGGCGAGCGCGACGAGCTGTGAAAGCGAATTAACGCCGAGACTGCTCGGTACCGCGATCGCGATGACGGTGTTGGAGACGCGCGCGATCGGAGCGAGGTCGCTCGGCTTATAGGGCAGATGATCGTGCAGGAACGGATGCGCGGTGAAGGAGGCCGTTGGCGAGAACAACAGCACGTGATCGTCGTGAGCGCTGACGAAGGCATTGATGGCGACGATGCCATCGCCACCCGGGCGGTTTTCGACGACGACCGGCTGACCCCAACGCTGGCTGAGACGGTCGGCGAATAATCGGGCGCCAATGTCGGCGCCGCTGCCGGCTCCGAGCGTGACGATGAACTTCACCGGACGCGTCGGCCAATCGGATGCGGCCCAACTCGCGCTTACAATCAGGCGCGCAGCGCCGCAAAGCGTCGCGCAAAGAATGAGCGCGGCGATAAGATAGCGCAGCGTCGGACGCATCAATTGCTCCCCTTGATCCTCGCCGGATTCGAGCCCGGGTTTTTTTTAATCTTCGAGATTTCTAGTCTTCGAGACCTGTCGGCACCTTCTTGTCCTCGCTTGTGAGCTTCATCCCGGCGGCAAGCGCCATGGTCTCGGCGAGCGCCGCAAAATCCTTTTGCAGATACTCTTGCGGATTCTTTTGCAGCACCGCGGCGCCGAAGTGGCTTTGCAGCACCTCGCGGGTCGCCGCCGTGACCGGCATCGGCACGTCCATCTCGCGGGCGAGTTCGAGGCCGAGATCGAGATCCTTGCGCAGCAACTCCGGCGTGAACGTTGTGGTCCAATCGAGATTGACCAGTGCCGGAGATTTATAGCGGGTGAACATCGAGCCCATCACGCCGTTGTTGAGGAAGGCCAGGAAGGCGTGTCGTGGCACGCCCATCTTGTTGGTGAGAAGCGTGATCTCGATCAGGTTCTCGATCACGACGCCGAGCATCACGTTGTGCGCGATCTTGCAGACGCGCGCGAGTTCGCCGTCGCCGACATAAGAGACCCCGCGCGGTGCGAACACCTCGATCAGCGGCATCGCCACCTTGCAAGCGGCTTCGGGGCCCGACGCCACCGCGGAGAGCTTGCCGGCCTTGATCACCTTGGCATTGCCGCTCACCGGCGCGGCGACGAAATCGGCATCGAATTGCTTGAGCTTGTTGCGGATCTCGGCCGATTCCTCGACCGCGATAGTCGAGCAGTCGACCACGATCGGCGGCATCTTGCCGCCCTCGCTGCACACGCCGTGCTTGCCGTACAGGACCTCTTGCACGTCCTTGCCGGTCGCGACGATGGAAAACAGGACGTCGACGTCCTTGAGCTCGGACAAGCGGTCGACCACCTTGCCGCCGATCTTGGCGAGCGGCTCGGCCTTGGCGCGCGTGCGGTTCCAGATCGACACGTCATGGCCGGCTTTGATCAGCCGTTCCGCCATCGGGAAGCCCATGCGGCCCATGCCGATCCAGCCGATTTTCGGTGCGTTCTTCGGTGCCGTATTATTGGGTGCCGGATTCTTCGCTGTCATGGCCAACTCCCGTTCGTTTTTCTCTATGGTGAGGTTTCCTAGCACAGCAGGCGCCGGCTGCAACGACCGCGCCCAAGCGCCGCTTGTCCTTGAGCGCCAAGCGGCATTATCCTGGAATTGCCATGCATGACGTTGTCGACGGCCTTGCGCCGGCAAGGCTCGCTATTGACGCCGGTCCGTTCCGGCGCGCGGCGCGCAATGCGTTCCCGTTCGTGGTGGTCGGCGCCCTATGGGAGACGGTCGCACATCTTAAGCTGTTCCCGGCGCAGTTCTTTCCGTCGCTCGAAACCGTCGCCGCCACATTCGTGCAGTTGACGCTCGACGGCGTGTTGCCGCATCACACGCTCGATACGCTCATTCGTCTGACGGCCGGTTTCGCCATCGCGGCCGTGTTCGGTATCGCGATCGGCATCCTCATGGGCCGCTCGCGGCGGGCCGAGGACATTCTGTTGCCGCTGGTCAGCATCGGCGCGCCGATACCGGGGCTCGCCTACGCCCCGCTGTTCTTGTTGTGGTTCGGCCCCGGCAACGTGTCCGCGGTGATCCTGGTCGCCTTCGTCTCGATGTTTCCGATCATCTACAATTGCTGGACCGGGGTGAAAGCGGTCAAGGACATCTGGCTGCGTTCGGCGCAGGCGATGGGCGCCGACGATCGGCGGCTGTTTCGCCACGTCATTTTGCCGGGGGCACTGCCCTACATCCTGACCGGTCTGCGGCTCGGACTGGCGCAAGCCTGGCGCATCCTGGTCGCGGTCGAAATGCTGGCGGCGGTGCCCTGGGGCTTGGGTTGGCTGATCTTCGGCGCCCAGGAATTCCTCAACACCGACGTCATGCTCGCCGGCATCGCGGTAATCGCCGTCATCGGGCTGATCCTGGAGAAGCTCGTGTTCCAGCCGCTCGAGCAATTCACCGTGGTGCGCTGGGGCATGATGGCATGACGCCGGACCGCATACGATCGCTGCGCCGCGGCACGTTGAGCTTGATCGCGGTGGCGACGTTCTATGAGGTCGTCGCCCGCAGCGGCTATTTCGCGCCGGCATTGATGCCGCAGCTCGGCACGGTGGCGCAGACGTTGTTCGATTCGATTCACGACGGCAGCATGCTGCACCACGCTGCCGCAACGCTTTATCGCGTCGTGATCGGCTTCGCTCTTGCCGTCGCCGTCGGTCTGCCGCTGGGTGTGGCGATGGGCCGGTTTCGCCCGGTCGAGCACTTCGTCTTGCCGCTGTCGAGCGCGCTGATGCCGATCCCCTCGCTCGCCTGGGTGCCGGTCTTCATCTTGTGGTTCGGGCTTGGCAATACCGTGACCATCCTCATCGTCTTTTATGCCGCGCTGTTTCCAATGCTGTTGAACACCTGGACCGGTGTGCGCTCGGTCAACCCGATCTGGCTACGCGCCGCCGCCGCCATGGGCGCCAACGAACGGGCCTTGTTCTGGAAGGTCATCATTCCCGGCGCGTCGCCCTTCATCATAACCGGGCTGCGCCAGTCGTTCCTGCGCTCCTGGGTCGCGGTGATCGGCGCCGAAATGCTGGCCGGCTCGGATTGGGGACTGGGCTGGGTGATTTTCGACGCCAAGGAGTTTCTCGACACCGACGTGATGCTCGCCGCGCTGATTGTCATCGGCTTTATCGGCTTCGTCACCGAGCGCCTGGTCTTCGGCTCGATCGAGCGGGCCACCATTTATCGCTGGGGCATGGCGCGCTCGGCGAAGGGATAGCCGCTGCTTTCCGGCTGGCCGCGAACGGCGGCTTCTGGCACAAGACCGGGGCGCCTATGCGCGCACAACCGAGCTGCAGCAACATGCTTCGGGAAACACTTGAGGAAACGGCACGGGACGCGGCGATGGCCCACATCGAGGCGCGCGACATCACGCTGACCTACGCCACGCCGAGCGGCTCCGTCCCCGGCGTACGCGGCGTGAATTTCGCGATGGCGGCGTCCGAGTTCCTCTGCATCGTCGGGCCGAGCGGGTGCGGCAAGTCGACGCTGCTCAATATCATCGCCGGCTTTATCACTCCGACCTCGGGCGAAATCCGCATCGCCGGCGCGCCGGTCACGGGCTACGGCATGGATCGCGGCGTGGTGTTCCAGGACTTCGCTCAGTTGTTTCCGTGGCGCACCGCGCTTGGCAATGTCGCCTTCGGGCTGGAAATGAAAGGTCTGCCGAAGGCGGAGCGCCAGGCGATCGCACTCGAACAGCTTCGTCTCGTCAAGCTTGAAAAATTCGCGCGCTCCTATCCGCACCATCTGTCGGGCGGCATGCAGCAGCGCGTCGCCATCGCCCGCGCACTCGCCTCTAACCCGGCGGTCTTGCTGATGGACGAGCCGTTCGCGGCGCTCGATGCCTTGACCCGCGACGACATGCAGCGATTGCTCGCCGACGTCTGGCGCGAAACGCGCAAGACGATCATTTACGTCACCCACAACGTCGCCGAAGCCGTGTATCTCGCCGACCGCGTCGTGGTGATGACGCCGCATCCGGGCACGGTGAAGACGGAAGTGACGATACGCCTGCCGCGGCCGCGCGATCCCTTGAGCGTCGAATTTCTCCATCACCAGAAAGAGCTTCTGCGCCTGCTCGGCCAGCAGAACAGCCACTGAGAAACCCGCCGCCAGCAAGACCGAAACACGTTCGGAGGAAACACGATGACGCAGTCCATCAAACTCTCCCGCCGCCAATACCTCACGGCGGCCGGCGCCGGCGCGCTGACGCTTGGCCTCGGTCCGGCGCGCCAGGCCGCGGCAGCCGTGACCATTCGCCAAGGCTATCAGACCAATATCTGGGGCATGCCGACCTATTACCTGATGAAATCCGGTTATCTGGAAAAGCACGGCCTCGCGGTCGAAGACTTCGCCGTGCCCTCCGGCAACATCACCATGCAGCAGATGGTGGCGCGGCAAGTCGACCTCGGCACCTATGCCGGGGCATCATTCATTATCGGCAACGTCAAAGGCGGCCTGATCGCCATCGCCATGATCGAGCACGTCGGCAAGACCGCGCGGATCGTCGCGCGCAAGGATCTCAACATCACCAAGATCGAGGATTTGCGCGGCAAACGGATCGCCAATCAGGTCGGCTCGTCGGTTGGCAACGATCTGGTCGATATCGTGCTGCCGCATTACGGCCTCAACAAGGGCGATTACACCGAAGTGCGCATGGACGTGAACAACATGGTGGCCGCACTCGCCGCCAAGACCGTCGATGCGATGGCCAATGTCGAGCCCTATAACGTCATCGCCGTCGCCGACGGCATCGGCACCGATCTCGGCGATTTTTCGGCGTTCGACCCGATGCCGGTGTTCATGGCGGCAACGCCGGACTTCGTCGATAAAAATCCCGACGCGGTGGTCGCCTATCTCAAGGCATGGCTCGACGCGGCAGGCGACTTCAAGACCAATCCGCAGAAGGTCAACGACGTGATCTACAAGTTTTACGCCGACAAGGGCTATAAAATGTCGTCCGGCACCTTCGCCACGGCGCTGTCGCGGGTCGAGGTCAATCCGAGCTTCCCGGACCTCAAGTCCTATATGCAGCAGCAGGCGGAAATCCTGGTCAAAAGCAAGATCATCAATACCATTCCGGATTGGAGCAAGGCGCTGCGGCCGGATTTTATGGAAAAGGCAAAAGCCGGGGCCTAATATAGGGCATGAAACGCGACGAAATCATCTCAAGATTGCAAGCCCATGAGCAAGAGCTACGCGCCGTCGGCGTGACCGGCCTGGCGCTGTTCGGCTCTTCGGCGCGGGGCGAGCAGCGCGACGATTCTGACGTCGACGTCGTGGTGAAATTGAGCGAAGAAGCCCAGCGCGGCGGCTTTGCTTATTTCGGGCGGATCGATTCGCTGAGCCGAAGATTGGCGGAAATTCTACAACGTCCAGTCGATGTCGTTGCCGAGCCGATCATGAAGGACCGGCTGCGTCGCGCCGTCGAGAAGGATCGAATCGTTGCCTTCTAGGAATCTGATTCCACGTCTGGAGGACATTCTGGCGAACTGCGAATTGATCCAGGAATACACGCGTGAGTATTCGTATGATGCATTCGCCAGCGATCGCAAATGTCAGGATGCGGTAGAACGGTGTGTGACGCGCATTTCGGAAGCCGCAAGCAAGCTAGCAGGATCTATCGAGAGCATTATTCCCGACCAGCCCTGGTCGGAAATCCGCGCGGTGGGAAACGTGTTGCGGCATGAGTATGATCGCGTCAATCCCATCCTCATCTGGAGGATCATCAGCGAGGATTTGGCGCCGTTGAAAGCGACGATCCAGTCGGCGCTGGATCGGCTTCGGCGCGAATTTCCCGACGACCTCTGAAATCAGAAATCGATTACCAAAAGGAGACTTGAATGGCCGCCACGGAAACAAGCCCGCTGACCTCGACCTACCAACCCGTCACCTGGAATTTCAAGCTTCTGGCCCACGATATGCTGGGCGGCTTCGGCGGCATGGGCGAGGGCATGTCGGTGCAGATCGCGCCCGACGGACGGCGCATCATCTGGCTGGCGCATGAAAGCGCGCCGAAGAATTTCACCGCGGTGGACGTTTCCGACCCGCGCAAGCCGAAAGTGGTCTGCCAAACCGACCTGCCGCACGCCAATATGCGTTCGAATTCGCTCGAGACCTGCGGCAACATGATGGCGGTCGCCTATCAGACCTCTAAGAAGGATTTGCAGCCGGCGGGCTTCGAGTTGTTCGACATTTCCAAGCCGGAAAATCCGAAATCGATCGCGTTGTTCGATTGCTCCGGCCCGCATTCGCGGGGCGTGCACCAGTTGTGGTTCTGCGACGGCGAATTCGTGCATTGCGCGTCGGGCTCGCGCGACTTTACGCCGACGCATCCGCAGGACGATCAATTCTATCGCTGCATCGACGTGCGCAATCCGTCGAAGCCGGTCGAGGTCGGCCGCTGGTGGATGCCGGGCACGCGGCAAGGCGACAACGTCATGCCGCCGACCCGGCACAAACTCGACAAGGGCTACCGCGCCCACAACACCAACGTCTATCCGCAGCGGCCGGATCGCTGCTATCTCGCCTATATCGACGGCGGCATGTTCGTGCTCGACATTTCCGACAAGGCCAATCCGAAGAAAGTATCGGAATGGACCAATTCGCCGCCCTACACCGGCTTCATGCATACCATCGTGCCGCTGTTCGACCGCGGCCTCATGCTGGTGACCGACGAGGCGACCGAGAACAACGCCAAGGATTGGCCGAAGCTGGTCTGGGTGCTCGACGCGCGCGAAGAGACCAACCTCGTGCCGATCTCGACCTGTCCGCTCCCCGACCATACCGTCTATGCGCAGGCCGGCCGGTTCGGCGCGCATAATATTCATGAGAACGTGCCGCTGCCGACCGCGTGGCATTCGGACCAGATCGTGCTCGGCACCTTCTTCAACGGCGGGCTTCGCGCCTTCGATATTTCCAATGCCTATCAGCCCAAGGAAGTCGGCGTCTTCATGCCGCCGGCCCCTCCCGGCGCGCCGACCGGCACCATCCAGATGAACGACGTGTTCGTCGACGAACGGCAGATCGTCTACACGGTCGACCGCCATGTCGGCGGGCTGTACATTTTGGAGATGGATTTCTGATGCCTAGACGATGCGCGCTCCTTCTCTCCGCGTGCGGGGAGAAGGTCGGGATGAGGGGGCCTCACCGCTGGGCGCAAAGTTGCGGCACTCAGAATCGCGGAGAGGCCCCCTCACCCTCGCTCGCTTCGCTCACTCGACCTCTCCCCGCACGGCGGGGAGAGGTGAACTAAATTCATGCTCGACCTCTTCCCCTCGCGTGAGGCGAGCCCGTTCGGGCGCAGGCAAAAGCGCGAGCGCGGCGCCAAGATTCCGGTGACCGTGGTCACCGGCTTTCTCGGTGCCGGCAAGACCACGCTGATCTGCCGCTTTCTGCAATCGGACGAAGGCCGCGGCACCGCGGTGATCGTCAACGAATTCGGCGCGGTCGGTATCGACGATGCCATGGTGCGCGACGCCGCCGAAGCGACCGTCCTCCTTGGCAATGGCTGCCTGTGCTGCATCACCCGCACCGATTTGCAGGTGACGCTACGCCAGCTTGTGTTCGACCGCGAGCGCGGCGGCGTGCCGCCGTTCGCCCGCGTCTTGATCGAAACTTCCGGCTTGGCCGATCCGGCGCCGATCCTGCAGACCTTCTCCACCGACCGCGCGCTGGGCGGCGAGTTTCACATCGACGTGGTGCTGGCGGTGGTCGACGCGGTCAATGGCGGCACCACGCTCGATGCCGCGCCCGAGGCGCGCAAGCAAGTCATTCTCGCCGACCGTCTCATCGTCTCGAAGACCGATCTCGCCGACGCGGCCGCCGTCGACGGTCTGACGCACCGGCTGCAAGCACTCAATCCGCGCGCCGCGATCGACATTGCGGTGTCCGGTGCGCTCGATCCGGACCGCCTGATCGAGCCGGCCGCCGGTGAACGCTCGGGTTTCATCGCCGAAGCCGAGCACGGCGACGGCGTGACGAGTTTCGTGCTGGAATGGAACGGCCCGATCGGATGGCCTTCGTTTTCGCGCGCGATGGAAACGCTGATTGCGCTGCGTGGCCCCGATCTGTTGCGCGTGAAAGGCTTCCTCAACGTCGCCGGCTGCCGCGGACCGGTGGTGGTGCAATATGTTCAGCACCTGGCCCATCCGCCGGTCGAGCTGCAGGCTTGGCCGGACCAGAACCGCTCAAGCCGCGTCGTCTTCATCACGCGGAATATCCGTGAGCGCGCGGTGCGCGAGCTGTTCGCCGCGGTGGAGAAGTTGGCGGAAGGCTAGGGTTGCGCGGGGCGTGAAAGCCCGCTCGTCCCCGCGAAAGCGGGGACTCAGTCTGTCTTAGAGGGAAAGCTGGATTCCCGCTTGCGCGGGAATGAGCGGAGTCCTCAACGCCTCAGCCGAACGTAAAGGCGTCGTGATAGGCGCCCTGCACCTGCCCACCCGGCACCGGGCCGCCGCCCGGTACGTGCACCATGGTGCCGATCACCGCGCAGGTCGCGCCGTGCAGGCCATGCCGCGGGATCGCCATCGGGGTTAGCGCTTCCCAGCTATCGGTCTTGGGATCGTAGGCTTCGTTGGTGCCGAACACGCGCCCGGTCGCCTCGCCACCGAACACCACGATCTTGCCGTTGATATAGACACAGGACGGCCCTGAGCGCGCCGTCGGCAGCGGCGCGCGAAAGCTCCAGCCATCGGTCTTCGGGTCATAGACCGCGTTGAGCGAGGTGTTGAAGTCGTAGGAATCCATGCGGCCGGCGATGGCGTGGATTTTTCCGTCGACCACGGCGACGCCCATATGGTCGCGCTGGCCGACGAACGGCTGCGTACCGGTCGAGCCGCGCATCGATGCACGATCCGAATATTTGTCGGTCGCCGGATCGTAGACCTCGTGCCACTCCACCGAGCGCACGTCGCGGCCGCCGAGCAGATGAATCTTGCCGTCGAGCACGATCGCCGAGATGGCGCCGCGCGGCCGCGACAGGCTGGCGATCGGCGCCCATTGATCGGTCGCGGTGTCATAGACGAAGCATTTGGAATGCGGGCAGCGGTTCTGCTCGACGAAGCCGCCGAAGGTATAAACCTTGCTGCCGATCGAAACGCCGGCGACGTGGTTGCACGGATGCGGAAACACCGCCTTGAGCGACCACGACTTTGTGCCCGGATCGTAGACCTGATGGAAGTTCTGATCGACGCGGTGCTTGGCGTAGCCGGCGATCGCGTGAATCTTGCCGCCGCATTCGATCACCGCGTGCTCGCCGGTCGGGATCGGCATGCGCGGCTGCTCGACCCATTTGCCGGGATTGGCGGCCTTCGGCGCCACGCTCGTCATATAGCGCTGCTTCTCCACCGTCGCCGGGATCGCGGTGATGGATTTGTCGTTCAGCCCGAGAAAAACCGGAAGCTCGTGTTCTGCCATGATGCTATTCCTCAATTCCCTTCGCGGATAATCTGGTGCGCCCCGTTATTGGCGATTATGCGCTGTAAGACGGCACGGCGTCGCGCAGAAGCTTGCGCGTGAGCTCGACCCCCTCGCGCGCGACCTCGTAGGGCGAGCGCGCCCATAGCTCCGGATTGGGCGCTTCGTAGCTGAGATAGCCGGTGTAGTTCTTCTCCGCCAGCAGCCCGAGCATCTCGCGCCATTTGACCACGCCTTTGCCGGGCGGCAGGCGGTCGGTCGGCCGCGCCACGCCGGTGACCGGATTGGCCGACAGGTCGCTGTACTGGAAACAGAATATTTTCTCCGCCGGCACGTCGGCGAAACCCCGGCCGCCGGCGCCGCTGCGCGTGAAGTGATAGGCGTCGATCAGATAGCCGCAATTCTCCTTGCCCGCGCCGTCGAGCAATTCCTTGAGCACCGCAAGCTTGTTAAGCACCGGATGCTGCGAATTGAATTCGATGGCGAGCCGCAGCTTGTATTCGGCGGCGATGTCGCCGGCGCGCTTGAGGTAGCCGATGGCGTCCGCGATCGTGCCTTGCACCGGGCCCGGCGCGCTCATCAGCATGGGGCAGCCGAGCGCCACCGCGTTCTCGCAAGATTCGCGGAACACGCCGAACAGCCGCTTGCTTTCCTCGCCGGTGGCGAACAGCCAGCCATATTCGACGCCCAATACACCGCACGGAATGCCGCTCGCCCGGATCAGATCGAGCACCTCGCCATTGCTCATGCCGGCATCGAAGCAGCGCTTGAAATCGGTGCGGCGCAATTCAACCGCGTCGAAGCCGCCCACCTTGGCCGCATCGAGCGCGGTCTTCAGCGGCGTGGTGTCGATGGTCCACATATGCAAAGCGAGCCGGCCAAATTTTTCGGTCATTCCCACAAGACTCCGTTACGATGAAGCAGACCTACTGCGATTCAAGCCGCTGCTGCGCCGGGCGGTCGATGGCGGCAGCGTCGCCTTCATATATGAGGCGCCCTTTTCCCTCCAGGGGGAGGTAGTTTTGGGCGGATTTGCGGATAAAATCTCACAATGCCTGTCATCGCCCCCTCCCTCGAAGAAGCCCTTGCCCCGATCGCCGACGGCTGCCTGTTGGCGGTGCCGCGCGAAAGTTCGGGCGTGCCGATGGCGGCGACGCGTGCGCTGATCCGCCGCGGCGTCAAGCGCCTGCACCTCGTCACGCTGCCAACCTCGACGCTGCAGGCCGATCTTCTCATCGGCGCCGGCAGCATCGCGACGCTGGAGACTTCGGCGGTCAGTCTCGGTGAATTCGGCCCGGCGCCGCGCTTCACCGCCGCCATCCTCGCCGGCGCCATCCGCATGATGGACGCCACCTGCCCGGCGCTGCACGCCCAGTTCCAGGCTGCGGAGAAAGGCGTGCCGTTCATGCCGCTGCGCGGGCTGCTCGGCTCCGACGTGCTGGCGCGTCGCATCGACTGGAAAGTGCTCGACAATCCGTTCGGCAATAACGATCCGATCGTGCTGCTGCCGGCGCTCAAGCCCGATGTCGCCCTGTTTCACGCGCCGTTCGCCGACCGTGCCGGCAACGTTTTCATCGGCACGCAGCGCGAGCTTGTCGTCATGGCGCATGCGGCGGCGAAGACCGTCGTCACCGTCGAAAAAATCCACGACGGCGATCTGTTGCGCGATCCTATTCTCGCCGCCGGCACCCTGCCCGGCTTTTACGTCGAAGCGGTCGCGGTGGCGCCGCGCGGCGCCTGGCCGCTGCCGCTGCCGGATCATTATGCCATCGACGGCGCGCACCTGGCCGAATACGCACGGCTCGCCGCGACGGCCGAAGGCTTTGCGCAATATCTGGATCGCTACGTCCATGAAAAAGCCGCGGCATAAACTTCATCCGCCCCCACGACAGTGGGGGAGGGGGACCGCGCCGCGGGCGCGGTGGAGGGGGCGCGAGCTTCAAAGCGACGTTAGCGCCATTCGCCTTTTCTGGGCGTCGAGAACATCCGTCGATTGCTGTGACTCGTTGAGTCAGACGCCCCCTCCACCACGCTTCGCCACAGCCGACGCAAAGCGTCGGCGTATTTTAGATGGACGGCGGCCGGAGGCCGCCTATGCCCCCTCCCCCGCTTGCGCGGGGGCGGATGAAGTTGCGCCATGACCCCCACCTTTCGCGACGAGGAACTGCTCGCCGACGTCATCTGCCGGTTGATCGGTGACGTGCGCCATGTCGCGGTCGGCGCGTCCTCACCGATCCCGGCAACCGCGGCGCTGCTCGCCCGCGCGCAAGGCGGCGGCAAGCCTTACGTGTCGCTCCTCGGCAGCCGGGCGCACACCTTCTTCACCGACGGCGCGCGCGAACTGTTCGACTGCGCCGGCCAGGGCCGCATCGACGTGTTCTTTCTCTCCGGCGGCCAGATCGACGGTCAAGGCAACATCAATCTGGTCAGCGTCGGTGATTACGATCACCCGAAGGCGCGCTTTCCCGGCTCGTTCGGCTCGGCCTATCTCTATTACGTCGTGCCGAAGGTGATCCTGTTCCGCGTCGAGCATTCGCGCCGCACGCTGGTGCCGCAAGTCGATTTCGTCAGCGCACCCGGCGGCAGCGATGGCAACGTCTTTCGCCCCGGCGGCCCGATCGCGCTCGTTACCAACCGCTGTCTGTTTAACTTCGACCGCACCCGTCGCCGCTTCCGCTTGGCAAGCGTGCATCCCGGCCATAGCGTCGAAGAGGTCCTCGACAACACCGGCTTCGACTTCGACCGCCCGGCCGAGGTGCCGGTGACGCCGGCACCGTCGGTAGAGACCCTAAAGTTGATGCGCTCGACCGTCGCGCCGATGCTGGCCGAGGTCTATCCGCAATTTGCCGAGAGAGTTTTCAACGTTGTCATGCCTCGCGAAGGCGGGGCATCCAGTATGCGTCAGTCTGCGTAATTGTTCTCGATACCCGGCGAATACTGGATCGTCCGCCTGCGCGGACGATGACACCGCTCATCACATTTTTATTGACATTAGTCCCCCTTTCCGATACACACTAAAGAATCATCTCGCCCGGTAAAAGGACGGCGTCGCGGAGGCAAATCGCGGCGGCGGGGCGAGAGGCGGAGCCCGCGGGCAGGCTTGCAACCTGCTCCCGGGCGGTCCGGGCATCATGCCCGCCGGCATTACGACCGGCGTGCGAGGTGCGTCGCTGGAACTGGCAGTGCCCGTCGGCGGGATACCCCCGCCCCTTTGGACGGGTCCTGCCACGAAGCCTGGCCCGGATCGCACCAAGGGACAACAACACCCCTTGGGAAGAGCCGTGGTGGAACGCCGGAAGGCGAGCTGCCTCCTCCCCGGTCCTCATGCGCCGAGGGTCGCGGTGGAGGCAGCGCCGCACCAACCAAGGTGCGGAGGTTACGGCCCTGCGTCTTCCGGCGTTCCATATTCCTTTTTTTGCGAGACCAAAAAAGCGAAGAGAAACACCGAAGCCACCACCGCTCGGCATCTTCTTCGCTCCCGTTTCGCGCTTCACGTCACTGAAATCAGGAGACTCGCGGGCGAAGGCGCGCGCGGGGACGAGGAAGAAT
>JBARER010000152.1:0-6976 GCA_049796395.1 Xanthobacteraceae bacterium
ACGCTGCTCACCACCGCTGCACTTGAGTGGGCCTTTTTCTTTTTCGGCTTGATGTGCCTGCCGCCCGATCCGGAGCTGGTCGGCGACAACTGGCGGGCGACTTGGCTGGAGCGCTTGGCGAACGTACCGCTGTTCCAGGAAACTTGGCTACAGCACCAACGACGCGATGCGTATTGGAAGCACGGATCGGTATGCGAGGACTACGCGGCGATCCAATGTCCCGTGTACGCCGTCGGCGGTTGGACCGATGGTTATAAGAATGCCATTCCGCGCCTGCTTGAGGGATTAACGGCGCCGCGCAAGGGTCTGATCGGGCCATGGGCGCACGCCTATCCGCACTTTGCATTTCCCGGCCCGCAGATCGGCTTTCTCCAGGAAATCCTGCGGTGGTGGGATCATTGGCTCAAGGGCGTCGACACCGGCGTGATGGACGAACCGATGTTGCGAGCGTGGATGACGGACAGTGTGAAACCGGCGAGCCACCACGACACGCTGCCGGGCCGATGGATTGCTGAACCGTCGTCGCCGTCGCCGGGATTAACGCCGCGGCGGCTGTTCTTGACCGATGCGGGAATGCAAGAAGGCGCGGCACCTTTGACGGCTCGCGCCGTATGCTCGCCGCAGACGCTTGGCAAGGGTTCGGGCGATTGGGTTCCCTTCGGCCGTGGGCGCGACCAGGCACGCGATCAGCAAGACGATGACATGCGCTCGCTCGTTTTCGAGACGGTGCCACTTGATGCGCCGATCGAGATCCTTGGCGCGCCGATCGTCACGCTCGATGTCGCGTCCGACCGGCCGATTGCGAACCTGATCGTTCGGTTATGCGATGTGCACCCGACCGGTGAATCGCTGCGCGTCAGCTATGGCGTGCTCAACCTGACGCATCGCGACGGCCACGAACAGCCGGCTTTGCTGGCGACCGGTGAGCGCTATCGCGTGCGCATTAAGCTCAATGATGCAGGCTCGGTATTTCCGGCCGGCCACAAGGTGAGGCTTGCGATATCGACGGCGTACTGGCCGATGGTCTGGCCCGCTCCGCAGACGGCGACCGTGCAGATCTTTGCCGGGACGCTCGACCTGCCGCAACGCGCCCCCAACGCCGCAGACGCCAAGCTATCGCCTTTTCTTGAACCGGAGACGGCGTCACCCGAGAAGCCAACCATCATTCATCGCGACGGCGTGCGGATCGAACGCATCGACCGCATCGGTCTGGAATTGGGCACACAGTACAAGTCCGAATATCATGTCGAGGAGAATGATCCGCTCAGCGCAGTGGCCGAACTGCAAAACATCCAGACGATGTCGCGGGGCGAATGGCAAATCCGGGTCGAGACGCATATGCGGCTGTCATCGACGGGCGACGCCTTCCTGCTGCAGGGGAGTTTCCGCGCCTTCGAGGGCGCGAACGAAGTATGCCGTCGCGACTGGGATCGTTCCATTCCTCGCGATTTCTTATGATCGATCCAAATAAAACGGAGAACAGGCGGCGAGGATAGCGTTATGATAAACGGCATCCACGATGAGATCATTCTTGCCGCCCGTCTTCTTCTCGCGGCGCTGTTTCTGATTTTCGGTTGGAGAAAACTGACGGACCTTCCGGGCACGTTCAATCAAATGGTGCAGGAAGGCCTTCATCTGCCGGGACTGGCTACTGCCGTGTCGACCTTCATGGAACTTCCCGTCGCGTTCGCGGTCGCTGTTGGCGTGTTCATGCGGCCCGCGGCTCTACTCATGGCTTTATACACGCTGGGAACCGCGCTAGTCGGGCATCACTATTGGACGGTCAAAGGTCCGGATTACGTCGACAGCATGGACAACTTTTACAAAAATCTCGCCATCATGGGAGGCTTCTTGCTGTTGTGCATCGCCGGTCCGCGAAAATATTCGATCGATGCCTTATTCGGCGTCGCCACGCCATAATTGCACGCTAATTAGGCGGACGATGCAACGTCACGTCCACACGACACGGCATGTCCGGTGCCGGACATGTGATTGACGATCTCATCGACGGCCATCTCGACGAAGCATACCCTTTAGAAATTCTCGCGCGGGATATCGGCAATTTAAGACGATCCGCGAACCACACGAAGCTCCGCGCGTATTTCAGGTTTCTGACCGGAGGCTCGGATATGTCGCTAGACAGCACGCTGACTGCACCCGCCACCTCACGGCTGCCGGACCCGAACAAGGCTGGCTTCGCCAACAAACTTTATCGGCTGGATGGCGGCCATTCGCTCGCAAATGACGAGTCGGTCTGGACACCCGGCGAGAATGTCGGACGGAGCATCCAGTTCTCATCGACGTGCTGGCTGATGCAGCATGGAAAAGAATGGCTACTCTGGGATACCGGCGTTCCCGAGTCCGCACTGAATGACCCCAAAGGCTGGTCGACCCTGCCCAAATTGATCGTCTACCATCTCGACAAGACAATCACCGATCAACTCGCCGAGATCGGACTTAAACCAACTGACATTAATTATGTCGCGCTATCCCACACTCACGGCGACCACATCGGCAATGTTCGCTTGTTCCAGGATTCAACGATCCTGATACAGCGCGCCGAGTTTGAGTGGATCAGTTCACCCGATGGCCCGAACGACAACGTCAACCAATTGAAGGCGCTGGCACGCAAGCTTATGGGCACTCCAAAGCATCTTAAACTACTCGGTGGCGATACCGACGTATTTGGCGATGGCAGCGTCACCCTGGTTTCCACACCGGGACACACTCCCGGCAGTCAATCGTTGATGGTGCATTTGAAGAAATCAGGTTTCATCATTTTGTCCGGCGACGTGGTTCATCTGGAAGAGAATTTTGAAAAGGACGCGGTGCCGTCGTTGAACACGGATAAGACCGCGTCGGTCGCTTCCATGGAAAGGATCAAGCGGATGATCGCGACGTATAAAGCAAAGTTTTTTATAAATCACGACAAGGCGGAAACCGACAAACTAAAGCTGATTCCCGCATTCTACGACTGACGTCTCCATCAGTGCATTCGAGCGCCTGTGCTGACGCGTGCCCGGCCGGCACGGAGGACAATCATGATCACGGCAACTTCTCGGGCAGCCACGTCGGCGTCGGTCGTCGATGATCCTGTGCGGGTCACTTCGCTGCGGTCGACGTCGGCTACAACGACCTATCACCGCATGACGGTTGACGGTGTCGGAGTGTTCTATCGCGAAGCTGGTCCGAGGGACGCGCCAACCATCGTGCTCCTGCACGGGTTTCCCTCTTCCTCCCGCGAGTTCGACGCCCTCATTCCTCCGCTCGCCCCGTGCTATCATTTGATAGCACCGGATTTTCCGGGATTCGGTCAGAGCGACGCCCCGCCGCCTTCGTCGTATGTGTACACCTTCGGCAATTTGGCCAAGACGATCGACGATCTTCTCGAGCAACTCAAGATCAACAAATACGCCTTCTACCTTCATGACTATGGCGGACCGGTCGGCTTTCGCATCATCTCGGCGCATCCGGAACGGCTGCAAGCGCTCATCATCCAGAACGCCAATGTCTATCAGGAAGGCCTGGGCGCCAAGTGGTCCGGCATTGCGCAATATTGGGCCGATCCGAAGGCGCATCGCCAAGTGTTCGATGCGTTCGTGTCACCCACAGCGACCGAGCAGCGTCATACGCTGGGCACCTCGCATCCCGAACGTTATAACCCGGACACCTGGACTGACGAGTACGCCCACCTGTCGCGACCGGGCCAACGCGAGATCCAGGCCGACCTGCTTTTCGACTACCGGACAAACATCGCTTCGTACCCGGCGTGGCAAGCGTGGTTACGCGCGCGCAAGCCGCCAACGTTGGTGGTCTGGGGGCGGAACGATCCCTCGTTCATCGCTGCCGGCGCCGAGGCGTTCAAGCGCGATCTGCCGGACAGCGAAATCCACCTGCTTGATGCCGGCCATTTCGCCCTCGACGAGAAGACCGACGACATCGCGAGTCTTGTTCTCGCGTTCTTGGCCAAACAGTCCCTCTGACCGACCGCTGGCGTCTTTCGCGCGCCACCTTACAATGTGGGGTCGACCTTGGCCGCAAGTCGAAAGCGGCTCTTACCGGCTCTCGAAGAACTGCCTACAATCGCATTGGGGTAAGCCGATCAATGTTGGAAATATAGGAGTTGTCCATGAGCGACGTACAGGTTGACCAGAAAACCTATCATATGCCGCCGAAGGAGGGGATTACCATCGCGCATTTTCTTACCGTCTCCGACGTCGAGCGATCGCTTCGATTTTACGAAACGGTCTTCGGTGGTCGCATCGACAGCAGAGGCGACAAGGACGGCGCGCCGGGCTACCTCCAGATCGCCAACACGTGGCTTATCGTCAACCCTGGGGGCGGTCCGACGCCCGACAAGCCAAAGACAACGCTCCGCGTCCCGCCCGATCCCGATCAAGTCAGCAGCTTTATGAATATCCGCGTCGCCGATATTCAAGCATGCTACAAACTATGGAAAAGTCGGGGTGCCGAATTCATTACGGAGCCAAAGCCCAAATACGGTGAGACGCGCTGCTACATCCGCGATCCCGACGGCTACATCATAGAAGTCGGACAAAGCAACCCGGGCATTACTTACGGCTAGTCGGCACGACATTATGCCGAACTACGACGCGATCATCATTGGCGCCGGACAGTCGGGGCCGGCCTTGGCGCGGCGATTGGTGGCCGCAGGCCGGAAGGTCGCGATCATCGAACGGGCGCTGTTCGGCGGTACATGCGTGAACACAGGCTGTACTCCGACTAAGACGCTGGCGGCGAGCGCCTATGTTGCACATATGGCGCGGCGCGCCGCCGATTACGGCGTGCGGATTGAAGGGTCCATCAATACCGACATGAAGGCGGTCAAGGCGCGAAAGGACGCTGTTGTGGCTACGTTCCGCGATGGCGTCGAACACTCACTGAAGACGTTGCAAGGATGCACGGTTTACCAAGGCCATGGCCGCTTTGTTGCAGACAAGAAGGTAGCAGTGAACGATATTGAGCTCGCGGCCGATCATATCTTTGTCAATGTCGGCGCGCGGGCCGCGATTCCGCCGATACCCGGTCTCGAGCAAGTTCCGTATCTGACCAACAGTTCGATGATGGATATCGACTTCCTCCCGTCACATCTCCTGATCCTGGGCGGCAGCTATATCGGCCTTGAATTTGCTCAGACCTATCGTCGTTTCGGCAGCGATGTGACCGTGATCGAATTCGGACCGCGCTTGATCGCGCGGGAGGACGAGGACGTCTCACAAGCTGTTGCCGGCTTCCTCAAGGAGGAGGGCATCGATGTGCGTGTCGGCAGCAAGATGCTCGGTGTGGGGAAACAAGGAAACTCGATCGCGGCGAAAGTCGAATCGTCCGGGGGGATTTCGCAGATCGCCGGGACTCATCTGCTGGTCGCGACCGGTCGGCGACCAAACACTGTCGACCTTGGTCTCGACAAGGCGGGTATCGACACTGACGGGCGAGGGTATATCCAGGTGGACGATCAGCTGCGAACCAGCGTTTCCGGCGTCTGGGCGATGGGCGACTGCAATGGTCGCGGCGCGTTCACGCACACGTCGTATAATGATTTCGAGATCGTGGCGGGGAATCTTCTCGACAACGATCAGAAACGCGTGAGCGACCGCATCATGGCTTATGCGCTCTACACCGATCCGCCGCTCGGCCGCGCCGGGATGACGGAAGCGGAAGTTCGCAAGACGGGCAAGCCTGCGCTGATCTCGACCATGGTGATGAAGGATGTCATGCGCGCGTATGAGCGAGGTGAGACCAAGGGTTTCATGAAAATCCTTGTGGATCGAGATAGCAAACAAATACTGGGTGCCTCTTTTCTGGGACTCGAAGGTGACGAGGTCATCCATTGCGTATTGGATATCATGTACGCCAAGGCGCCTTACACGGTGCTACAGCGCGCGATGCACATTCATCCCACAGTGTCGGAGTTCATTCCGACGATGATGGATAAGCTCAAACCGTTGCAATGATCGGACGGCGTTGAGCTGAAGCAAACGGAAGTCAGCGAGGAGCTTATGAAGTCCGAAAGGGATGGCATCGACCCGGCGGCCAAGCCAAGCGGAACAGGCTGCGTCGAATGCATGGCCATGGGCCAATGGTGGCTGCACCTTCGCCGATGCACCGAATGTGGGCACATCGGCTGCTGCGACAGTTCACCAAATCAGCATGCATCGAAACATCACGCTGCTACCGGTCACCCGATCATCACGAGTTTCGAGCCGGGCGAGCGGTGGTTTTACGACTATCGGACGGAAGAATTCTTCGCCGGCCCAAAGCTGCATACTCCTCATTCGCATCCGCTGGAGCAACCGGCGCCCGGGCCGGCCGGAGCGGTGCCGTCGAACTGGCAGACGCTCATTCACGAGTAGGGAGCGGCAGGCCCTAAACCCTGACTGCGCGCAGCGCCGCCCTGATCCGCTGCGGCGTCGCCGGCATTTCATCGATCGCGGCGCCAAATGGCGACAGCGCATCGTTGATGGCGTTGATCACGGCCGCCGGCGTGCCGATGGCGCCGCCTTCGCCCAGACCCTTGGCGCCGGTCACCGACGAGGCGGCCGGCGTTTCGATGTGATGCAACTCCATCGGCGGAATTTCGCACGCCGTCGGCGGTAGGTAATCGGCCAGCGTCGCGGTCTGGATGTTGCCGAGATCGTCGTAGACGATCTCCTCGAACAGCGCGTTGCCGATGCCCTGGGCGATGCCGCCGTGCACCTGGCCGTCGGCGATCAGCGGATTGATGATGCGGCCGGCGTCTTCGACCGCGAGGAATTTTTCGGTCGTGACGCGGCCGGTATCGATGTCGACCTCGACGACGGCGACGTGGCAGGCATTGGAGAACGTGCCGGGCGGATCGTATTGCGCGCTTTCGGACAGCCCCGGCGTCAACCCCTTGAAGCGATGCGCCTGATGATAGGCGGCGCGGGCCAAGCCGGCGATTGCAACGGTGCGGTCGGTGCCCAGCACTTTGGCG
>JBARER010000153.1:0-25767 GCA_049796395.1 Xanthobacteraceae bacterium
CGAGCGTTCGGTCGAGATGCCGATCTCGGCGGCGGTTGCGGCGCTGATCGAAGAAAGAATGACGGTCGATCAGGCCATCGAGTCATTATTGGCGCGGCCATTGAAGGCAGAGGAATAAAACGCGGAGGGTGATGGTCGTGGCGTATTGGCTGATAAAATCAGAACCCGACGTGTTCTCCTGGGACGACGAGGTGAAAAGCGGCGCCAAGGGCGAGGCCTGGACGGGCGTGCGTAATCATCAAGCCAAGCTCAACCTGATGAAGATGAAGAACGGCGACCGCGCCTTCTTCTATCACTCGAATGAGGGCAAGGAGATCGTCGGCGTGGTCGAGGTGGTCCGCGAGCACTATCCCGATCCGACCGCCGCGGCCGGCGAGCCATGGGTGGTGGTCGATGTCAAAGCGGTCGAGCCGATGCCTAAGCCGGTCACGCTGGTCGAAGCCAAGGCCGAGCCGCGGCTCAAAGCCATGGCACTCGTCAACAATACGCGGCTTTCGGTGCAGCCGGTCACCACCGAAGAGTGGAAAACGGTTTGTAAGATGGGCGGTCTATGATCGGCTAACGGTCGCGAGCGGGGCGACGCCGTTCTCCGAACGTCGGGGCCGGCATGACTGGACTTGGCGATTGAGGAGCGCGTCATGGCGTACTGGCTGTTGAAGACCGAACCCGAGGAATTTTCCTGGGACGAGCAAGTCAAGCGCGGCAAAAAGGGCGAGACCTGGAGCGGCGTGCGCAATTTCACCGCGCGCGGCCATCTCAAAGAAATGAAGAAGGGCGACAAGTTCTTCTTCTATCACACCGGCGATGAGAAGCAGGTGGTCGGCATCGGCGAGGTGATCCGTGAGGCCTTTCCCGATCCGACGGCCGAAAAGAGCGAACCCTGGGTCGCGGTGCAGACCGCAGCGATCGAGCCGCTGCCCAAGCCGGTGACGTTGGCCGCAGTCAAGGCAGAAGCCAAGCTCAAGGATATGGCGCTGGTGAAATATTCGCGACTGTCGGTCCAGCCGGTCGCCGACGGGGAATGGAAGCTCTTATGCAAAATGGGTGGGATAAAGGGCTGATGCGGCGTTATGGTGCGCGCCCTTGTCGCTCGTCCCGCCGCCGTCGCATAATGGGTTAAAGGAAACGCCGTTTATCGGCCGCCTCAGCCCTTGCGCGCGTGGAGGATAAAAAATGCCGGACAAGATCTACGACGTGCCCGCCGAATGGCAAAAGCGCGCCTTCATCGACGACGCCAAATACCAGGACATGTACGCCCGGTCGCTCGCCGACCCGAATGGTTTTTGGGCCGAACAGGCCGAACGTATTCATTGGACGCGGCATTTCACCAAGGTCAAAAACACGTCCTTCGACCCGCATAACGTCTCGATCAAATGGTTCGAGGACGGCGCCACCAACGCCGCCTACAACTGCATCGACCGCCATCTGCACAGCCGCGGCGATCAGACCGCGATCATCTGGGAAGGCGACGATCCCAAGAACTCCAAGCACATCACCTACAAGGAACTGCACGACGAAGTCTGCCGGATGGCGAACATCCTGCGCAACCGCAACGTCAAGAAGGGCGACCGCGTTACCATCTACATGCCGATGATCCCGGAAGCGGCTTACGCGATGCTTGCCTGCGCGCGCATCGGCGCCATCCATTCCGTAGTGTTCGGCGGCTTCTCGCCGGATTCGCTCGCCGGCCGTATCGAGGACTGCAAGTCGAACGTCGTCATCACCGCCGACGAAGGCATTCGCGGCGGCCGCAAGATTCCGCTGAAAGCCAATACCGACGCGGCAATCGCCAAATGCGGCGGCGTCGACTTCGTCGTCGTCGTCAAGCATACCGGCGGACCGGTCGACATGGATCCGGTGCGCGACGTCTGGTACCACGAAGCCAAGGACGTGGTGACGGCCGAGTGTCCCTGCACGGAGATGAATGCGGAAGATCCGCTGTTCATTCTCTATACGTCAGGCTCGACCGGAAAGCCGAAGGGCGTGCTGCACACCACTGCCGGCTATCTTGTCTACACGGCAATGACGCACCAATACGTCTTCGACTATCACGACGGCGATATTTATTGGTGCACCGCCGACGTCGGCTGGGTTACCGGCCACAGCTACATCGTCTACGGGCCGCTCGCCAACGGCGCCACCACCCTGATGTTCGAGGGCGTGCCGAATTATCCGTCGATGTCGCGGTTCTGGGAAGTCATCGACAAGCACAAGGTCAACATCTTCTATACGGCGCCGACCGCAATCCGCGCGCTGATGCAGGCCGGCGACGCGCCGGTTACGAAAACGTCGCGCGCCTCACTGCGGCTCCTCGGCTCGGTCGGTGAGCCGATCAATCCCGAAGCGTGGGAGTGGTATCACCGCGTCGTCGGCGACGGCCGCTGCCCGATCGTCGACACTTGGTGGCAGACCGAGACCGGCGGCATTCTGATCACCCCGCTGCCGGGCGCGACCAAGCTCAAACCCGGCTCGGCGACGCGGCCGTTCTTCGGCATTGTGCCGCAGATCGTCGATGCTCAAGGCGCGGTGCAGGACGGCGCCACGTCCGGCAATCTCTGCATCGCCGATAGCTGGCCGGGTCAGATGCGCACGGTCTACGGCGATCATCAGCGATTCATCGAGACCTATTTCTCGGCCTATCCAGGCAAGTATTTCACCGGCGACGGCTGCCGCCGCGACGCCGACGGCTATTACTGGATCACCGGGCGCGTCGATGACGTCATCAACGTCGCCGGCCATCGGCTGGGCACTGCGGAAGTGGAATCGGCACTGGTGGCGCATCCCAAAGTGTCGGAGGCCGCTGTCGTCGGCTATCCGCACAACATCAAGGGCCAGGGCATCTACGCCTATGTCACATTGATGACCGGCGAGCAGCCGACCGAAGAGCTGCGCAAGGAACTGGTGAACTGGGTGCGCAAGGAAATCTCGCCGATCGCCTCACCCGATCTCATCCAGTTCGCGCCAAGCCTGCCGAAGACGCGTTCCGGCAAGATCATGCGCCGCATCCTGCGCAAGATCGCCGAGGACGAATTCGGTAATCTCGGCGACACCTCGACGCTGGCCGACCCTGCGGTGGTCGACGATCTGGTCAATAATCGCCAGAACAAAAGCAAGGAAAGCGTCTAGTTCCCTCCCCCCCGCACGGTGCCACCCGGGGGGAGAGTGAAATGCTGTCGCTTCCCGACCACACTCCCGCGAAAAATTAGCGAAAACCTTACTCTGTTGCCGCTGCACTGCTGAGGATCGGCAGGGGTTCGGCTAGGATAGGGGTTCTGGCTTGTGGCCCCGGGAACCGCGGTTCGGTGGGGCGAATGGTCCGTCAGTCAGGGAAAATGACAATGCGAGGAAAATTTCTGTTTTCTGCTTTGCTCGCGGCGGTCGTCGCCGCGTTCGCCTTGGCGCCCCAGGCGGCGCAGGCCCACGGCGACCTGGTCGGTGTCAGGGACAGCTTTCTGCCCGGCACCATCGTCATCCGCACCAATGAGCGCGCGCTGTACTACTTCGTCGGCCCGGGCCAGGCGATCCGCTATCCGGTCGGCGTCGGCCGGCTGGGCATGCAATGGTCCGGCACCGCCTTCATCGATGGCAAATACATCAAGCCAGCTTGGGAAGCCCCAGAGTCGATCCGCAAGGACTATTCCCGGCTGCCGGAAATTGTCCCCGGTGGCTCGCCGCAAAATCCGATGGGGGTCGCGGCGATGACGCTGTCGGGCGGCGGCCAATACGCCATCCACGGCACCAACAACGAAGGCTCGATCGGCAAGTTCGTGTCGCACGGCTGCATCCGCATGCATAACGTCGACATCTCGGACCTTTACAGCCGCGTCAGCGTCGGCACGCGGGTGGTGGTTACGCGGTAGACAGCAAGCAGACGCCGGTCTGTCCTCGCTTTTTCGTCACCCGCACCATGAGCCGCGTCGGCCGCCATCATAGGCCCGCGCAAAGCCGCCATTGAGGAGCGCCGCCGACACGTCGGCGGTGTCCCGCGTCGCAATGGTGGCGTCGACCCGGCCGCCGTATTTGTCGACGCCAACGCACGAGATCGTCGGTCAATCCACGGGGGCGCCTCAGAAATCCGCGGCTAACCCATTGATTTCCCAATCACCATAGCGCGCCGGGTCAAGGCCGCCACGGCCGCTGACTTCCTGGGGCCCATCGGACCTGGCGAACCCTTGCACCCGGCGCGCGGCCGCCTCGGCGAGCGCGCGTTCGGCTGCCGGCGTCAGAGCCCGCTTCCCCTGGGCCGACCCATCGAATGGCGCTGGAGACTGAGGTTGTTGTGGATCGGTTGGCATCGTCCCTGACTTGGCGTAGCCGTGCGGCTGTTGCAAGTCATGACGTCAAATGTATCCCGGTCACGGCGCGGCACGGAGTATGGAAAGTGCTGCATCGCGTCCGCGAAATGTATTGAAAAGGGTCTTTCTCAATATGAAGGCTGCGCGCAAGCTGAGTATTCCGCAACGGCGGGAAGACGTCCCCGGCCTGCCGGTGCGCCAGATCGCCGGCGACTTGCTTGACGGCATCCTTCGCCGCCGCCAAGCGCTCGACGAACTGCTCGATTCCAATCGCGCCTTCGCCGCACTCGAAGACCGCGACCGCGCGCTCGGCCGCGCGCTGACCGCCGTCGTCCTGCGCCGGCTCGGCAGCCTGCGCTATGTGCTGAAGCTGTTCCTCGAACACGGCACGCCGCCGCAAGCGCCGCGCGTCGAGACCGCACTCCTGCTCGGCGCGGCGCAGATTCTTTTTCTCGACGTGCCCAACCACGCCGCCGTCGATCTTTCGGTCCGGATGGCGCAAGCCGATCCGCATGCCACGCACTTTGCCGGTCTGGTCAATGCCGTGCTGCGGCGCGTGACCCGCGAGGGCGCGGCAAAGCTCGCAAGCGCCGACACCGTAGCGCTCGACACGCCGGAGTGGCTGCTGGCGCGCTGGACGGCGGCCTACGGCACAGAAACCGCGCGCGCCGTCGCCGCCGCCAATGGGCGTGAGCCAGCGCTCGATGTGACTGTGAAAGGCGACGCCACATTCTGGGCGGAAAAGCTCGGCGGCCGCATGCTGCCAACCGGATCGGTCCGAACGATTGCGCACGGATCGGTAACGGCGTTGCCGGGCTTCGCCGACGGCGCATGGTGGGTGCAAGATGCCGCCGCGGCGCTGCCGGCGCGTCTCTTCGGCGACGTGAGCGGCAAGCGCATCGTCGACTTGTGCGCCGCGCCCGGCGGCAAGACTGCGCAGCTTGCCGCCGCCGGCGCCGCGGTCACCGCCGTCGATCGTGCACCGGCGCGGCTGAAACGGCTCGCCGACAATCTCGCGCGGCTGAAACTTGACGCCGAGCTCGTTTGTGCCGACGTCGAACAATGGATGCCGGAACGGACGTTCGATGCCGCTCTCCTCGACGCGCCGTGCTCGGCGACCGGCACCGTCCGCCGGCACCCCGACATCCCGTGGCTGAAAAGCGAAAGCGACATCGCAAGGCTCTCAGCCTTCCAGCACCGGCTGATCGAGCGCGCGTCAGCGCTCATCAATCCGGGCGGCATGCTGGTCTATTGCACGTGTTCGCTGGAGCCGGACGAGAACGAGCGCGTTGTTGCCGACCTTATCGCCCGCAACCCCGGTCTGCGGCGATTGCCGGTAACGAGCGCGGAATTGTGCGGCCGTGACGAATTCGTCACCGGAGAGGGCGACATGCGCACGCTGCCGTGCCAGCTTGCCGACGCCGATTCGCGGCTTTCGGGCATCGACGGTTTTTACGCCGCACGGCTGGTAAAACAGTAGCGGCGGCAAATCGCTATCGGCGCGTTGGCCGTTCTGTCATCGTTTCGTTATGGTCGCGGCGCGGGGCGCGCTGGCGTCCCCACGCAAGGAGGGGCGAACGAGTCGATGTCGCGAGCTGCCATCGCCAACCACGGCAGGCTGACGTGGCTGCTCATGCGTGGCGCCATGCGGCGCCTCGCCGGCCGCGCTAACGGCCATCCGTTCCTGCGTTGGCCGATGCCGACGATCAAAGCGGACCGGCTGTTGATCGCGCCTCAGGATTTACGCACGGCCGATGCCACCCGCGCGAGCGAAATCTATTCCGGCCGGTTCGCGTTTGCCGGCAAGGTGGTGGTCGGCGACGGCCGCTCGGTGTTCGAAATGGAGCCGCCGTCGGACGACTGGGCGGCGGCGTTGCTTGGCTTTGGCTGGCTGTGCCATCTGCGCGCGGCGGAGTCCGGCATCACCCGCGCCAACGCGCGCGCGCTGGTCGACGAATGGATCGCGCTGCAAGGCTCCTGGCACCCGATCGCTTGGCGCCCGGACGTAGTGTCGCGCCGCGTCATCTCGTGGCTCAGCCAATCGACGCTGGTCCTCCAAGATGCCGACGTGCGCTTCTATCGGCGCTTCCTGCGCAGCCTCACGCGGCAAGTGCGCTATCTGCGTCATACCGCCGGCGACGCGCACCGCGGCATCGCGCGCATGCAAGCGGTCATCGCGCTAGCTTATGCCGCGCTGTGCATCGCTGGGCAGGCGCGCCACATCAAATCGTCGACCGAGCGGTTGAAAGAGGAAATCGAACGCCAGATTCTACCCGATGGCGGCCATGTCAGCCGCGATCCCGGCGCGGTGATCGAGATATTGCTGGAATTTTTGCCGCTGCGGCAGGCCTTTACCGCACGCAACATCGCGCCGCCGCAGGCGTTACTGAATGCCATCGATCGCATGATGCCGATGCTGCGCTTCTTCCGCCATTCCGACGGCACTTTTGCGCATTTCAACGGGATGGGCGCGACGCCGGCCGGCCATATTTTCACGCTGCTCGCCTACGACGAGACGCGTGGCGCGCCGCTGTCGAGCGCGCCCTACTCCGCCTACCAGCGCCTCGAAGCCCATGGCGGCGTGCTGATCATGGATACCGGCCGCGCGCCGCCGATCGAATTTTCCCTCGACGCCCATGCCGGCTGCCTGTCGTTCGAGTTTTCGTCGCCGGGACAGAGCGTCATCATCGTCAATTGCGGCATGCCGGCGAGCGGCCGCGAGAATTGGCGCCAGTTGGCGCGGGCGACGGCGGCGCATTCGACGGTGACGTTCAACAACACATCGTCGGCCCGCTTTGTCGAACTGGCGGCATTCCGGCGCATGCTGGGCGGCTCGCCGATGCTCGGCGGCCCGCACGCGGTTTCGGTGACGCGGGAGGATACGCCGGAAGCGCTGGCGCTGCGCGCCGCGCACGATGGCTATGCCGACCGCTTCGATATCGTCCACGAGCGAATGCTGGTGCTGGCCACCGACGGCACCCGGCTGGACGGCGAGGACATATTTTTGGCCGCCGATGGCGGTGCCCAGGTCGGCAGCACACAGGACCAATTCGCCGTCCGGTTCCACCTGCATCCGACGGTCAAGGCCACCCGGCTCACCGACGGTCACGGCGTCATGCTGATGACGCCGAACAAGGAAGTGTGGACGTTCAGCGCCCACGAGGACCGCGTCGAACTGGAAGACAGTGTCTATCTCGCCGGCAGCGAAGGGCCGCGCCGCACCACACAGATCGTCATCCATGGCCAGGCGCGCAGCGCTTCCCGCGTGCAGTGGAGTTTGCAGCACGCCAACCTTCCGGCGGCCGGTGCCGAGACCGCCGCGGCGCGGCGCGCCCGTGAAGACGAGGAGCCGCAGCTACCGTTGTGATGGGTATCATTTTGGGGCGCGGGCGCTTGCCCGCGGGTCCGCTTTGGCGGCTCGGCCGGAATGACGAAGCGAGCATGGAGGTGTAAAGACACCCCTGATGACACAAGCGCACCTCCGCCGCGCCACCCGGGCGCTGATTTCCGTCTCCGACAAATCGGGCGTGGTCGATTTCGCCCGCGCGCTTTCCGGCTTTGACATCGAACTCGTCTCCACCGGCGGCACCCGCAAGACGCTCGCCGACGCCGGGCTGAAAGTGCTCGACGTCAGCGATCTCACCGGCTTTCCCGAAATGATGGACGGCCGCGTCAAGACGCTGCATCCGGCGGTGCATGGCGGACTGCTGTCGATCCGCAACAACAAGACGCATGCCGAGGAGATGGCGGCCCACCGCATCCGCGCCATCGATATTCTTGTGGTCAATCTCTATCCGTTCGAGGACACCGTCGCGCGCGGCGGCGATTTCGCCGACTGCATCGAGAATATCGACATCGGCGGCCCGGCCATGATCCGCGCCGCGGCCAAGAATCATGAAGACGTCGCGGTCGTCGTCGATGTCAGCGATTACGCCGTGCTGCTTGACGAGATCAGAAGCCATAACGGCAGCACAACGCTTGCGCTGCGGCGCAGGCTTGCGGCCAAGGCCTATGCCCGCACCGCCGCCTATGACGCGGCGATCTCGAACTGGTTCGCCGACGCGCTCGGCGACGTCGCGCCGGATTACCGCGCCTTCGGCGGCCGGCTGATCGAGAAATTGCGCTACGGCGAAAACCCGCATCAGGCCGCGGCGTTCTACCGGACACCGGCGATGCGCTTCGGCGTCGCCAGCGCACGCCAGGCGCAAGGCAAACAGCTCTCCTACAACAACATCAACGACACCGACGCGGCCTACGAATGCGTCGCCGAATTCGATCCGCAGCGCGCCGCGGCCTGCGCCATCATCAAGCATGCCAATCCTTGCGGCGTCGCCGAGGGTGAAACGCTGCTCGACGCCTATCGCAAGGCCTTCGCCTGCGACAAGACATCGGCCTTCGGCGGCATTGTCGCGCTCAATCGCACGCTCGATGCCGACGCCGCGCGCGCCATCACCGAAATCTTCACCGAGGTGATCATCGCGCCGGATGCGACCGAGGAAGCCATCGCCATCGTCGGCGCCAAGAAGAACTTGCGGCTCCTTCTTGCCGGCGGCCTGCCAGACCCGCGCGCCGCCGGGCTGACGGCGAAGATCGTTGCCGGCGGCTTGTTGGTGCAGACGCGCGACAACGCGGTGGTCGACGACATGGAGCTCAAGCCGGTGACGCGGCGCGCGCCGAGCAATGCCGAATTGCGCGACCTGCGCTTTGCCTTCCGCGTCGCCAAGCACGTCAAATCCAACACCATTGTCTATGCCAAGGATGCGGCGACGGTCGGCATCGGCGCCGGGCAGATGAGCCGCGTCGACGCCGCGCGCATCGCCGCACGCAAGGCCGAAGACGCCGCCAAGGAATTAGGCCTCGCGGTGCCCGCGACCAAGGGTTCGGTGGTGGCGTCGGACGCATTCTTTCCCTTCGCCGACGGTCTCCTGGTCGCGATCGAAGCCGGCGCCACCGCGGTGATCCAGCCCGGCGGCTCGGTGCGCGACGACAAAGTAATCAAGGCCGCCGACGACCACGGGGTGGCGATGGTGTTCACCGGCACGCGGCATTTTCGGCATTGAGTTCGGCTTTTTCCGCTCATTCCCGCGAAGACGGGAATCCAGAGACGATTTCAAGGATCGCAGTAATTTTACACTGGGTTCCCGCCTTCGCGGGGACGAGCGGAAAAAAATTACATCGGCTTGTAGCCGCGCTCCATGTCGACGTCGATCAGCATCGCTTTGTTGTCTTTCAGCGCCTTGGCGATAAGGTCGGTGGCGTCGTGGACGGTCGCGGCGCGCGCGCCATCGATGCCAAGCGAGCGGGCGAGGCCAACGAAATCGATCGCCGGATCGTTGAGCTCCATGCCGACGAAATTGTCGGCCTGCTCGGCGAGCCCGCGCAGCATGACTAGACGCTGCTTCAAAATGCGGTAGCTGGTATTGTTAAAGATCACCCACACGATCGGCAGCCGATAGCGCGCCGCGGTCCAAAGACCCTGCACGGTGTAGAGCGCGCTGCCGTCGCCAATGAGCGCCACCACCGGGCGCTGCGGCAGCGCGATTTTGATGCCGATCGCCGCCGGCAGGCCCCAGCCGATGCCACCGCCGCGCAGACCGAAATAACTCTGCTCGTCGTCGCTTTGGATCAGCGAGCGGATGCCCGGTGCCGAGGAGAGCACTTCCTCGATCACCACGGCGTCCTTCGGCAGCATCGAACCGATGGCTTCGAGGAACGCCAGCGGCTGCACCGGCGTTTTGCCGGCGAGCGCGCGCGCCTTCGTTCGGAACGCCTCGCGATCTTTCTTGATTGTCTCGGTCAACGATTTGAGGCGCGCCGCCGCCGCACTCTTGGCGCCCGCGCTCATGCGCGCGCCGACGGCCGCCGTGATATCGGGCAGCGTCGCCTTCGGGTCGCCCAGGATCGCGGCTTGCGCCGGATAGTTCTTGCCGATCTGCCACGGGTCGGTGTCGAGATGAACGAGCGGCAAGCCCGGCGGCCACGGGTCGACAGCCGACGTCAGTGACCAGGTGAATAGGTCGGCGCCGACCGAGAACACCACATCGTGCTTGTCGAGCACTTCGCGCACACCGGCCTGCGTGCGTGTCATCATCCCGCGATAGAGCGGATGCGACGCCGGAAACGACGCGGTGGAGGGAATGAACTCGACATAGACCGGCGCGCCGATCGCTTCGGCGAGCGCGACAAGCTCCTTATGCGCGCGGCTCTGCGCCACCGCGTCGCCGGCGATAATCACCGGCCGTTCAGCCTTGGCCAGCATATCGGCGGCGACCGCGACCGCAGCGGCGTCGCCACGCATGCGCGGCGCCACTCGGGTCGGTTCCATTAAGTCGATCTCGGCGTCACTCTTCAAAATGTCGCCGGGCAGCGACAGAAACACCGGCCCGGTTGGCGGCGCCAGCGCAGTCTTGACCGCGCGGTGCACGTACCGCGGCAAGTCTTCGGCGCGATGCACTTCGGCAGCCCATTTGACGAACGGCCGCGCCAGGGTCGGCAGATCAGCGGACAGCACCGGCTCGGTGACGAGATATTCCAGATCCTGCTGCCCGGCGGTGACCAGCACCGGCGAATTCGCCTTCATCGCGTCGTAGAGCATGCCCATGGCGTTGCCGAGTCCGGGCGCGACATGAAGATTGAGCACCGCAAGCCCGGCGGACGCTTGCGCATAGCCGTCGGCCATCGCCATCAGCGCGGCTTCCTGCAGGCCCAGGATGTATTTGATGTCGTGCTCGACGGCGAAGGCGTCCATCAGCGGCAACTCGGTGGTGCCGGGATTGCCGAACATCACCGTGACGCCTTCCTGTTTCAGTAAATCGAGGAAGGCGCGCTTTCCACTCATTACGGGCAAGGGGGTCTCCTCCAAACGTCATTCCCGGGGGGCGGGCGTTTGCCCTCGAACCCGGAATCCATAATCACGGTTTTTGCAGGTTTGCGAACTGCGGACTACGTCGGTCCCATCCGGGCCAGGATACGAAAACATTGGAGCGGGCGATGGGAATCGAACCCACGACACTCAGCTTGGGAAGCTGATGTTCTACCACTGAACTACGCCCGCGACCTAAAGCAGAATAACGAAGCCGGACGGCGCCCGGCAAGGGCGGGATTGGGCTGCTATAATGCCCCACCCGTAAACGCCATTCACAGCACATGCCGCCCGCCAAAACAATTTTTCTGGCACCGCCTGGGGCGATCAAGCCGACCGGCCCCTGGAGCCTTGGCGTGCGCGCCGGCGATTTCGTCTTTGTCGCCGGCATGCGCGGGATCGATCCCGCGACCAATACATTGGTCGATGGCGCCGAGCCCCGCGTCCGGCAAGCTTTTCTCAACATGAAGACGGTCGCCGAAGCTGCCGGCGCCACGCTGCGCGACGCCGTGCGGCTGGTGGTCTACGTCACCGACATGAGCCCCCATCGGCCGATCGTAAACCGTATCCAGGAAGAACTTTGGGCCGGCGGGCCCTACCCGCCACGCACGATCGTGGAAGTGAGTCGGCTCAATCAAGACGACATCGTCGAGGTCGAAGGGACGTTCTTTTGTCCGATGCGCGACAAGGAGGCTTGAGCCGCGGTCACACCGCGCAGACGGCGACCAGAAGCTTTTCCATCTCGATCGAGAGCCGGCTGCCTTCCTGCGACAAGGACTTCGCCGAGGCTAAAATCTGTGTTGAAGCCGACGTGATACTGCCGGCGCGTTCATTGACCTCGGCGATGTTGGCGGCGACATGCGCGGCGCTGCCGGTCGCCGCCTGCACATTGGTCGCGATCTGGCGCGTCGTCCCCTCCTGATCTTCGACGGCGGTCGTGACGACGGCGGCGATCTCGGCGATGCGGCTGATCGTGTCGCCGATCTCCTTGATGCTGACGACCGAATCCCGGGTTGCCGCCTGCACGCCGGCGATCTGCATGCCGATCTCGCTGGTCGCCTTCGCGGTTTGCGCGGCCAGCGCCTTGACCTCCTGCGCCACAATGGCAAAGCCCTTGCCCGACTCGCCGGCGCGCGCCGCTTCGATGGTGGCGTTCAGCGCCAGAAGATTGGTCTGCTCGGCAATGTCGGTGATGAGCTTGACGACGTCGGTGATGCGCGCCGCCGCGCGGGTCAATTCGGCGATACGGCCATCGGTCTTGCCGGCTTGAGCGACAGCCTGATGCGCGATCCGGGTCGACTCACGGACTTGGCGGCCGATTTCACCAACCGAAACGATCAGCTGTTCGGTGGCAAACGACACGGATTGCACATTCTCCGCGGCTTGGGTCGACGCGGAGAGCACCTTGCCGGAAAGATCACGCGTTGCTTCCGCCATTTCACCGAGCGCCTCGGCGGCGGCTTCGAGCTGGGTTGACGAAGCCGATACCGAGCGAACGACACTGGCGACAGTCGTCTCGAAGGTGCCGGCGACATGATCAATGTCGGCGCGGCGCTGCTCCGCCGTCCGCCGTGAGGTCTCCTTTTCCGCGATTTCCAATTGCTCGATGCGGGCGAGCTTTTCCTTGAATGTCTGTGCCGCGCGCGCCGTATCGCCGACTTCATCGGCACGGCCGATATAGGGAACCACGACGTCCTTGTCGCCGTGCGCGATTTCAAACAAAACATCGCCGATGCGCCGGATCGGCTTGATGATGGCGAGCACGCCGAACAACGCCGCTCCACCGAGGACACAGATGACGAACAGGCCGATGCCAAGGTCGATGCGGCCGACATGCTCGCGCTCGGCAGTTGCCTGAAGTTCGCTGCGCTTCGCGGCGCCGATCAAATCCTCGGTCGTCTTTTCGACCAGCGAATTCATCGCATCGCCGAGTTTGCCGGCTGCCTGGACCAGCGAAACGGTGTCGCCGTAGTCGCGCGCCGCGGCGGCGAGCTTCACACCTACTTCATCATAATTTTTGGCCAGAGCAGCGAGCTTTTGAAGCGGCGTTTTGTCGGTCGGCATATCGCTGAGTGCAACGGCAATTTTGATATGATTGGCCGCCGCGGCAGTGGCGGCATGCATTCGATTGAGTGCGCCATCGACCTCATGCGGCGAGAGCGCCAGGCGAATCTCCCGCAATTCGAGCCGCATATTGCCGAGGTCTTTAGCGGCCCGCAGAGCCTCGACCGCCGTGAGCTGCTCGTTGGCCGCCAATTGCCGCAACTGCGCCGCGGAGCGGTCGCCAATCTGTTGCTCCACGAGCATCCCGGCGACCAAAAGCACCCCGAGCGCCGCCCAAATCGCGAGCTTCGTGCGTATCGACAGGTCGAAGCGCGCCATCGTCAAACCATCCGGAGTCGCGACAGGATTAATCTCCTCGGTTAATTCCGGGTAAAATTTCGACGGCGGCTATGTCGGGTCGCGGGCGACCAGAGGGCGGAATGGCGCTTCAGTGCGACCGGATCGGGATGCGGCCCGGTCAGCGCATGACCTTGTCCGTCGGCTTATTCGGCGGCGATTCTGTAGTTCGACTGCGCCTGGATGTCGGCTAGGCACTTTGCCAAGGCCTCGCCCTCAGGATCGAGCAACGCCGCCGTGCGGGCATTGGCGATCGCTTCCGCGGACTGGTGCGGCGGGGCGGCGCCGGCAAGCGCCGGCCGCATGAGTTCGCGCTCGATGATCCGATAATTGCCGCTGCCACGCTTATGAGTATCGCCGTAGCCTTTGATCAGGCGGGCACATTCGGCAATTTCGATCGCCAGATCGGGCGAGAGCGGTGCGGCTTGCGCAATCGCCTGCAGCCACGCTTCGATCGCGCGCTGCTCTTCCTGGAAACGGAAGGTCGTGCACCGGAGCGGGCGCAGTTTGGCGAGCAGGTAAAAGCGCAAGTAGCCAAAGATCGATGCGGTGTTGACCGCCATCCCCAAATGCGCGCGGCCGAGCGCAGGGAACCGCTCAGCCAAGCGCAGAATGGGGGGCGCCAGCCAGGCCGGCAGGACCGAGCAGAATTCCTCAACGCCCGGCTTGAGGAATTCGGTGACGGCAACGGTTTGCTCCGGCCTGATGCCATGCTCGCGCCGGATGCGGTCCAAACGCGCCGGATCGATCTTGGCTTGAGCCACGCGGATCACATCCTCGTAGGACATGCGGACGGCGAGATGGCGCGCCGTCGCGGCAAGCACACTTCCACCGGCGCCAGCCGCGGTATCGGCCTCGTGGATCGGCTTGAGCCTGCCAAGGTAAAGCCGCGCGTAATCGAGATCCTGATAGGCGGCGAGCCGGCGCACGCCTTCGGTCGCGAATAAGCGCGCCGCCTCAGGCATGGCCGCGATCTCGCTTTCGACATCGGCAAGCCAAGCCGCCGCCGCGCGCTGGTGCTTTTTCGGCTCCTCGCGCCGCTGCGAGCCGGCGCGCGCGGCGGCAAAGCCGGCCTGGAAGCCGTGCAGGTTGGCGCCGACTGCCTTGCCGTCGGCGCGAATCGCCGCCTCGAAGGCTTCCCCCGGAATCGGCAGCGCACCGGCGCCGGCAATGGCTCCCAGCATCACCGCATTGATCATCGCGCCGCTGTTACGCGCGATCGTCTCGAGGTCGAGGAGGAGCGTGTCTTTCGAATTCTTCTCGACCGCGGCAATGAGTCGATCCGGGTCGTAGCGGCCGTCGGCCATGGCCATTTTTTCGACCGTCAGATAAGAGCGGCTGGTCGAGGCAATCGTGGTGGTCCGGTCCGGCGTGACAAAGCCGCCGGCAATAGCGCGGCCGGCTTCCAGAAGCTCGCTGGCAACGACCAGATCGACGTCGCCGATGCCGGGCGCCAGCGCCAACACCGGATGCGGCGCGCCTGCCGGTTGCGGCACCGGAACCATTTCGACGTGGTAGGTGGTTGCACCGGTGCGCTGGGCGACGCCCGGGATCGATGTCGATTGCACCGGGAAACCCTGGCTTGCCGCGGCTGCAACAATCCAATCGGTGAGCACGCCGCCGCCCTCGCCGCCAAGCGCGGCGATCAGAACAGTCAGCGGTCGGACATTGTTTTGCTGTGTCTCGCCTGCTTGCACCGCTTGTCCCCTCCCACCTTGAGAGAGAGTGCTGGGGAGTGGGGTCAGTTGGGCAGTCGTCGCGGCGGGAAGCGATGCGGTCTGGGCGTTGCCACCGAGCCACCCGATGACACGACCGCGCAGATCGCTTAACGCGCGATCCCACCAATTCGGATTGCTGACAACGTCGGTGCGATAGAACGATGGGCAGAGCACGGCGGCATGGGCGACTTCGCCGCACAGCCCGCAGCCGACGCAGCTCTCGATGACCGTCGCCACGGGGTCTGAGCGCAGCGGATCGGGATTGGGCTTGACGGTCAAGGACGGGCAGCCGGATAGCCGGATGCAAGAGTGATCGCCGGTGCAGATTTCGTCGTCGACGCCATAGCGGGTCTTCACTACCCGTTCGCCGCGCTTGAGCTTTTCAGCATCCTCGGCGCGGATGCGGCGTTGGCGAACGAGCATGCACTCGCCGTCGGCGATGATCACCTTCAGCCCGCGCTCGGCCGAGCGCATCGCTTCCTTCAGCGTCTTCACCATTTTCGACACGCTGTAGGTGCGAACCGTGCGCAGCCAATTGACGCCGAGCGCCCGCAACGCCTTTTCAATGCTGATGCCGGTCGGCGAGCCGAAGCGGTTGGCATGACTCGACGGCAGATATTGCTGCCCGGTCGCCGAGGCGTATCCGTTCTGCATCACGATCAGCACGCCGTCGCCCTTGTTGAACATGTTCGAGGCGACGCCGGTGATCAGCCCGTTATGCCAAAAGCCGCCGTCGCCCATGATCGCGATCGGCCGCTTTTCCATGTTCGGCGTGACCGCGGCGGCGCTGGCCAGCGACATGCCATAGCCGAGGATCGAATTGCCGAGCGAAAACGGCGCGAAGGTCGCAAACGAGTGGCAGCCGATGTCGGCGCTGATATGGGTGGGGCCGATCTCGCGCTGCGCAAGCTTTATCGCTGCGAACACCGGCCGCTCCGGACAGCCGGTGCAAAAGTTCGGCGGACGCGGCGGAATATCGCCGAGCGCGGCGGCGACGCCGGTTTTATGGGCGAGGATTTCATTGGCCTCCGCGGCGACGGCATCGGCGTCGATTCCCGAAGGACGCGTTTCCGTTACGAAGGCGGCAAGACCCCGCAAAAACACTTCCGAGGTATAATCGCCGCTTCGGGGCAGACAGCCCTTGCCGAACACGCGGGTTGAAATGTCCGCGCCGCGAAGAATGACGTTGATCTGCTGCTCGACATAATCGGGCGAGCCCTCCTCGACGACCAGAACCGCACGCTTACCCGCGCAAAAATCCTTCACCTCATCCGGGACCAACGGATAGGCAACGTTGAGCACCGAGATAGGGATGCGAGAGCGGCCGTAAAGATCGGCAAGACCCAACCGCGCCAGCGCGCGAAGCAGCCCGTTGGTGAGGCCGCCGAGCACGATGATGCCGACCTCGCCGACTTCGCCGGGAATAAGCTCGTTGAGTCGTTGCTCGCGAATGAATTTTTGCGCCGCCGGCAGGCGCTCTTCCACTTTCAGGCGCTCTTGCGTGAAAATGACCGGGGGATGCGCAAGGCGGCCATATTCGAACCGCGGCGGACCGGCGAGCCGGTGCTGACCGCTATAGACGCCACGCCGGTTGTCCTTGGCGACGAACTCACCGGTGACGTGACAGGCACGCACCCGCAGATCCAGCATGACCGGGGCGTGGCTTGCCTCGGACAACTCAAATCCCTTCTCGACCATCTGCACGATGGTCGGCAGATCGGGGCGCGGGTCGAGCAGCCACATCGAGGATTTCATGGCATAGGCGTAGGAGCGTTCCTGAATGACGCTTGCGCCTTCGCCGTAATCCTCGCCAAGAACGATGAGCGCCCCGCCGATGACGCCGGGCGAGGCGAGATTCGAAAGCGCGTCGGCCGCGACATTGGTGCCGACGATCGATTTCCAGGTTACCGCGCCACGCAGCGGATAATTAATCGAGGCGCCAAGCATGGCCGCCGCGGCGGCTTCATTGGTGCAGGTTTCGACATGGACGCCGAGATCCGCCAAGAGGTCTTCGGCATCCACCATGACGTCGAGCAGATGCGACACCGGCGCGCCCTGATAACCGCCGACGTAGCTCACCCCCGATTGCAACAAGGCCTTGGTGACGGCGAGAATGCCTTCCCCGCGGAAAACCTCGCCGGCGCCAAGCCGCAGCGCATCGACTTCCTTCTTGAACGACCGTTCCATCCGCTTATCCGGGCCCCGCCTGTTGTCGGCCAGATATAGCCGCTTTTGCCGAATGCTACCAAACGCGCGGTCGTGCCGCGCCGAAATCGACCGGCGAGCCCTTGGTGCCGCGCCCGGGGCCGGATATAGGAGCGTGAAGAAATGGCGCCAAAAAAGGGGAGGCGCCCGGGGAACGTGTAGACGTCAATGGATGGCCAGAGCCAGATCGTCATCGAGCGGGTCAATCACACCTATCGCCCGCCGCGCGGGCGGCCCGTGCTCGCTTTATCGGACGTGTCGCTCGAAGTGCGGCCGCGCGAGTTCCTCGCCCTGCTCGGGCCTTCGGGCTGCGGAAAATCGACGCTGTTGTATCTCGTCGGCGGATTCCTGCCGACCGAAGGCGGCCGGATCACAGTCGAAGGCAAGCCGGTCACGGCGCCGGGTCCCGACCGCGGCATCGTCTTCCAGCATTTCGCGCTGTTTCCTTGGAAGACGGTGCGTACCAACATTCTTTACGGTCTGGAACGCCAGGGCCTGCCGCGCGCCGAGCGCGAAAAGCGGGCGCAAGCCTTCATCGATCTGGTGGGATTGAAGGGTTTTGAGGACAGCTATCCGTCGCATCTGTCCGGCGGCATGAAGCAGCGGACCGCGATTGCCCGTACGCTCGCTTTCGATCCCAGCATTTTGTTGATGGATGAACCGTTCGGCGCGCTCGATGCGCAGACCCGCTCCCTGATGCAGACCGAGTTGCTCAATATCTGGAAGCGCACGCCAAAGACCGTTATCTTCGTTACCCACGACGTGCAGGAGGCGGTTTATCTTGCCGATCGCGTGGCGGTGATGTCGGCGCGACCTGGACAGATCAAGAAAATAGTCGAGACCAAATTCGGCAACCGCGATCCAAGCCTTCTGCGCAGCAAGGAATTCGTGGAAAAGACCGATGAGATATGGAATCTGGTCCGCGACGAGGCAATCAAGGCGCAGGAAACGAAAGTTGACTGATTTCCGAGCGTGGCGGACAGGTCAAACCAAGGCTCGTTGATGCAAGGAATTTTGCAGACCGGGTTTCGTTATCTGCCGCTTGCGTTGCTGGCGCTGGGCTGGGAAGCCGTGTCACGTTTCAATCTCATCGACAGCCAGGCCTTGCCGCCACTGACTCATGTGGCCACCGCGTGGGTCGATCTCGTTCGCGACGGCGAACTCGTCGACAACGGCGCGGCGTCCCTCTACCGCGCCTTTATGGGTCTTCTCCTGGCCATCGTCGTCGGCGGCAGTTTGGGCATATTGATGGCCCGCTCGCGGCTCCTGGAAGTCTTTATCAACCCGCTGGTTGAATTGTTCTATCCGCTGCCGAAATCGGCGCTCATCCCGGTGACCGTGCTGTGGCTCGGCTTCGGCGACGGCTCCAAAATACTGCTCATCTTTCTCGGCTGCATGATTCCGGTCACCATCGGCGCCTATAACGGCGCGCGCGGCAGCGATCGGGCGCTGGTTTGGTCGGCGCGCAGCATGGGGGCAACGCAGCTTCGCTTGTTGTGGGACGTGATCCTGCCGAGTGCGCTTCCGGAGCTGCTCAACGGCATTCGCACCGCGCTTGCGCTCGCTTTCATCCTGCTGGTGAGTTCCGAGCTGATCGTCGCCCAGCAAGGTTTTGGCTATCTGATCGGCTATCTCGGCTCGACCGGTGCTTACGAAGGCATGTACGCGGTGGTGCTGACCGTCGCCTTTCTCGGCTTTGCCGCGGACCGGCTCTATCAACTTTTCATGCAATGGCTGCTGCAATGGCGCGAATAGAGGACGCAGCGTCGCTGTCGGCGGCGGAAGCCGAGGTCGCGCACGACGCGGCACGTCGGCTCGACCTGGTGTTTCGCAGCGGCGCCGGCATTTTTTCGATTCTGGTGGTGCTGATCGCGTGGGAGCTTTTTGCCCGCAGCGGCAGAGTGACGCCGTTCATGCTGCCGCCGTTTTCCGCGGTCGTCGAGCGCATCTATGCCGACGCCGTCAGCGGCGATCTGTGGATCAATCTCGGCCTGACGATGTTCCGGGCCATGACCGGCTTTGCGATCGCGACAGTGGGCGGCATCGCGCTAGGCACCTTGATGTCGCGCAGCCGTATAATCCATTGGTTTTTCGATCCGATCATCTCGGTCGGGTTTCCGATGCCGAAGATCGCGTTCCTGCCGATCATCATTCTTTGGCTCGGCGTCTATGACGTTTCGAAAATCTCGATCGTGGTGTTCGACGCCATCTTCCCCGTCGTCACCGCCACACTCACCGGCATCGCCGCTGTCGACAAAGAACTGATCTGGTCGGCGCGCAATATGGGGGCGAGCGAACGCGAAGTGATGTGGCAGATCAAGCTGCCGGCGGCTTTGCCGCAAATCCTCACCGGACTGCAGGTGGCGCTGCCGATTTCGCTGATCGTCGCCATCATCGGCGAGATGGTGATGGGCGGCTATGGGCTTGGCGGCGCTATGATGAGCGCCTCGCGCTTTGCCGATTCCCGCGGGGTATTTGCCGGCATCGTCGAGATCGCGGTGGTCGGCTACGCCCTGATCAAGGCCATGGCGGTGATCCGGCGCCGCTTGCTCGTCTGGCATCAAGAGTCGGCCGAGCGCTCCTGACCGCGCGGGGCATGGTGCGGCAAAGGGGCAGCCTGTCGCAGGCTTGCGCTGGATCGCGCTTTGCCCCCACAATCGCATCCGGCAGGCCCGATCGCCGGGCTTTTAACGATAATCTCGCAGGTTTTGGGGAGACGAACGGGAATGCGTGGGAAAATTGGATTGGCAAGCCTAGCGTTGCTGCTGCTCAGTGTGGGTCTGGCGCAAGCCGATCCGCTGCAAATTCGCGGCGCTTGGGTTGCTCCGGTCGCCAATTGGTTTTCAATGTGGCTGGCGAAGAAGGACCTCGCCAAGCATTTCGGCCAATCCTACACATTCGAAGCGACGCATTACGCCGGCACGCCGCCGATGATCACGGCCATCGCCAACAATGAACTCGAGATCGGCGATCTCGCTTATTCCACTTTGCCGATCGCAATCTCAAATGCCGGCATGGACGACATTCGCGTCGTCGCCGACGAATTTCAGGATGGCGTTTCCGGCTATCATGATGACGAGTACGAGGTGCTGGCCGACGGTCCGATCAAGAAGATCGAGGATCTGAAGGGCAAGATCGTAGCCACGAACGCGATCGGCAGCGGCGTCGATGTCGCCATGCGCGCCATGCTGCGTAAACACGGGCTTGAGGCCAACCGGGACTACACGATCATCGAAGCGCCGTTTCCGGCAATGAAGTCCATGCTGGCGCAAAAGAAGGTCGATCTGATCCCCACCGTGCTGCCGTTTGCTCTCGATCCGGAACTGAAGAAGATCGCGCGACCCTTATTTACCGTTCACGATGCCATGGGCGTATCGCAATTTATCGTCTGGACCGCCCGCAAGCCCTTCATCGATGCTCACCGGGCCGCCCTGGTCGATTTCATGGAAGACTCCATGCGCATCGAGCGCTGGTATCTCGATCCGAAAAATCACGACGCGGCCGCCCAGATCGCCTCGCAGCTGACCAAGCAGCCGCCGGAGCGCTTTGGCTGGCTGTTCACCAAGGCCGACTATTACCGCAATCCGGATATGAAGCCGAACCTCGATGCGCTGCAGAAGAATGTCGACATGACCAAAGAGCTTGGCTTCGTCAAAGCGACCTTCGACGTCAAAGCGCATTCCGACCTGAGCTTGGTTGAAGAGGCGGCCAAGCGCCTGCAGTAGTTTTTCAAAAATGAGGCGCCGGCCAAACGGCGCCCCCATCACCTCGGGAGGGAATGATGCGTGCCACCGTACGTGCAATGACGCTTGCATTGGCCGGACTATGTGGTCTGGCTGTTGCTTTGATATCCGCCGGACCGGGCAATGCCGACCCGGTGCACATCCGCGAAGCCTGGGTCGCGCCCGGCAATTGGGCGTCGATCTGGCTGCAGAAGAAGGACCTCGCCAAGCATTTTGGCCAGTCCTATGTACTCGATCCGGTGCATTACGTCGGTACGCCACCGATGATCACGGCGCTCGCCAACAATCAGGTTGAGATCACCAATCTCGCTTATTCGACGCTGGGCATTGCCATCGAAAACGCCGGGCTCGACGACTTGCGCATCGTATCGGACGAATTCCAGGACGGCGTATCGGGATATTATTCGCAGGAATACATGGTCCTCAAAGACGGCCCGATTCACAAAGTCGAGGACCTCAAAGGCAAAGTCGTCGCCACCAATGCCGCGGGCAGCGCCGTCGACGTGGCGATGAAGGCGATGCTGCACAAGCACGGCCTCGAGCCCAATCGCGACTACACCGTGGTCGAGGCGCCGCTTCCCGCCATGAAATCGATGCTGGCGGAAAAGAAGGTCGATCTTATCCCGGCCGTGCTGCCGTTCTCCTACGATCCCGAGCTGCAGAAAATCGCGCGTGATCTATTCGTGCAGAAGGACGCCATCGGTGTCGCCGACATGATCGTGTGGACGGCGCGCAAGCCGTTCATCGACGCCCACCGCGCCGCGCTGGTCGATTTCTTCGAAGACACGCTGCGCATCGCGCGCTGGTACGAGGATCCGGCGAACCACGAGGCGGCGATGCAAATCCTCGGCGATCTGGTAAAGAAGCCGCCGCAGATCTTCAGTTGGGCGTTCACCAAAAAGGACGTCTATCACGATCCCAATCTGATGCCGAACCTCGATGCGCTGCAGAACAACGTCGACATGACCCATGAGCTTGGATTCATCAAGTCGAGTTTCGACGTGAAGAAATATTCCGATCTCAGCATGATCGAGGAAGCGGCGAAGCGGCTGAAGTGATCGATCGCAGTCCGGGCAGGAACGGCGACGCTTAAGAACCAAACCGGGCGCGGTAGGCCTGCGGCGCGGTTCCCAGCAGGCGGAGGAAACTGCGGCGCATCGTTTCTTCCGAACCGAACCCGCAACGCCGTGAGATGCGCTTGACCGGCAGGCGTGACTCCGAGAGGAGACGCCGCGCCGCTTCCACCCGTAGCCGCTCTACGGCGTGGCGCGGCGTCAGCCCGGTTTCTTCCAGATAGTGCCGACTGAAACTTCGCTCGCTCATCCCTGCCTGATAGGCCAGGGCCGGAAGCGAAAGATCGTCGGACAAATGTCCGTTGATCCAGTCGTGTAGCGCACCAAATTTGTCGTCTGCCGCCTGTAGCGACAGCGTCGTGCTGAACTGCGCCTGCCCACCCGGACGCTTAAGAAACACAACCAAGGTAGCGCGCCACGGCAAGCGCCACGGTACGGCCGAGGTCTTGTTCGACGAGCGCCAGTGCCAGATCGATGCCGGCACTTACTCCGGCGGAGGTCCAAACCGGTCCGTCGTGCACGAAGATCGGATCGGACTCGACCCGAACCGCCGGGAAACGCCGGGCAAGCTCGGCGCAAAATGACCAATGCGTTGCTGCTCGCCGGCCGTCCAGCGCGCCTGAAGCTGCAAGCACGAATGCGCCGGTGCAGACCGAGGCGGTGCGACGCGCCTGCCTCGCTCGCTTGCGCACCCAATCGACCAGCACCGGATCCGCGGCCGCCGCATGAACGCCCTGGCCGCCCGCAATCATCAGCGTATCCAATGCGGCACCGATCGGCGGCAGCGGCTCCGCCACGATCGGAAGCCCGACCGACGCCGTCACGAGATGACTCTGCTTTGCCACGACCCGAAGCGCGTAAGGCGGCATACCCCCCACCGCTATCGCGAGGTCGTTGGCGGACGCGAAGACTTGAAGCGGCCCGCTGACATCGAGCAACTGCACAGAGGGGAAGGCGAGCACCTCGATAACGCGGGCCGCACTTCGGACCATATTTGGCGCAGAGCGAGGGGAGTTTGGCATATCTACCAGCGTGCCCGCCTAGATTCGCCTTGTCTATCCCAGCGCTCAAACCCGGAAGCGCCCATGATCCCGCCGGCGCAATAAGCGCTAGTTGGCAGAAACCGAGGGGAGATTGGCGCGCCCGCCGCCGCCCGCCCGCCCACATAGGTTCATGGAGTGCTCAAACTCGGCTGATGGCACCCACCAGAAACGAAGGAGACTGACATGACCACGCAAACATTCACCAGAATGCCGCCGCCACAATGGCTCCTGGCGATGTGGAAGGAAATCGACGACAAGACGTTCGGCAAAGGCCTCGATTGCTTCGCCGAGAACGCGGTGTGCAACCTCGGCGTCGCTGATTGGCACGGACGCGAAGTGATCCGCAACAATCTGCGCGCGTTCATCGATACGGGCTTCACCGCGCATCACGAGGTCGTCGAATACTGGGACAGCCCGTTGCTGAAAATTTTTCACGGCACCGTCGGAATGAAATTCGACAATCCCGGCACGAAGGGCGTGACGCCCACGATGAGCCACTTCTTTTACATGGACCGAGACGATCCAACGAAAGTTATCCGTTGGGTCGGTGCGGTCGGCCCCACTGCATTCTAGTGGTCCGATTCTAACGTTCGCACCCCTGTCCGGCATGCCATCATGCGAATGGACCACTAGCAAATGTCAGACTTAGTGGAGCTTTTGGATTTGACATTCGCTTCACGAGTTTGCGGCTGGGTTGGTAGCGAATGTCAAACCCGCTCCACTAGTGCGGCCAGGAAGCTCGAATGATTGTGATGGCCGGGCTTGGTCCCGGTCATGACGTGACAGGCCGTTAGCCGACCAGCACGTTGCTGAACTGCCACGGATCGCGTTTGTCGATGTCTTCGGGGAACATGCCGGGGCGGTCCGCGATCGGCGTCCAATCGGTATAGGCGCCGATCACCGGCCCGAGATACGGCATCTGCACTTCCAGGCAGCGGCGGAAATCCATCTCGTCGGCTTCGACAATGCCGGCGTTCGGATTTTCCAGCGCCCACACCATACCGGCCAGCACGGCGGAGGTTACCTGCAGGCCGGTCGCGTTCTGATAGGGCGCAATCTCGCGCGTTTCGTCGATGGAAAGCTGCGATCCGTACCAGTAGGCATTTTTCTTGTGGCCGTAGAGGAGAACGCCAAGCTCGTCGATGCCGTCGGCAATCTCGTGCTCGTCCAGAATGTGAATGGCCGGCTGCCGTTGGCCGGCCTGGCCGAACAGCTCGTGCAGCGACAGCACCGCGTCGTTGCACGGGTGGTAGGCGTAGTGGCACGTCGGCCGGTAGACCACTTTGCGGCCCTGGCGCAGCGTGAAGTAGTCGGCGATCGAAATCGACTCGTTGTGCGTGACCAGAAAGCCGTATTGCGCCTTGGCCGTCGGCGTCCATGAGCGCACCCGGGTATTGGCGCCCGGCTGCGTCAGATACACCGCCGCCTGGCAGCCGGTTTTGTGCCGGAAGCCGTTTTTCGGCAATTTCTTCTCATGCGTGCCCCAGCCGAGCTCGGCCGGCTGCATGCCTTCGGACAGGAAGCCTTCGACCGACCAGGTATTGACGAAGACCTCGATGGGCTTCGGCTTCTTCGCCCGTTGCGTATCGCGCTCGGCGATGTGGATGCCTTTGACGCCGGCCTTCTTCGCCAGCCTGCCCCACTCCTCGCGGGTCTTCGGCTCCTTGAACCTCAGCTTGAGATCGCCGGCGACGTTGATGAGCGCCTGTTTGACAAACCAAGACACCATGCCTGGATTGGCGCCACAGCAGGAGACCGCGGTGGCGCCGCCGGGATTTTTGCGGCGAGCCGCCAGCACCGTTTCGCGCAAGGCATAATTCGAGCGCTTTTCCGGCCCGAGCTTGGTGTCGAAATAGAAACCCGTCCAGGGCTCGACCACGGTGTCGATGTAAAGCGCCCCGATCTCGCGGCAGAATTCCATGATGTCGACCGAGGACGTGTCGACCGAGAGATTGACGCAGAAGCCCTGGCCGCCGCCGTCGGTGAGCAACGGGCCCAAGAGCTTGCGATAATTGTCGCGGGTGACCGCCTGGTGGATGAAGCGAATGCCGCGCTCGTCCAGGAGCTTGCGGTCCTTGTCTTCGGGGTCGATGACGACGAAACGGGATTTGTCATAGCTAAAATGACGCTCGATCAAAGGCAGCGTGCCTTTGCCGATCGAGCCAAATCCGATCATCACGACAGGGCCGGATAGACGGCCGTGGTTGGGCCATTCGGTCATATTGCAAGCTCCAACGGCAATTTCGGGTTGATATCCGCCGCAATGCGGAAACGGAAGGGACGCCGCGGATTTTTATCCGTAGCGTTCCCTTTTTTGATGGGCTACGCCGCGCGACGCCGCCGCACGCGAGCGCTTTCGGCGCGCCGATCCTCGGCCAGAAGCGCGGCGAAATCCGGCGCCGGCGCCAGGCGGCCGGCGGCGCCGATC
>JBARER010000154.1:0-8752 GCA_049796395.1 Xanthobacteraceae bacterium
CGTAGTGCCGGCCGAGCGGAGGCCCGAAGCCGCCCGGGAACGGTTTGCGAGACCGCCCGCGGGAACCGCACCTGCTCCACCTTCTGGACCGCCTCCGGAACGGTGCCCTTCCGTGAGCAAGCTTCAACGGACGCTATGTAGCTATATTGGTGACTAATGTCAATAGATCGATGACGATGTGATTTGGCGCGTCCGTTGGGGAGAGCAACCGTGCGGCCTACCCCGACACCACATGGCCGAAACTTAACCCGGCGGCCATCGGGCGTTCAGCAACCGGCGCCCATGCTGGAGCGATCAATCTGGAAACGGAGGGTGTCATGGCAAGCGGCAAAAGATTCCGGCGAACCGTGGCGGCGGCGGCGATCCTGATGGCGCTGTCGCTGCAGGCGGCGAGCGCCAACGACGTTGCCTATTTCAAGGACGTGGCCAAGCCCGGCGGTCATGCGCGGAGCATGACGGCGAAGCTTGCGGACGGGCGGGCCTGCGGCGTGTCCGGCGATACCATCACCGTGCTGATGCCGGCTTTTCAGAAATGCATGAGCGGCCGCGGCTGGGCGCTCGACCATTACGGGCCCGATCCGTCGCAGCCGCGCCCGCGCGCCACTACGGTGAACTTCACCGACATGAAGGGCGATGCCAAACAACAGCCGCGCGGCGCCACGGCGCTGCAATCCGCTACCCGCGCCTGCAACGCCAGCGCCAAGGATCCTGAATCGGCGGTTTTCAAAACCTGCATGGCCGGCCGCGGCTGGCAATTCACCTTCACGCAACGCGCGCCGGCACCGGCCGCAGCGCGGGCGACCGCCACGTCGTGGCCGAACGGTTGGGCGTGGTCGAATTCAGGGCCGGCATCGTCGCCGAGCTCCACCATCGACGATCTGGCACAGATCAATGCGGACATCGCGCAAGGCAGCCAGGATTCCGCCGACGCGATGAACGCCGGCATTCAGGCAACCACGCAGGCGGACGCGGCTTCCGACGCGCAATGGCAGCTTAACAGCGAACTTGCGAATGCGCCGACGACGGGGAATTAGACCCTCTCCCCAACGGTGCGGTGTGCCGCTAAGATGAGGGCACCGGGAAGAAAGCGTGTTTTCCGCCACCACCGAGGAGGAGCCGCGCATGCCCGTCTTCAAGCTGCCCTTGTCCGGCGATGTCGTGCAGTCGATCAATCCGTTCACGGCGTTCATGACCGGCGGCCAGTTCGGCCTGGTCAACATCAATCTCGGCCAATCGAGCGAGCCCGACGTCGAGGCCGAGGTGCTGTCCGACGTCGCCACCTACGGCAAGCAGCTCGGCCGTATCGGCGACGCCTTGATCGTGCTGCTCAAGCACTTCCATCCGGCGACACCTTTATCCGCGGACGAGGAAAAGACGATCGCCGCGCTCAACGACATGCTCGGCAAGATCGCCGAGGTGAAGGCAAAACACGGCAGGCCAGCGCTGCGGCCTTAAACCACGCCGACAGACCGACTGCTTTGATCGAAAGCAGCGCCGGTTGCCGCAGGCCGGCTAAGATAGAAACGCAACACTGCAGGGAGGCATAATCATGATGCGACGATCCATTATTGCGCTGGCAACGGCGGCGGCGCTCGGCATGGCCGGGCTGCCGACCGGTGCTTGGGCTGCCGGCCACCCGCATGCTGGCGGTCATGGCGGTCACGGCGGCGGCCATTGGCGCGGCGGAGGCGGCTATCGCGGCGGCGGTGGCTATGGCGGCGGCGGCTGGGGCGGTGGCGGCTGGTACGGCGACAACGGCGGCGACATCGCGGCGGGTATCGCCGCCGGCGCCATTCTCGGCGCGATCATCGCCTCGCAGCATCGCCATTGCTGGTGGCATCATCATCGCCGCATCTGCCGGTGGTGAGACGGATGGCAGTCTGTAGGGTGGGCTGAGCGGAGCGAAGCCCACGCGGTTTGGCTCAATCACGTCGGGATGGCGTGGGCACGGCGCTGCGCGCCTTTGCCCACCCTACGAGTTGCGCGTCAATCGTTGCCGCAGCATTGAAACACGATGCTGACAGTCGGCGAATTGGGCATGGAGAAGGCGCCGCCGGGAATCGCGGCGGCCGCAGCCTCGAGCGCGGCGTCGGGCACATCGAAAACAAGACTATCGGCGTCGTTCGGCTCGCAGTCGTTGGCGATCTCATTCATGGCGTGAATCCGTTGGCTCGCAGCCTGAAAAACGCGGCAACTGTATCACCGACTGAACAAAAGGCGTAGCCCGCCGTGGCGGGAGCGGCGGAATCTGTTAAGTCCCGCGTCATGCCAGCACGCGCCGTGCGCGTCGGCCGCTCGGCGACCGGCCTCGGCCTGTTCGCGGTCCGGCCGATCGCCAAGCGAGCCACTATCGCCACCTATCGCGGCAAGCGCATCGCCACCGCTGAAGCGCAACGCCGCGAGCGGCGTTTTGGCGCGCGCTACATGTTCGAGATCGACCGGCGCTGGACCATCGACGGTTCGTCGCGGCGCAATCTCGGGCGCTATCTCAATCATTCCTGCGCGCCCAACGCCGAGGCGGTGCTGCGCTCGGGCCGCATCGTGTTCGTGGCGCTGCGGGCCATCGCGGCCGGCGAGGAGATCACCTACGACTACGGCGACGAATATTTCGACCTCTACATCAAGCCGGCCGGCTGCCGCTGTGCCGCCTGCGCGGCAAAAGCGAAACCGCGGAGCAAGAAACGATAATTGCCCCGCTCATTCCCGCGCAAGCGGGAATCCAGATAGGGCATTCCGCGCTGGGTCCCCGCCTTCGCGGGGACGAGCGGAATTAGTTCGCCTCGCTATGTCCACACCGCCGCGCGCTTTTCGGCGAACGAGGCGAGGCCTTCAGCGGCCTCAGTGGACTGCCGCTTGGCGGCGTGGCTCTCGACCAGGCGGGTGAAATCCGCGTCGTCGAGCCGCGCCCACGCGCTTTCGAGCGCCAGCGCCTTGGTCTCGGCGATGGCCGCGGGCCCGTTCTGTAAAATCTGCGCGACGATGCGCGCGCCGGCGGCTTCGAGCTCGTTCGCCGGCACGGTCTCGTGGACCAGCCCGATGCAGCGCGCTTCCGCGGCGGAAAAGCGTTCGCCGGTCAGCGCGTAACGGCGCACCTGGCGGACGCCAATGGCATCGTTGAGCTGCGGGATGATGATCGCCGCGGTAAGGCCCCAGCGCACTTCGGCGATGGAGAACACGGCGTCGGCGGCCGCGATCACCACGTCGCAGGCGGCGATGAGCCCGGTGCCGCCGCCGAAGCAGGCGCCGTGCACCAGCGCAATCGTCGGCACGGCCGCGCGGTTGAGCCGCCAGATCGCCAATGCAGTGTCGCGCGACGCGCGGATATTGTCGTCGCGTGTGGACTTGCGCACGGCGTCGATCCATTTCAGGTCGGCGCCGGCCTGGAAGTGCTTGCCGCCACCGGTGATGACGACGGCGCGCAGGCCATCGGCTTTGTCGAGCGTATCGAGCGCCGCCAAGAGCGCCCGGATCAGGGCGCCGTCATAGGCGTTGTTGCGGTCCGGGCGATTGAGCGTCATGCGCGCCACGCCGCGGCCGTCGATCTCCAGCAGAACCGGATCGTCGTTGTTGCTTGGATTCATGACCAAGACCTCCAGGCGTGCCGTTTTTCCGCTCGTCATACGCGGCGATGACGATCGGCGAATACCTCACACCCCGAACAGCTTCTCCGCGTTGCCGTGGGCGATGCGTTCGCGGTCGGCGGCGGAGACCGGCAACTGCTCCAGAAATGCCCGCGCTTCCTTCATCGAGGCATAGGGGTAGTCGGCCGAGAACATGATGCGGTCGACGCCGACTTCGAGCAAGAGATTGAGGAAGGCGGCGGGGAAATTGAAGCCGGCCAGGGTGTAGTGAACGTTACTGCGCAAATAAGCGCTGACCGGCTGCTTCAATTTGGTCAACGCCACCGGCATGGTGTCGAGCCGCGGCAGCATGAACGGCAGCGCCTCGCCGAGATGGCCGATGACGAATTGCAATTTCGGGAACGCGTCGAACGTCCCGCCGAGAATGATGCGGACGATGTGGATCGCGGTCTCGATGTGCCAGCCCCAACCCGAGGTGGCGAACATATCGGTCACCGCCGGCGCGAAGCCGCCATAACAGGCCTCGATCACCGGCCGCGGCGGCACTGTCGGGTGCAGATAGATCGGCACATTGAGCTTTTCCGCGCATTCCAGGATCGGCCAGAAAAACTTGTCGTCGAGGCGGCGGCCGCGATTGTGGCCGTGGATGACCGCGCCGACGAATTTGTGCCGGGCCACCATGGTCTCGAGCTCGGCGGCCGCCTTGTCCGGCGCCGCGGTCGGCAGCACCGCCAGTCCGGCGAAGCGGGTCGGATGCTGCCGCACCACGCCGGCGAGGAAATCGTTGGCGTCGCGGGCGAGTGCGACCGCCTCGGCGGCGTCCAATTGCTCGGCGCCGGGCGAGGTCAGCGACAGCACCTGCATATCGATGCCGGCGGCATCCATCTCGGCGATGCGGCCGGCGCCGACGTCGGCGAGCTGGTCGAACGCCTGGCGCAGACGGCCGCCTTCCTTGTGCGCCTTCTCATTGCGGACGCGGCCGGGGCCTTGGAGAAATGCCGGCGTGGTAAAATGCTCTTCGAGAGTAATGGTACGCATGGAATTTCCTTTTGAAACTTGCATGAGAGCTCTTGCGGCATCCTGCCCCGCGATAGCGGGAAGGGGTGAGGGCCATGTGATCTGTCATCATCCGCGCAGGCGGATGATCCAGTAATCGCCACCGTTTCAGACTTTCGCCTCATCGTCGCCGACTACTGGATGCTCCGCCTTCGCGGAGCATGACACTCGCGATGATCGTGTTACAGCCCGAACAGTTTTTCCGCGTTGCCGTGGGCGATGCGCTCGCGGTCGGCCGCCGACACGGGCACCTGCTGCAGAAAGGCCACGGACTGCGCCATCGACTGATAGGGATGGTCGGCCGAAAACATGATGCGGTCGACGCCGACTTCGAGTAACAGGTCGAGGAAAGTCGCCGGGAAGTTGAAGCCGGAGAACGTGTAGTGCACGTTCTCGCGCAGATACGAGGTGATCGGCTTCTGCAATTTGGTCATCGCCGGCGTCATGTTGTCGAGCCGCTGGAACATCGACATCAGGCCTTCGCCGAGATGGCCGATGACGAGCTGCAGCTTCGGAAAGCGATCGAACGTGCCGCCGAGGATGACGCGAACGACGTGAATGGCAGTCTCGATGTGCCAGCCCCAGCCCGGATTGGCGAACATGTCGTCCACCAGCGGCGAGAAGCCCGAGTAATAGGCGTCGATGACCGGCTGCGGCGGCCGCGTCGGGTGGATATGGATCGGCGCGTTGAGCCGCTCGGCGGCTTCCAGGATCGGCCAGAAGAATTTGTCGTCGAGATAGCGGCCGCGGATGTGGCCGTTGATCACCGCGCCGACGAAGCCGCCGGATTTCATGCGGGTTTCCAGTTCGGCCGCCGCCTTGTCCGGCGCCATGGTCGGCAACGCGGCGAAGGCGGCGAAGCGCTTGGGATTTTTCTTCACCCCCGCGGCGGCGAAATCGTTGACGTCGCGAGTGAGCGCGGTCGCGTCGGCGGCATCCAATTGCTCGGTGCCGGGCGATGTCAGCGACAGCACCTGCATGTCGACGCCGGCCGCGTCCATCGCCGCCATGCGCTTGTCGGCGATGTCGGTGAGCCCCTCGATCAGGCGCTGGGCGCGGCCCTCGAATTTCAGCGCCGCGTTCTTCAAGTCCTGGCCGGGGCCGTCGAGAAATCCCGGCGTCGCGAAGTGTTCTTCAAGCGTGATGATGCGCATTGGCGTTTTTTCCTCCTGCGTAAAGCGGCCCGGCGCCTGAAGGGCACCGGTTGGACGATATGTTTTCCCTAGTGAGGCCGACTCTGTTAATTCAGGCAAGCCTTGCGGTGTTGGCCGCACCGCAGCCCCAGACAAAATCCTGGACCCGACCCTCGGCAATCGCATAAGCGCGATCGGTGGTGGCGTTCAATCGCTGTTCGACGGACCGGCGGGCATCTTCGAGCGCCGTCGCATCGGCGTCCGCCGCGATCCGGATCGGCTCGCCGACGGCAATGACGAAGCGGCCGAACGGCAAATTGAGCGCGGAGCGGTCCCAGCTGCGCAACTCGACGTAGCGGCTGGTCGCCACCGCGACCGGATAGATCGGCCGGCCCGACGCGCGCGCAAGCTCGACAATGCCGCGGCCGGCGATGCGTGCGATCTTCGGAATGTCGGCGGTCAGCGCCACGTTGTAGCCTTGCGCCAGCGCCTCGAGCATCTGCCGAAAGCCGGTGACGCCGCCTTTGCGCAAAAAATCGCGGCCGCTGGTGCCCGAGCCGCGGATCGGCTCGACGCCGAGGCGGCTGGCGGCGATTGCATTGATCTCGCCGTCGCGGTGGCGCGAGATCAAAACCTTGACCAGGTGCTCTTTGCGCTTGAGGAACGGCATCATGAAATGCTGGCCATGCCACATGGCGACGATCGCCGGCAGATCGGGCACCACCTTGGTATAGAAATCCGGCGGATCGAGGCCCAGCCGGCAGGTGCTCCGGACGAAGCGCAAATATTCCGCGGCGGCCACGCCGAGCGTTCGCTGCACCCACGGAAACTCTGCCCAATGCCTGAACGCCATTTCGCTTGCCGATTTGTCTCTTTTTGTCTCTTGCAGATTGTGAGACGCCGCTTTGGTTGTCGAGCCGAACACAACCGCGACCGGCGACGAGGAGAAAACGATATTGGCCAGTTTTAACAGGCCCCGCAAGGCGGTGCCGCAATGCGGACCGCAGCGCCGCGCCGGCCTCTTACTCCACCTTGATATGAGCCTCGGTGATGAGCTTGCGCCATTTCGGCTCCTCGGTGCGCAGGCGTGCGGACAACTCCTTGGGCGAACCAGCAATCGATTCGAAATACTCCTTATCGAGGAAGTTCTTTTTCACATCCGGATCGCTGAAAGTCTTCTCCACTTCGCTGCCGACCTTGGCGACGACTTCAGTCGGCATACCGGGCGGACCAAACAGCGCGAACCAGGACACCGCGGTATAGCCGGGCACGGTTTCGGCGATGGCCGGAACGTCCGGCAGCAACGCCATGCGCTTGGGCGCGCCGACCGCGATCAGCTTGACCTTGCCGGCCTTGGCCTGCGGCAGCGCGCTGCCGACCGACACGAACATCAGCTGGATGTGACCGGCGATGACGTCCTGCATCGCCGGCGCCGCGCCCTTGTAATGCACGGCGACGAATTTCGTCCCGGTCACGGATTTGAACATTTCCATGTTGAGGTGACCGCTGGAGCCGACGCCGAAGGTGCCGTAGTTGAGTTGGCCCGGCTTGACCTTGTCGAGCGCAATCAGCTCCTTGACGCTATTCGCCGGCACCGCGGGATTGAGGATCAGCGCGTGAAAAATCTGCACCAGCCCGGTGATCGGCGTGAAGCCCTTGACCGGGTCGTAGGCCAAATGCGGATACAGCGTCGGATTGACGATGAAGGTCGTTTCCGGGCCGACGAACAGGGTGTAGCCGTCGGCCGGCTGGTGCGTCACATAGTCCGCCGCGATCTGATTGTTGGCGCCTGGCTTGTTCTCGACCACGACTTGGGCGTGCCAATCGGTGATCATGTGCTGCGCCAGAATCCGGCCCAGCATGTCGGTCACCCCGCCAGGCGACGCCGGCACGATGATTGTGATGGTGCGCGACGGATATTGCTCCGCCCGCACAGCGCCGCTCGTTGCCGCGGCAAGAAGGTACGCCAATGCCGCCACGGCACGTAACCGGATTTTCATTGGCTCCTCCCCGAGGACTGCCCGCGCCATCCTCCCCCAAGGATGGTCGCACGGGCATCGTCGCCATCTTATTCTCGGCAACGCACCGTCAGTGATGCATCTCGTCGGTCGGCATGATACCCCACAAATTCGACGCCGAAGGATCCTTGGCCCACACTTTCGGCCGCTGCGGGTTGTCGCGGTGCCATGGCCGCGGCTCGAAATAGCCGAGCTCCTCGTTCATGCGGTCGAGCTCGGCGAAGGTCTCGGTAATCAGCCCGTTCGGCATGCGATGATAGGCGAACAGATTGTGGCCGATGCCATGCCGCCCCGGCCCCCACAATAGCTTGTAGCCTTTGAGACTGAGGAAATCGCAGGCCGTTTCCATGTGACCCCAATCGCGCAGCTCGAATGCGGTGTGGAAATGCCGGTTCGAGCCGGTCTGCATCAGATTGATGGTGTGATGGTCGGGCCCGCAGCGCAGGAACGAGAAGAAGTCGGCCATCCAGTCGGACTCGCGAAAGCCGAGCACGTCGCAATAGAACTTGGTGACATGCTTGACGTCGGTGACGTGAAACGCGACGTGGCCGAGCTTGTGCGGCACGATGCCCTTCTGCTGGAATTTCTGCTGCGCGAAAGCGTCGCGCTTGAACACCTCGATCACGGTGCCTTTGGGATCGGCGAATACCAGCACCTCGGAGATCGACGGCTCCGGATCCTTGCGGCGCTCGACCTTGATGCCGTGGCCGGCGACCTGCTTTTCGAAGTCGCCGAGATCGGCGTCCTGCGGAATCTGAAAGCCGACGCGCACGCATTGCGCCTGCGCGCCCTTGCGCAACACCACCGAATGATGGTCGACGGTGGATGCCAGAAATACCGCGTCCTTCTCCTTGGCGGCGACCGTCAGCCCCAGAATCTCGGTGTAGTATTCGGTCTGCTGCTCGAGATCGGGCGTTTCGTAACTGGCGTGTGCGATCTTGCCGACGCGGATCATACGTTATTC
>JBARER010000155.1:0-5550 GCA_049796395.1 Xanthobacteraceae bacterium
TTCAGGACTTTATTCGTCGGTTGAATCCGCGCCGGCTTGCGCCGGACCGTCATTCCCGGTGCCCTGCTCGGACGCATAATCACGCGGGCCGCCGCGGTGACGGCGCCGCCGGCGATGCAGCGGAAAGCGATCCGCCGCGCCATCGTAGCCGTTCTGTCCGCTTCCGTCCTGCCCGTTGCCGCTTTGGATAGGCTGGGGTTGCCCTTGGCCGCCGGTAATAAACGACGGCAGCCGGTCGACGTCGCCCTGGCTTTCCTGTGGTGGCTGCTGCTGCTGCAGCCGCGGCTGAAAGTTCTGCGGCTGTGGCTGCTGCTGCGGCTGGAAATGCTGCGGCTGATGCTGCTGTTCGCGAGGATAGAAGGGCTGGGCCTGCGGCGCATAGGGCTCGCCGACTTGCGGCTGTTCGTCGCCGTCGTCGTAGCCGTCATCGGTGGAACTGGCGCCGCCCGGTTGCTGCTGGAAGTAGGGCTGGGTCTGTCGCAATTGTTCCTGCGCGGCGGCAATCAGGCGGAAATAATGCTCGGCATGCTGATAGTAATTCTCGGAGGCGATCGAATCTCCGGAGCTCTGCGCGTCACGGGCAAGCTGGAGATATTTTTCCGCGATGTGCGAGGCCGTGCCACGGATTTTTACGTCCTGGCCGTTTGATTCGTATACCCGCGACAGCGGATTTTGGTGGTGATGATGACCACCTTTACTACGATTGCGACCGCGCATCCGCTTATTGTTGTTGTTGTTGTTCTGACCGTTTCTCATGATTCCTTGTTCCGCCAACCCCTAATATGCAGCGGCACGACTGCCGCCGCTTCTCTGTTCGCCGTTTGCCGTCACCTTAAGTTCTACCTGAACACCATGCCCAAAAACGAATGCCCAAAAACGAATGCCCAAAAACGATTCCGCCAAAAGCGCGTTTGGCCCCGCGTCACGGCCCGCTCGTTCCCCGTTTGAAGGTTTACGACCTCAGTAAAGCCGCCCTCGCCCGCAGGCCAGCGGGACAACCCGCGGCACCGCAAACCTTTTCGTCATGCGCGCGTCTTCTCCATATCGACGCGTGCCGAACCGATGCAACGTCTCGGCTCAACCTTCACGGTTTGAACTTTCGCGCTTTCGAATCTTGCGATCCTGTATGCCGTCCAATCCGGCTTTCGTTATCAGCTATCGCTTATCCGCCTAGCCTGCGCTGCCGTCCTTTTCGAGCCAACTCCAAGAGCCATGCTCTTTAAGGTTCTGCTCTCAGGTTTTCGGGGCAACGCGGCGCCCTCATCTCGGGCCGATTCCGTGGTGGCAAGCTAGTCGGTTCCGGCAGACATTCCAAGCGCTTTTTTGCCCGAAGTGTTTTTTTGCCGGGGGCCTTTGCCGATGCCATATGCCGGTTTTGTTACAATTCCCTTGCGATCAGGGCCCGGGGTACTCCGTTAAGATCGGGGCACGGGGACGCGGGCGCAAGGCCTGCAGCGGCGAAAAGCGCGGCTACGGGTCCAGACTGCCCGGCGCCGAGTTCGACGGCCACGAGGCCGCCCGGCGCCAGCAGCGTGGGCGCGGCAACGGCAATCGCCCGATAAAAATCCAGACCGTCGGCGCCCCCATCCAGGGCGCGCGGCGGATCGAACAACCGCACCTCTGCCGGCAAATCGGCGATCTCGCCGGAGACGACATAGGGCGGGTTGGACACGACAATGTCGAAAGTGCCACCGAGCGCCGTGGCGATATCGCAAGCGACAAACGCGGCCCTGCTCAAGCCGAGGCGGCCGGCATTGGCACGCGCGATGTCCAGCGCACCGGCACTCACGTCGGTGCCGACCCCAAAGGCATTCGGCAGTTCGCTCAGCAACGCCAAGAGCAGCGCGCCGGAACCGGTGCCGAGATCGGCAATACGCAACGGCCCCGCGCGCGCTTTCTCGCTGCCGAGGGCGGCCAGCACGGCCTCGACGACGGTTTCCGTCTCCGGGCGCGGCACCAGCGTCTCGGCGCCGAGCGCTAAAGTGAGGCTCCAAAACTCCTTACTTCCGACAATGCGCGCGACCGGTTCACGAGCGAGGCGGCGACGCGCCAATGCCGCGATCGCGCTCCGTTCGGAAGCTGTCAACGCGCGCGCTTCGGCGGCCGCAAGCCCGGCATGGTCGAGGCAGAGCGCTCGGCCGATCAGAATGCGTGCGTCGAGCTCGGGCGCATCGATGCCGCCGACGCGAAAACGCGCGGCCCATGCGCGGCGCGCCTCGGCGACGGTCACAGCGGGCGTATCGTCGGCGGCCGCGGCCGGCGTTCCGGCGGCTGCGCTTGGCAATTTCGGCAGCGGCCGCATCAGGCCGTTTCCTCCGCCGCCAGCAATGCCGCCTGATTTTCCGCGACCAGCGCATCGATGATCTCGCCCAGCGCTTCGCCTTCGAGGATCTGCGGCAGCTTGTAGAGCGTGAGGTTGATGCGATGCTCGGACACGCGCCCTTGCGGATAATTGTAGGTGCGGATGCGCTCCGAGCGATCGCCGGTGCCGACCTGGCCGCGGCGCTCGGCAGCGCGGGCCGCGTCCAGCTTCTGCCGCTCGAAATCGTACAGCCGGGTCCGCAGCACGGCCATGGCCTTGGCACGATTGCGGTGCTGCGAGCGGTCTTCCTGCATCATCACCACGATGCCCGAAGGAATATGGGTCACGCGCACCGCCGATTCGGTCTTGTTGACGTGCTGGCCGCCGGCGCCGCTCGACCGCAGCGTATCGATCTTGAGATCGGTTTCATTGATAGGTACGTCGACATCCTCGGCCTCGGGCAACACCGCGACGGTCGCCGTGGAGGTGTGGATGCGCCCCGAACCTTCGGTGTCGGGCACGCGCTGCACCCGATGCACCCCGGATTCGAATTTGAGCTTGGCGAAAGCCCCGCGGCCGCGGATCTCGGCGATGATTTCCTTATAGCCGCCCATGGCGCCTTCGCTGGCGGCGACAAGCTCTACTTTCCATCCCTGCTTGGCGGCATAGCGCTCGTACATGCGAAACAGATTGCCGGCGAACAACGCGGCCTCGTCGCCGCCGGTGCCGGCGCGGATTTCGAGGATGACGTTGCGCTCGTCCATCGCGTCCTTGGGCAGCAGCGTCAACCGTAGCTCGTGCTCGAGCGCGGCGCGGCGCACCTCGAGCGCGGGCTTTTCCGCCTCGGCGATGGAGCGCATTTCGGGCTCGGTCGACGGATCGGCGATCAAGCTCGTCAGATCGCCGAGTTCGTGCTGCGCGGCGCGATACGACTTTACCGCCTCGACCACCGGGGCAAGCTCGGCAAATTCGCGGGATAATTTCACAAAGGTCTCGGCCGGCAGCGCGGTGGCGAGATCGTGTTCCAGCGCCGAATGCCGGACAAGCAGCGCGTTAAGTTTTTGATCGGGCAGCATCGCTCTAATCCGTCATCCGTCATGGCGCGGCGGCATGCCGAGCATCTAAATCTTGTTGGCCGTGCCTTGTTTGGTGCTAAGTAAAAGACGCCGGCGGCCCGGACAAGCCTGGCCACGACGCCTTCGGCTAAATCTGCAACCCATTATCGGCGGCAAATTTCTCAAGCTGGGCGCGGACCGGCGCGCCGCGGCTGCCTTGCTCGATCAATGGCTGCAGGAACGCGGCTGCCTTGCGGCAATCGAGGTCGAGCAGCATCGCCTTGACCGGGCCGACCGCGGACGGCGTGAGCGAGAGCGAGCGGTAGCCGATCGCCGCCAAGGCGAGCGCGCCGAGCGGCAAGGAGGCGAGCTCGCCGCAGACCGTGGCCGGCTTCTTATACTCGTGCGCCTTGTCGGCGATCTCCTTGAGGGCGCGGAGCACCGGCGCCGAAAGCGCGTCGAAACGGCCGGAAACGCGCGGATTGCCGCGATCGATCGCGTAGAGGAACTGCACCAGATCGTTCGAGCCGACTGAAAGAAAGTCGACGCGCTCCAATAGCTCGTCGAGCTGATAGAGCAGCGACGGCACTTCCACCATGCTGCCGACCTCGACCTCTTGCGGCAGCTTGTGGCCGTGGCGGCGCAAATGGGTGAGCTCGCGTTCCACCAATTCCCTGGCCTGATCGAATTCCTCGACCGTCGAAATCATCGGAAACATGATTTTGAGGGCGCGGTTGCCGGCCGCGCGCAACAGAGCGCGTAACTGCGTCCGGAGCAGGCCCGGCCGGTCGAGGCCGAGCCGGATGGCGCGCCAGCCGAGCGCCGGGTTCTCCTCCTCGACGTTGCGCATATAGGGCAGCACCTTGTCGCCGCCGATGTCGAGTGTACGGAAGGTCACCGGCTTGTCGCCGGCGGCATCCAGCACGGCGCGATACAGCGTATATTGTTCGCTGGTGCGCGGGAAATTAGGGGCAACCATGAACTGCAGCTCGGTGCGGAACAGCCCGATACCGGCGGCGCCGGTATCTTCGATATGCGGCAGGTCGACGCTCAAGCCGGCATTGAGCAGCAATGCGAATTCTTCGCCGTCCTTGGTGACGCAAGGCTTGTCGCGCAGCGATTGATATTGCTGTTGGCGTCGCGCCCGCAGCCGCACGCGCTCGGCATAGGCCGCCTCCATGTCGGGCAACGGCCGAATATGCAGATCGCCGGTCGTGCCATCGACGATGATGGCATCGCCCGGATCGGCAATACCGGTGGCATTGTCGATGCCGCCGACCGCTGGAATTCCCAGCGCGCGCGCCACGATCGCGACATGCGAATGCGGCCCGCCTTCTTCCAAAACCAGGCCGCGCAAGCGCTTGCGATCGTAGTCGAGCAGCGCCGCCGGACCCATCGAGCGGGCGACAAGGACGGCGTTTTCCGGCAGGTTCTCGCGCGACGGCGCGTGGTCGCGGTCGGTGAGCTGGCGCATCAGCCGGTTGGCGAGGTCGTCGAGATCGTGCAGGCGTTCGCGCAGAAACGGGTCGGTCTGCCGCACCATGCGGGCGCGCGTGTCGGATTGGACGCGCTCGACGGCGGCTTCGGCGGTCAAACCGGTCATCACCGCTTCTTCCAGCTTGTGCACCCAGCCGCGGTCGTAGGCGAACATGCGATAGGCTTCGAGCACCTCGCGATGCTCGCCGCCCTCGACGACATCGCCATGTTCGAGCATTTCGTCGAGATTGGATTGCAGCGTCTGGATGGCGGCTTTGAGGTGCTCTAGTTCCTTGGGCACGTTGTCGGCGATGAAGTTGGTGACGACGACGCGCGGCTCGTGCAGCACGACATGGCCCAGCGCGATGCCCTCGCTCAAGGCCGCACCCTTGAGATGCACCGAGTGGCGCGCGGCCGGCTCGGCGCCGGGCATCGCCAGCGCCGACAGTTCGCCCGACGCGATCATCTCGGCCAGCACCATGGCCGTGGTCTGCAGCGCCTCGACCTCTTCTTCCGAATAAGTGCGCCGTGCCCGGTTCTGCACCACCAGGACGCCAAGCGTATTGCCGGCGCGCAGAATCGGCACGCCGAGGAAGGAGTGGTAGATTTCTTCGCCGGTTTCCGGCCGGAACGAGAAGGCCGGATGCGCCTGCGCGTTCGACAGGTTGATGGCGCTCGCCTGGCTCGCCACCAGGCCGACCAGGCCCTCGTCGCCGC
>JBARER010000156.1:0-1532 GCA_049796395.1 Xanthobacteraceae bacterium
AGACTGCCCAGAGCGAAATTGCCAGCGCGCTGGCGAGCCTGGCCGGCAAGGCAATACATTCGCCGGGGCCCAAGCGGCCGCTGCGCGGACCGGAGCGCGCGGCGGTTCTTCTGCTCGCGCTCGGCGAACAGCATGGCGCCAAGATCTGGAGCATGCTCGACGACGACGAGTTACGCCAGATTTCAATGCTGATGTCGACGATCGGCACGATCGAAGCCGAGCAGGTCGAGAATTTGTTGATCGAATTCGTCTCGCGGATGTCGGCATCCGGGGCGATCATGGGCACCTACGAGGCAACCGAGCGCTTGTTGCAATCCTATCTGCCGCCGGAGCGCGTCGGCCTCATCATGGAAGAGATCCGCGGTCCTGCCGGCCGCAATATGTGGGAAAAGCTCTCCAACGTTCAAGAGGAGGTGCTCGCCAACTATCTCAAGAACGAGTACCCGCAGACGGTGGCCGTGGTGCTGTCGAAGATCGGTCCGGAGCACGCCGCGCGCGTTCTCGGCATCTTGCCCGAGGACTTGGCGCTCGACGTGGTCAATCGCATGCTGCGCATGGAGGCGGTGCAGAAAGAGGTGCTGGAGCGCGTCGAGCAGACGCTGCGCACCGAATTCATGTCGAACCTGTCGCAGACGCGCCGGCGCGACGCCCACGAAGTGATGGCCGAAATCTTCAATAATTTCGACCGCCAGACCGAGACGCGGTTCTTGACCGCGCTGGAGGAAGAGAATCGCGAAAGCGCCGAACGCATCAAGACGCTGATGTTCACTTTCGACGATCTGACCAAGCTCGACGTCGCTTCGGCGCAAACGCTGATGCGCCACGTCGAGAAGGACAAGCTGGGCATTGCGCTGAAGGGCGCCGCCGAGCCGGTGCGCCAGTTCTTCCTGTCCAACATGTCGACGCGAGCCGCCAAAATGCTGATGGACGACATGGCGGCTATGGGGCCGGTGCGCTTGCGCGAAGTCGACGATGCGCAGGGGCTGCTGGTCAATCTCGCCAAGGATCTTGCAGCCAAAGGCGAGATCGTGATCTCGAAATCCCGCGGCGAGGAAGAACTGGTCTATTGAGGCGGATGACGAAAAGACGGACATGAACGCGACAAAAAGAAAATTCTTGTTCGACACCGACTTCGCCGACGTCGCCGACGGCAAGTCGCCGGGGCCGGCGATCGCGCTCGCCGAACATGCCCGGAAGCTCGTGGAGGCGGAAGCCGCTGGCCGCGAGATGGGCTACGCCCAGGCCCAGAGCGACGCCGCGGTCGAATCGAGCCGGCGCCTCGCCGAAGCGCTCGATCGTATTGCCGCGGCGATCGCCGTGGCCAACAAGGCGCTGACGGCGATCGAAACCCGTCTCGAATGCGAGGCGGTCGAGGTCGCAGTGGCGGTGGCGCGCAAGCTCGCGCCCGCGCTGATCGCGCGCGAGCCGTTCGCCGAAATCTCGGCATTGGCCAGCGGCTGCTTCCGCCAGTTGATCGCGGCGCCGCACGTCGCGGTGCGCGTCAACGACGCGCTTTATGCCGTGGCCAAGGA
>JBARER010000157.1:0-14233 GCA_049796395.1 Xanthobacteraceae bacterium
GGTCAGTCCGAACCGACCTTGGCGCGCTACCTCGACGGCGACGAGGTCGCCGTCGGTTGCTCCGGCGGTCGCATTGGGCGCAATGGTGAGCTCGCGGCCGAGCTGCTTTTTGTCGATCGGAACGAGCCGCCCGCCGCCCGCCGGCAGGCCGCGGAAAATGCCGAGCATGCGATGCTTGGCGCGATCGATCAGCTTGATCACGCGTCCGCTCGTCTCCTCGCTGGTCTCCTCAATGCGGATCAGCGCGCGGTCGCCGACGCCTGCGACTTCGCCCGGTTTGGCGCGTCGCGGTGTGGCGATGCGGATCACGGGCGGCGCGCCGTGGGCGTCCTCGTCCCACTCGGTTGGACGCGCCAATAACTCGCCGTCCTTGTCGCGGCCGGTGATGTCGGCAAGAACGACGGGCGGCAAGGTACCGGCAGGGTGCAGATGCTTGCGCCGGCTGTCGATAAAGCCTTCCTCGGCAAGTTCGCGCAGCATGCGGTTGAGCGTGGCGCGGTCGGCATTCTTGGCGCCGAAGGCGCGCGCGATCTCGCGCGTACCGACTTTGCCGCTGCGTTCGCGGATAAAGGCGACGAGTTCATCGCGGGAGGGCAGGCGGTTCATTGTGGCCACTCAGGGGCCGGAGGCCCAAGCAAAGACCGCGAAGCGGCCTTGTGGCCCCTAACATAGTGATTATTCGGCAGCAGGCGTCGTCTTGCGGGTTTTTCCGGCGGGTTTGTTGGAGCGAGCCGCGGGCTTTTTGCCGGTGGCCTTGATGTGGTGGGCAGTGCCGGGCGAGGGCCGCTTGGCCTTGCGCGGCCGGGCATGCGGCGCCGGAGCATTACGCTCGGCGCGGGCATCAAGCAGCGTCACCGCTTCTTCGAGCGTAATCGTCTCCGGTGTCTTGTCGGCCGGCAGCGTCGCGTTGACGCCGTTATGGCTGACATAGGGCCCATAGCGGCCTTTTTTGGCGAGGATGGCGCCACCCTTGGTGGGATGGTCGCCCACTGCACGTCCCGGGTCGGCACCAAAGCGACCCTTGCGCGGACCCTTGGCCTTTTTCTCCGCGATCAGCGTCACGGCGCGGTTCAGCCCGACGGTAAAGACTTCTTCCGGCGAATCGAGATTGGCGTAGATTTTGCCATGCCGGACGAAGGGTCCGTAGCGGCCGATACCGGCCACGATCAGCTCGCCGTCCTCGGGGCTTTTTCCGACTTCGCGCGGCAAAGACAGCAGCGCCAGCGCACGCTCGAGATCGATCGCGTCGGGCGCGACGTCCTTCGGCAGGCCGGCGCGCTTGGGCTTTTCGCCGCCTTTTTCGGTTTCGCCGAGTTGCAGATAAGGTCCGAAGCGGCCCGAGCGCACGGTGACATCGAGGCCGCTCACGGGGTCGACGCCGAGCTTCTTGGTGCCGATGTCGGGCGAGCCGTCGGCTTGCGACGACAGTGCGCGGGTGTAGCGGCACTCCGGATAATTCGTGCAACCGATGAAAGCGCCGAATTTGGAGAGCTTGAGCGACAGCCGGCCATTGCCGCAGGTCGGACAGACGCGCGCGTCGGTGCCGTCGGCACGCGGCGGAAACAGGTGCGGCGACAGCAAGGCATCGAGCGCGTCAATGACTTGCGAAATTTTCAGATCCTTGGTCTCGTCGATGGCGCCGATAAAATCGCGCCAGAAATCACGCAGCACGTCGCGCCAGGCCGCCTCGTCATTGGAAATGAGGTCGAGCTGTTCCTCCAGCCCCGCGGTGAAGTCGTATTCGACATATTTGGCGAAGAAGCTTTCGAGAAAGGCGACGACGATGCGGCCGCGGTCCTCGGGGAAAAGCCGACGCTTGTCGAGCCGCACATATTGGCGGTCCTTGAGCACTTGAAGGATCGAGGCATAGGTCGACGGCCGGCCGATGCCAAGCTCTTCCATGCGCTTGACCAGCGAGGCTTCCGAATAGCGCGGCGGCGGTTCGGTAAAGTGCTGGTTGGCCGCAATCGAGCGCTTCTCCAGCCGTTCGCCAGCGCTCATCGCCGGCAGCCGGCGGGAATCCTCGTCGTCCGGATCTTCGTCGTGGCTTTCCTGGTAGAGCGTGAGGAAGCCGTCGAATTTCACGACCGTGCCGGTGGCGCGCAGCTCAAGGAGCCGGCTGGCCACTTCGGCTTCGATATCGGCCGTGGTGCGCTCGAGCTCGGCCGACTCCATCTGGCTTGCGACCGTGCGCAGCCAAATAAGCTCGTAGAGCTTGGCCTGATCGGCATCGAGATAGCGTTTGGTATCGCGCGGGCGACGGGAAAGCTCGGTCGGCCGAATGGCCTCGTGGGCCTCTTGCGCGTTCTTCGCCTTGGTTTCGTAACGGCGCGGGGAGGGCGGCAGATACTCTTTGCCGTAATCCTGTTCGATAACCTGCCGCGCCGCCGGTATTGCTTCCTCGGCAATCTGCACGCCGTCGGTGCGCATATAAGTGATGAGGCCGACGGTCTCGCCGCCGATATCGGCGCCTTCATACAGGCGCTGCGCCACGCGCATGGTATGCGCCGGCGCAAAGCCAAGCTTGCGGCTGGCCTCCTGCTGGAGCGTCGAGGTGGTAAAGGGCGGATAGGGGTGGCGCTTGACCGGCTTGGCTTCGACCGAGACGACGGTGAAAGGCGCGGTTTCGAGCGCCTGCTTAAAGACTTCCGCTTCGGCGCCGGAGCCGATGTCGAATTTTTGCAGCTTCTTGCCGTCGGCCCCGATAAGCCGCGCTTCGAAGGTCTCCTGGCGCGGCGTCGCCAGCGTGGCAACGAGCGACCAATATTCCTGGGTGACGAATCGCTCGATTTCGAGCTCGCGGTCGCAGACGAGCCGCAGTGCCACCGACTGGACGCGGCCGGCGGAGCGTGCGCCCGGTAATTTGCGCCACAAGACCGGCGACAGCGTGAAGCCGACGAGGTAATCGAGCGCCCGGCGGGCGAGATAGGCATCGACCAGCGCCTGATCGATCGCGCGGGGACGGGCCATCGCCTCGGTCACCGCCTGCTTGGTGATGGCGTTGAAAACCACCCGCTCGACGGTTTGCGACTTGAGCGCCTTCTTTTCCTTGAGAATTTGCAGGACGTGCCATGAAATCGCCTCGCCCTCGCGGTCGGGGTCGGTGGCGAGAATAAGCTTATCCGCGTCCTTGACGGCCCTGGCGATGTCATTGAGCCGCTTCTGCGCCTTGGCGTCGACCTCCCAATGCATACGGAAATCTTGGTCGGGCTCCACCGAGCCGCTTTTGGCCGGCAGGTCCCGAACATGGCCGAACGAGGCCAGGACCTCGTAGCCCTTGCCGAGATATTTATTGATCGTCTTCGCCTTCGCGGGCGATTCTACCAGTACAAGATTCATTTATAACCCAATGATTCAATGGACTTTTCGTCGATTCTACCCAGGCCCTGCGGCGGGGCGGCCGCCGGGAACATGGGTAATGCAACCCCACCTGTCAAATCGTTACCGTCTAAAACCGGCCTGCCGATATCGGTGAAATGCGTAGCAATCGAGGCAAACACCGTTTCAACCTCTACTCGTGTTAGTTGTATTGATATAAATTAATCGCTAAAGTATATGTATGATGGAACTTGTTAGACGGCTCGTGCTCCGGTTGTGCCAATTCCAAACCCGTAGCGTCACAGAACCAATGTCGAATCAAAAGGATGCAAGCGGGGGCAATGGCGGGGAAACTCCAGACCGGGCGGCGCAATATATCGGTGCCCTGTCGCGCGAGCTGGCGCAGCTAGCGCGACGCAACGGTCTCGATACGCTCAGCTACATCTTGGAAATGGCCCAGATCGAAGCCGATCAAATCGCCAAAGAGTAGGTTTTGCCGCTACAGGAGCGACACCAAAGCGCCGCCGTGGCGCTCGATTCGGCCGGCGATTTCCAGTTCAAGCAACACCGTCCGCACCACCCGCGATGAGGTCCGCGACAGCCGGATCAAATCGTCGATCGAAACCGGCGTCGGGCTCAACAAAGCGATGATCCGGCTGCGCTCGTCTGGCGCCGGCTCGGTGAACGGCTCGCCGCCTTCGACCTCTTCGCGCTCCGGCTCGCGCGCCGGCATCTCAAGGCCGATGATCGGCTGCAGCACCGTGGTGATATCGGCGGTTTCGGTGACCGGCGTCGCTCCTTGCTTGATCAGGCCGTTGGTGCCCTCGGCGCGAGGATCGAGCGGCGACCCAGGCACCGCGAACACCTCGCGGCCTTGTTCGAGCGCCATCCGCGCCGTGATCAGCGAACCGGATCTCTTGGCGGCCTCGACAATGACGACGCCGAGCGACAATCCGGAAATCAACCGATTGCGCCGCGGGAAATCCCGCGCGCGCGGCTCCCAGCCAAGCGGCATTTCGGAAAGCGCGAGGCCGGCCGGCAAAATTGCCTCAAGCAGTTCGACGTGCTCGGGCGGATAGACGCGATCCTGCCCGCCGGCCAAGACCGCGATCGTTCCAGTCTCGAGACTGGCGCGGTGGGCCGCGGCGTCGATGCCGCGCGCCAATCCCGAGACAATGGCGAAACCGGCTTGGGCGAGGCCATGTGCGAGGCGCTGTGTGATCTTGGCGCCGGCGGCTGAAGCATTGCGCGATCCGACGATCGCCACCAGCGGCGCGGTCAATACGGCGGCATGGCCGCGTAGCGTGATCAATGGCGGCGCATCGTCGATCATTTGTAGCCGGCGTGGATAGTCGGTCTCGCCGACGCCGACGAAGCGGACTCCGAACCTGTGTGCAGCCTGAATTTCGCGCAGTGCATCATCGCGCGAATAAATCTGCGGCGCGCCGCTGCCGCCGCGGCGTGCCAACCCAGGCAGCGCCTCGAGCGCCGCATGGGCGCCGCCGAAATGATTGATCAAGGCCCGAAATGTCCGCGGGCCGACATTTTGGCTGCGGATCAACCGCAGCCAGTCGAGCCGCTGCTCGTCCGTCAGCCGGATGGGTTCTGTTGCCTCACTCACGCCGCCCCCTTTAACCCGCCCCAAGACGCCAAGTAGAGGACTGGGTCTAAAGCACAACCGTAGCTTACAGTGGTTGGCGCGGTTGCGGAGGAGCAAATGTGTGGAATTATGAGGGAAAGGCCAACCGGAAAAGTCCCGTTCTCACTGCGCCGGGGCTTTGACTCGCGAATGTATGAGAAGGCTGTGGAATCGCACGGATTCTGATTTTAGAAATTGGCCGAGCTGCTGCGAGTCCATATAAAATATGTCAACGCCTTGCTTGGCAAAGGCGGCACGTACCTGCGGCAGGGCCAAAGCTTTGGCGATTTCCTCATCCAGGCGCGCAACGATCGGCGCTGGCGTGCCGCCGGTGGTCATGATGCAAACCCAGGAATCAATTTGTAGCTCTGGCAAACCCGCTTGCGCCGATGTCGGTATGTTTGGGGCAAACGACGATCGTTCCGACGATGTCACCGCCAGCGCATTCAGTGCTCCGCTTCGCACCAGTGGCAACATCGCCGGTAAGGATCCAACCGCCAAGTCCACCCGGTTTGCCATCACGTCCGGCATGGCCTGCACGATGCCATCGTAGGGCACAAAGATAAGATCGATATTGCCGTATTGCGCGAGCATTTCCGCCCCGAGGTGATTGGCCGTGCCGATCGCCGGTATAGCGATGCTGACCGACTTCGGCTTTTGCTTCGCCACGGCGATGACGTCGGTGATGTTTTTTGCGGGAAAAGCTGGTGCCGCGACGAGCAGCATTTTCGCCTTGACCGCCATCGACACGGGGACAAGGTCGCGATCGTAGTCGAAGCCCGGCTTTGGCAGTAGGGTGGGATTGACGGCCTGGTTCGCGCCGGTAATCAAGAGCGTATGACCATCGGGCTCTGCCCGCGCCACGAAAGCGGCGGCAATATTGCCGCCGCCGCCAGGCCGATTTTCCACCACCACCGGCACGCCGATGGAGGCAGAGAGATAATTCGACAGCTCGCGCGGCACGATGTCCGGCAAGCCGCCAGCCGTCCCCAACACCTCGAATTTGAGCGGTTTTGTGCCTGGCCAGTTTTCCGCGCCCGACGCCGGCGGCGCCACGCAAAGCAAGCTCAATAGCAGAAGAGCACGTAGTTTCATTACTGACGTTCTCTCTATCCATCATGTATATCGCTGCCCGCAAAACGCGTAAAGTGCAGGGACTTCACGCGCAAGCATCAAGCATAATGACCCCGAGCACATTATGAAGCGCACACGCTAGCGGAACGCGAAGTCGACATGGACCTGCGGCAGCTTCGTTACTTTGTGGGAATTGTGCAGGCCGGCAGCCTGTCGCGCGCCGCCGATCAATTGCACGTCGCGCAGTCGGCTATCAGTCATCATCTCGCCAGTCTGGAGTCCGAGTTGGACAAGCAACTGGTCACGCGCAGCCAGAGGGGCGTTAAACTCACCGAAGCGGGAAGCGTGCTATATCGGCACGCCGAAGCGATCCTGCGGCATGTCGAATCTGCCAAGCAGGATATCGGGAACTCCCTCCACGCCCTTTCGGGGCGGGTTTCTATCGGCCTTCCAGTCGTCTTAGCGCCGATCTTGGGGTATGAATTATTTATGCGCGTACGGATCGCGCATCCGCAAATCGCGCTGCATGTCAGCGATACCAATAGTTGGATCCTGCGCGAGCGTCTGGTCAACAGCCGTCTCGACGCCGCTTTGCTGTACTTGGCCCAACCCGAGCGCGGCGTTGCGGTTGAGCCGCTGGTGTTGGAGGAGCTTTTCTACGTCACGGCGGACCCCGATACTTCGCCCATTCGAATTGCCGATGTAGCGCAACGGCCGCTATTGCTGCCCGCTCTCGGCAGCAGTAGTCGGCGCGCGGCCGAGGAAGCATTCAAAAAACACGGGTTGACCATTACGCCGGTTGCGGAAATCGATGGAGTGGGGATCCTGCGCCGCGCCATTGCGTCAGGGATCGGCAATTCGATTTTGCCATGGTCTGCGCTTTACGACGGCGACCGGACAGTACCGCTCAATTGCCGGCAGATCTCCGACGCAAAACTGGTCCAGACCATTTCGCTGTGCTTTTCCGAAGTCGGCCAGCGCAGTGCAGCGGTCGAGGCCGTTGGGCTGACACTGAAATCCCTCATTTGCGAGTCGATCGAGAGTGGAACTTGGCAGGGCGTTACACTCATCGCTTCCGCCGCTGAGCCATCTCCTCCCGTGACCCCCCCATAGGAATTCAGAATTGGACGACCTCCGGCAGATGCCTAGGCTCGCACCTGTCGGAGAAAGCGAACTAAATGCTTGCGCGGGGTAGACAATCGGCGCCGGTCGTATCGGGGTCTCGCCATATGCCAAAGCGCGTCGAACCCGTTGACGTGCTGGTGGGGCAACGGGTGCGCGCCTATCGGCTCAGCTTGGGAATGTCGCAATCGACACTGGGCGAAAAGGTCGGCGTTACCTTCCAGCAGATTCAGAAATACGAGCTTGGAAGGAACCGGATCGGAAGCAGCCGGCTAAAAATGATCGCGACCGTTCTCGGGGTAGGGATCGGAGCGCTCTTTGCCGAACCGGAAAGCGATCAGTTGCAACCGAATGCACTGATCGAGATAGCCTCAATGCCTCATGCGGCCAGATTGCTCAAGGCATTTGCCGGAGTCACCGACAAGAATGTCCGTTTGGCGCTGGTGCGACTCGCCGAAGACCTCCGGAACCAAGCCAAAAATAGGCACGGAACATCATCAGCCGTGGATGCCCTGTAACGATCTCGACAGACTTTTTCGCGAACACGGTGGGCTTGAAGGGCTTGCCAGTGAGTTGGAACAGTTTGATCCGGATGCTGGTCTTTTCGGTGATGCCGCGAATGATAACGCGCCGGTGGCGGCACACGCATGGCTCTGGTGGCGGCTCTTGAGCCAAATTTGGCTCCAGCAGCCGCCAAAAGCGCCCGCACGGGGATAGCCAACCGCATGGCGAAGGCGGAGCGGCCTAAAAGGTATATATTGCAAAACCGCCGCCAAAGCCGCAGAGTCGCGCCCTGATTGCTGCGTCGGGGGCCGGTTCCGTTTCGTCTCCATCCGGGGGTTCGCGTTTGCACGGAAACCTGACCAAGAGCAGCTTCCACGTCGCCCTGATCAAGCCGTCGCATTACGACCGCGACGGTTATGTCATCCAATGGCTGCGTTCGCTGATCCCCTCGAACAGCCTGGCGAGCGTCCACGGCTTGATCGTCGAATGCGCGCAAAACCGCGTGCTCGGTCCCGACGTCGATATCACGGTCGAGGGCTGCGACGAGTGCAACAGCATCGTCGATGTCGAGGGCGTGGCAAGACGCATCCGGGCGGCGGGCGGCGGCATGGTCGGACTGGTTGGCGTGCAGTCGAACCAATATCCGCGCGCGCTCGATCTCGCCCGGCAGTTCCGCGCCAAGGGCCTTACCGTGGTCATGGGCGGCTTTCATGTCTCGGGCTGCATTTCGATGCTGCCGAAGCTGCCGGCCGACCTGCAGGAGGCGCTGGATCTCGGCGTGCATCTGTTCGCCGGCGAAGCCGAAGGCCGCATGACCGAGGTGTTGCGCGAAATCGCTCTGGGCAACGCCAAGCCGGTCTACAATTTTCTTGCCGACATGCCGGAAATGGCGGCGGCGGTTTACCCGATTCTGCCGCGCCATGTGGTGACGCGCGTTGCCGGGCATTATTCGAGCTTCGATGCCGGCCGCGGCTGCCCGTTCCAGTGTAGCTTTTGCACCATCATCAACGTGCAGGGACGCAAATCGCGCTATCGCACGCCCGACGATGTCGAGGCCATCGTGCGCGCCAACGCGGCGCAGAACATCACCCGGTTCTTCATCACCGATGACAATTTCGCCCGCAACCGCAATTGGGAACCGATCCTCGACCGGCTGATCGAACTACGCGAACGGCACGGCTTCAACATCAAGCTGCTGTTACAGGTCGATACGCTGTGCCACCGCATTCCGCATTTCATCGAGAAGGCGGCGCGCGCCGGCTGCACCGCGATCTTTTTGGGCCTGGAAAACATCAATCCCGAATCCCTGATGGGCGCCAAGAAACGCCAGAACAAGATTTGGGAATATCGGGAAATGCTGCTCGCCTGGCGCAAGCAGAAGGTCATGACCTATGCCGGCTACATCCTCGGATTCCCGACCGATACGCCGGAAACGATCGCCCGCGACATCGAGATCATCAAGAAAGAGCTGCCGATCGATATCCTCGAATTCTTCTACCTGACGCCGCTGCCCGGCTCTGAGGACCACAAGAATCTTTACATGCGAGGGGTGCCGATGGACCCCGACATGAACAAATACGATCTCGAGCACGCCTGTACCGCGCATCCTTTGATGTCGAAGGAGACCTGGACGCAGGTCTATGCCGACGCCTGGAAGCGCTATTACTCCGACGCGCACGTCGAGACGATCATGCGCCGCTGCATCGCCTCGGGCATCAACCGCACCAAGCTTCTCGATTCGCTGACCATCTTCTCCGGCGCATCGCGGATCGAGGGCGTGCATCCGCTGCAATTCGGTTTTTTCCGGCGCAAGCTGCGCGGGCAGCGCCGCAGCGGCATGCGGATCGTCAGTCCGGTGGCGTTCTATCCGTGGCGCGCGCTCGATTTCCTCAAAGTCACCTCGCAATGGCTGCGGCTCGTGTGGCGCTACCGCCGCATCATGGCGCGGGTCGTCGCCGATCCGTCGGCGAGTGCCTATACCGACGAGGCTTTGCAGCTTCACACCGGGACCGGCGAGACCGATCATTTCGTCGAAGTCTTCGCCGACAAGATACCGCACACCCATGGCGCGCCGGTGCGCGCGGCCGCTGCGGTCGCTGCCGAGTAGTCTCGACCGGCCGGAAATTCAGGCCGCCGTTTTCCGACCGATCCTGCCTTCGGTCCCGGCGATCAGCCGCGCGATATTGGCACGGTGCATGAGCCACAGCAGCACTGCCAGCAACGCAAACAGTTCGGCCAGCCGAGCCTCGCCGCGCCATGCCAGCACGAGGGGCGTCGATGCGCTTGCGATCAAGGCGGCAAGCGAGGAATAACGCGTAAGCGCGGCAACGCCGAGCCAGATTACGGCGAAGGCCAACAGCGCAATCCAGGCGTTAAAGCCGAGCAAGAGGCCGATGAAGGTGGCGACGCCCTTGCCGCCCTTAAAGCCGAGCCAGATCGGAAACAGATGGCCGAGAAACGCGCCGGCCGCTGAGCACATCGCGGCTTGCGGCTCCCAAAGGTAAACTGCAATGAGCACCGCGGCGGTGCCTTTGAGCATGTCGCAAATGAGCGTCGCCGCGGCCAGTCCCTTGCGGCCGGTGCGCAGCACATTGGTCGCCCCGATATTGCCGGAGCCGATGCTGCGGACATCCGGTGCGCCGCCAAGTCGGGTGATGATAACGCCAAAGGGAATTGAGCCGCACAGATAGCCGATACCGAGGGCCTCGGCGTTGTCGATGGTCCAATCGATCGGAGGCAGCATGGCGATTCAATAGCGCCTGCCGGCCATTCGCGAAAGACGGCGCGGTGCGATCAGCCGAGCCGTGCTTTGGCCGCGCCGTTCTCGCGCGGCGCAAAACCCGCAGCAATTGCATCGGCTTCGCCGCGATAGATGACAAGCTGCTTCAGTTTGTCGCCGGGTGCCCGTGCCAGCGTGGCCAAGCCCGGCGCGAAGGTTTTGCGGGCAAGATCGCCGACCACGAATGGCGCCGCAGCCTCATCCTCGATGTCGCTCTCGCAATAGACGCAGCGCAGCCTGACTTGGTGATGCGCTTCGTCGGCGATGACGTAGAACTTGTTGGCGGCGTATTGCTTTTCGGCCGGATCGCAGGTGATGCAATTGGCATTGCCGCATTGCAGGCCGGTGCCGATCGGCTGGGCGTAGATCGGATACTCGGGCGCGGCAAAGCCGCCCAAGAATTTGTGCAGCGATTTGTTCTTATTCAGATGCAGCATCAGCGAGATCAGCGCCATGCGTACTGGCACGCCGTAGGCAGCTTGCTGGAAATAAATGGCGCGCCGATCGGTATCGAACGAGGCATCGAGTTCGTTGACCCGCGGCAAGGGGTGCATGACGCTGGCCTCGGAATACTTGGCGTCGCCGAGAAATTTTGCGTCGATCTTGGGATAGGGTCGGTCTTTCTCGGCCCAGCGCTCTTTTTGGAAGCGCGTGACATAGACTGCGTCGGTTTTCTTCTGCACCAGGAAGCCGTAATCGATTTCAGGATCGGGAATGAGCGACAGTTGATGCGGCTGATCCGCCGTGACGTAGAGCGCATCGATCGCCCCGCCCGGCAACTGGCCGGGATCCTTCGATACCATCCGGCTGTGAAATTCCTCACGCAGGCGGCGGTCGACATGCGCCGGCAATTCCATGCCGGGAGCCGGCAGCGGATCGATAGTGGCGCCGAAGCGTGCCAGCGCATAGACGAAGGAGTGGATGGTGCGGCTGCCTTTAAGGTCGCCGGAGATCGCGACCTTCATGTTTTTGAGGGACTTCTTCTTCGATTTCAGAGTGAAAAGGTCGCACAGCGTCTGTGTCGGGTGCTCGTGGGCGCCGTCGCCGCCGTTGATGATGGGAATTTGCGAATACTCGGCGGCAAGCCGCGCCGCGCCGTCGCGCGGATGGCGGATGACGACAATATCGGCGTAGTTGGAAATCACACGGATAGTGTCGGCAAGGCTCTCGCCCTTGGCGGCGGAACTCACCGCCGGATCGGCGCTGGTGATATTGGCGCCGCCCAAACGCAGCATCGCACTCTCGAACGACAGCCGCGTGCGCGTCGATGGTTCGTAGAACAGGGTTGCCAGGATGTATTTCGAGGCGAGCGCGGTCGATCGTCCGATGCGATAAGGAACGTTTTCGTCGGCAAGTTCTTTCAAAAACTCTTGCGCGACCTCGAAGATCGTTTCGATCTCCTTATTGGTGAGGTCATTGATCGAAACGATATGGCGCGTCGGCGGCGGCGGTTTGATCATTAAAGCGCTGCTATAGGCCGAATAGCCGCGCCCCGGCAAGCCCGCTCTGGCCGCGACTGTAAACCATGCACCGGAAACTGCCACGTGCCCAAGGCGCTGAGCCGAAATTACGACCCGCCGTTTCGGCCGTGGCGAGACAATCGGGCATGACGGTTGGCATGGTCATGACCGAAAAGCAGGACGGCACCGACCTGCGCGCCAACACGACGGTCGCGACGCCCAATGGCGATGGTTATGCACGGTGCGTTTTACGGCGCAGCCGTGATCGAGCGCGCGACAGCCGAGGCGTGGCTGCAGCGTGCGTTGCCGCAACCCTAAAGAGCCTGTGGAGTCTCGACAGATTCCGCGAAAACGTGACGCCGGACACAGATTGCAGGTAGCGATCGCGCGAAAACCGATAGCGGCGGGGCAGGCGGAGAGCCGTGATGCTGGATATTTTCGCAGGCTACGCTGTTGGAACGGTCATTGTCGCAACCGTGTCGGTAGTGACATCAATGTTCAAGGCCCGGGCTGTTACGGGCGCAGGTCATCGTCATTCGTGGACGGCCGGTAGCCGCGATAGCCGGTCGAGCGCGCCCTGCAGGATATAAGTGGCGGCGTGCTGATCAATGACAGCCTTGCGCCTCGCCCGGCTGACATCGGCGGCGATCAGTTCACGCTCGACCGCCGCGGTCGAGAGCCGTTCATCCCATAACGCGATGGGAAGTTCCGTCAGTTGTGCCAGATTACGGGCGAAAGCTCGCGTCGATTGGGCGCGCGGTCCTTCCGAGCCGTCCATATTGATCGGCAGACCGAGCACGTAGCCGACGGCGCGGCGTTGCGCCGCAAGCTCGAAAATGCGCCGCGCATCGCTGGTGAAGCGTTGACGCGCGATGGTCTCGACCGGCAGAGCGATCCGCCGCTCGGGATTGCTGACAGCAACCCCGATGGTTTTGGTGCCGAGATCGAGACCGATCAGCGCACCGTGTTGCGGCAACAGCGCGGCGGCCTCGGGAAGTGCCATGACAGGCATAGGCCCCGTTAGCACGCGTGCGCGGCAAACGCGACATTGCCTCGCGGGCGTTGCCAAACTGGCTTTCGCGCCGCCGGCCGCCCGATTATGGTGAGCGCCGTCTACCGCCCGGCCGTGGTCGGTTTCAACCTGCACTTCAATACGCTGGCGAAGGCCGAGATCATGGGTTTGTTCAAAAGGTGAGCGGGCAGGCGGATCAGGCATGAAAATTTTACCGGCCGCAGTCGTCATCGCCCTGTCGTTTGCGATATCGTGTCAGGCAATGCCGCTAACCGCCCAAGCCGCCGAAATCAAAGTCGTCAGCGGTGGCGCGTTCAAGCAAGTTCTCAATGCGCTGGTGGCGCAATACCGTAAGGACACGGACAACGCGCTCGCAATTACCTATCGCACCGTCGGTCAGCACCTCGACTTGATCCGCAGCGACCAGGAGCCGTTCGATGTCGCCATACTCACCCCTGAAGCGATCGAGGCTTTGACTAAAGACCGCAAAGTGGCGCCGGGATCGCGCACCGACTTGGCCAAGACCGGCATCGGCGTCGTGGTGAAGGCCGGCGCGCCGTTGCCGGACATTTCGACCGTTGAGGCTTTCAAACGGACGCTGTTAGCCGCGAAGTCGGTCGCCTATATCGACCCGAAGGCGGGCGGATCGAGCGGAATCTATATCGGTGGCCTGCTGCAGCGACTTGGCATTGCTGCGCAGGTCAATGCTAAGGCGGTGCTGGTCCATGGTGGGGCTGTCGCCGACCACGTCGCTGACGGCGAAGCCGAACTCGGCATCCACCAGATCAGCGAAATCCTTCCCGTTGCCGGGGTGGTCCTCGTCGGCCCACTGCCAGCCGACATTCAGAATTTTACCGTTTATGCCGCTGGAATTGGCGCGCGAGCGCAAGACGTGACGGCGGCGACGGCGCTTCTCAAATTTCTTTCCGGACCGGAAGCTATCGCGATTATCAAAGCCAAAGGCATGCAGCCGGTGGCGCGCTGATGGGGCGCAAAACGGCAGCGCCCGGCCGGAGCCGGGCGCCAAGTGCCGATCCTAAGGTCCGGTCTGGCGACTGCCAGAGATACCGGGCATCAGGAGTTAGTGACGCGACTGGTCCCACGCGATCCGCGGAATATCGGAGCGGGTGATCCCGATGTCGGCCAGCTCACGGTCGCTGAGGTGCGAAAGCTCGTCCATAGCAACTCCGTAACGCTTCCAAGCGTGCAACAAGCGGGCAATTGACGAAAACATGGCTTTATTCCCTTTCTTCCAGTCCTGAACTTCCGAATGGACTGGAATCGCAGGGGGAATATAAGCATCCATGGTGCGACGCAAAATTATT
>JBARER010000158.1:0-20521 GCA_049796395.1 Xanthobacteraceae bacterium
GTGCGGACCATGGTCTCCGCCTATCAGATGATTCTGCCGGGCGAATGGGCGCGCGCGCATCGCCATACGCCCAATGCGCTCCGTCTCATCATCGATGCGGAGCCCGGCGTCTATACCGACGTCAACGGCGTCAAGCTCGCGATGGAGCCCGGCGACGTGTTGCTCACCCCCAATTGGTCGAGCCACGGCCACGGCAACGACAGCCGCGCCAGCGCCTATTGGCTCGATTTCCTCGACGTGCCGCTGGTGCAATTGCTCGAGCCGATGTTCTTCGAATCTGCGGAAAGCGAAACCGAGGACGAGGTGCGCACGAGCCTGCCGCCCAGCAAAGACTCGCCCTTCGTTTTTCCGTTCAGCGAGACGCTAAAGCGTCTCGATGCCACCACGCCCGATCCGGCCGGTCCGTTCGGCACTCATGTCGCGCTCGGCGATCCGGCAATGGACACGATCGCGCTCGCGATGATGCGGCTCGCCCCGCAAGTTAAAACCGCACCGTACCGGACCACCGCAAACGCCATCTATGCCGTGGTCAAAGGCTCCGGCGCGACAATGATCGACGGTGAGCGCTTCGCATGGCACCGCGGCGACGTCATTGCGGCGCCCGCCTGGCGGCCGCACTTTCACGAGGCAGCGGAGGATGCGCTGCTGTTGCGTGTGTCGGACGAGCCGGTCATGCAGCGGCTGGGATTTTACCGTTTTGAGAAAGCAACGCCGGCTGCCAATTAACGCGCGAGATAGGCCTTCTCCAACATCACGTGGATGCCCTTGGAGCCGTTCACCACTTGCGTCACACGCAAATCCGCCGCCAAGCTGCACAGGGTGTAGGCGTCCTCGCGCGAAATGCCGGTGCGCGCGCAGATGAGCTTGATCATATCGCGCAGCGCGATCACTACCGCGTCGTCGAGATCGGGATCGAAGGCCATGGTGATCATATGCGTCGGAGTTTCGGCCAGCGGCCATTCCAGCGTCATGTCGCTGCGCAAATGCAATTCGAATGTTCCGACCAAGCCGGTCTCAATCGCGGTGACGCAAACCTCGCCGTCGCCTTGGGCACCGTGTCCGTCGCCGACGGAGAACAGGGCACCATCGACGTGAATCGGCAGATAGAGCACCGTGCCGGCGACCAGTTCCTTGTTGTCCATGTTGCCGCCGTTGCGCCGCGGCGGCGGCGAGGAAACCGGTCCCCACGCGGCCGGCGGCGCCGTCGCCATGATGCCGAAAAACGGCTTCAGCGGCAGCTCAAGCCCCCACGGTAACCGTCCCACCATACGGTTCACATCAAGCGGGATCTGGATAATGCGTGCCTTATCGAAATCGTCAGGCAAGGCGCCTAACAAAGGCCGGATTAGGTTGTAGCCCCAGTTGTTGAGGAGATCGATCGCCTTGATGCGCACCTCGAGCACCTGCCCGGCCTTCGCGCCGCGCACCGCAATCGGACCGGTGAGGATATGAGGCCCGTTCAGCTTCGGCGCGACATTGGCGTGAATGGCGCGCAATGCATCTGGAACGGCGAGCCCGGAACTTTCCAGCGGAATCGCCTCCGGCGGCCCGGACACGGTCGAGATCACCACTTCGTCGCCGGGATCGACGGTCAAGAGCGGTTTGAGCGATGCATCGAAATAGCCCCAGTGCACCGTGGCTGGTCCGGCATCCAGTTGATGGCTCTTCATGCAAGCATCCTCGCACCGGGGCCCGCACAGTCGCGACGGCAATTGCTCCGCATGCGAATGTATAGCACCTTATCGCAGGTTCATCCCATCCTCGCCGAATAACGAGCTCATGCAAACAGGCATTGGAGATACCGTCCGCCGCAAAGAGGATTTGCGCCTCGTCACCGGCCACGGCTGCTACAGCGACGATTTCAATTTCCCCAATCAAACCTATGGCGCGGCGGTGCGCTCGCCGCATGCCCATGCGTCGATTCGTGGAATCGATGTTGCGGCGGCGAGCGCCAGCCCCGGCGTGCTTGCGGTCCTCACCGGCGCCGATGCACTCGCCGACGGTCTGACGCGCATTCCGCACCTGACCGCGCCCGGCACGGCACCCGACATCGTGCTGGCAAACCGCGACGGTTCGCCGGTGCCGGCCGCGCCGCATTTCGTATTGCCGATCGATCGTGTCCGTCATGTCGGCACCGCGGTGGCTTTCGTCATTGCCGAAACGACGGCCCAGGCGAAGGACGCCGCGGAAAAAGTCATCGTCGACTACTTGCCGTTACCCGCCGTGATCGACGCCAAGATCGCCGCAGCCCCTGATGCGCCGCGGCTCTATGACGATCTGCCAAACATCATGATCGATGCCGAGGTCGGTGACGCCAAGGCGACCGATGCGGCCTTCGGCCGCGCCGCTCACGTCACCCGGCTCGACACCTGGGTCAATCGCGTCACCGGCGTGCCGATGGAGCCGCGCTCCGCGGTCGGAATTTACGATCGCGCGTCCGGCCGTTACACGCTCTATGCCGGCTCCGGCGGCATCGTTCGCCAGAAGAAGGAGATTGCGGCCATCCTCGGCGTGCCGTTCGACAATGTGCGCGTGATCGCCCGCGAGATCGGCGGCAATTTCGGCACGCGCAACAGCTTCTTTCCCGAGTTCGCGCTTGTGGTGTGGGCCTCGCGCCGCATCGGCCGGCCGGTGAAATGGACGGCGGATCGCAGCGAGGCCTTCGTCAGCGACTATATGGGGCGCGATCTCACGGTTTCGGCCGAACTGGCGCTCGACGCCGACGGCAAGTTCCTCGCGCTCCGCAGCGACAATCTCAGCAATGTCGGAGCTCATTCTGGTTCTTACGTGCCGCTGGTCAAGGGCGTGGGGCTGGCGACGTCGGCCTATCGCATTCCGGTGTCGCACATCGCAGCGCGCGCGGTCCTGTCGACGACGATGAGCACGACGCCTTATCGGTCCGCCGGCCGGCCGGAAGTCATTTACGTCATCGAGCGGCTGATCGACAAAGCGGCCCAAGAACATGGCTTCGATCGCGTAAGCCTGCGGCGGAAAAACCTCATTCCGCCGTCGGCGCTCCCTTACAAGAACGCGCAGGGCATCACTTACGACAACGGCAACTATCGCGCCGTCATGGACCGTGCGATGGCGCTCGGCAATTGGTCGGGTTTCAAAAAGCGCCGCGCCGAGGCAAAGAAGCGCAAGCGGCTGCGCGGCATCGGGTTATGCTGCTATTTGGAAACCACCGGCGGCTATCCGCGCGAGCGCGCCGACCTCACCGTGCGGCCGGAAGGCAAGGTCGATGTCGTGGTCGGCACGCTCTCGAGCGGTCAGAGCCACGAGACGACCTTTGCGCAATGCGTGGTGGAATGGCTCGGCGTGCCGTTCGACGACGTTCACGTCAATGAAAGCGACACCGATATCGTCAAGGAAGGCGGCGGCTCGCATTCCGCCCGCTCGATGCGGCTCGCCGGCATCGTCATGGGCAACGCCGCCGACCTCATTATCGAGAAGGGCAAGAAAATCGCCTCGCATATGCTCGAAACCGCCGAGGACGACATTGCTTTCGCCGCCGGCCGTTTCATCGTCAAAGGCACCGACCGTTCGGTCGGCATTTTCGACACCGCGCGGGCGGCCGCGGACGGCGGCAATTTACCGGACGACTTGCGCGGACCGCTCGCGGCGACGTCCGACGAGACGATCCAACAGCTCGGCTTTCCCTATGGCGCCCATGTCTGCGAGGTCGAGATCGACCCGCTGACGGGTGCGGTCGCGATCGTGCAGTACACCGCCGTCGACGACGTCGGCCGCGCCATCAACCCGATGGTCGTGCACGGCCAGACTCACGGCGGCGCCGCGCAAGGCATTGGTCAGGCGCTGTGGGAGCTGTGCGCCTACGATGCGCAAGGCCAATTGCTGTCGGCATCGTTCATGGATTACGCTATGCCGCGCGCCGATCTGCTGCCGTCGTTCACCACCGACATCTCGGAAGTGCTGACGCCGACCAACCGGCTCGGCGTGCGCGGCGCCGGCGAAGGCGGCACCACCGGCGCGCTCGGCGCCGTCGTCAATGCGGTGGTCGACGCGCTCGCCGAATTTGGTGTCACCCATATCGAAATGCCGGTGACGTCGGAAAAAATCTGGCAGGCGATCCGTTCTGCGAAACATTAACAGTCTTCAAGGAGCACCATGCCCGACATCTTGACCAAGCAAGACGGCCCGATTTTGCGCGTCACTCTCAACCAGCCGGATCGCGGCAACGCGGTTTCCGACGAAATGGTTGCCGAACTGACACGCATTATCGAGGCCGTGGACGAGACGTCGAGCGTGGTGGTGCTGCGCGGCGCCGGCAAGGACTTCTGCGTCGGGCGCGCCGCGATGGGACAGCGGCCGCCGAGCGAGCCCGATGCCTATGAGCGCCGCAGTTTCAGCGACGTGGTGTTCAACTGCTATGGCGCCATGCGCAACGCCAAGGTGCCGATTATCGCCGCCGTGCAAGGCCGCGCCCTGGGCTTCGGCTGTGCCATCGCAGCGGCCTGCGACATCACGCTCGCCAGCGACCAAGCCGTGTTTCAGGTCCCGGAAATGGCGCACAACATCTTGCCGACCATGGTGATGTCGTCCTTCGTCGATCGGGTGCCGCGAAAGGCGATCGGTTATCTCGTCTATTCGACAGCCGAGATCACGCCCGAACGGGCCCTCAGTTTCGGTATCGTCAGCGACGTCGTGCCCCCGGACAAGCTCGATGCGGCGGTGGAGGCGCTGTGCGCTGCAATCCTCAAAGCACCACGGCCGGCAATCCTCGGCGTCAAGGAATACGTCAAGACGGCGCCCGACATGGCGGTCCATGGCGCCGTCGAATTTGCCCGCAACCTGCACGCGACTGTCAATTCGTCCGGCGAGATGCGAAAGAAACATTGACCGCAGCTGCTGCGCGCCGAACATGCCGCAGCGCGACGGAATTTCCTTTGCCGGGCAAGCCGGGCTATAACGACGCGGGTCGAGAAGCGCGGTTCGCGAACGGGGCCGTAGGCAACAGGTGCCCGACGCAGGCCGATCCCAGGGAGGCTAGAATGTCCAGGCTATCCGCACTGCCATATGCCGCCTTTGTTGTGTTCAGCGCGACCGCGGCGCTGATCGCCGGCGTACCGGCCTCGCTGGCCCAGACTGCCGGGAGCCCGACCAGCATTAATGCGACCGAACTCGAGCCGCCCCCGGATCCCTCGCTGGCCTTCAACAGAATGGCCGATGCCATGGGCCTGTTCCAGAAATATGGTCTGAAGCTGGACCTCGGACCGGCGCTTGGCGGCGGCGGACCGGCACGGGTTCAGGCGATCGTGACCAACAATACCGAGGTTGCGACCAGCGACATCATCTCCGTGCTCGGCGGTATCTATTCAGGCGCTAAGATCAAGATCCTGATGGTCATGACCCCTTACGGGGACGAAGAAACCTGGGCCACGAACAAATACAAGACGCTCAAAGACGCCGTCGGCCAGCCCTGGGGCGTCGCCAGCCTGGGAGGCGCGCAGCGCTTCAATGCGCAGATGACCGCCGAAGGCATGGGCTTCAAGGCCGACTCGTTCCAATGGGTGGCGGTGTCGGGCGCAGACGCGGCGCGGCTGGAAGCACTGGATACGGGCCGCACGCAGCTGACCAATCTGTCTCACCTCGGCGCAGTGACCGCTGAAGCCAAGGGCTTCACCAAACAGGTCCATGCGGTTGTGTTGCATTCTTCGCGGCATACGCCGCCCATCCCGCGGCTTGTCGTCGTGGCGCAGGCGAGTTGGCTCAAGGATCACCACGACGTCGCGACCCGCTATGTCGAGATGATGCTCGATGCCAACCGTCAATGGCAGAACAACGCCAGCGCCTGGGTCGACGCGGCCGGCAAGATTTACAAGGACAGCGGGCTCGACGATCAACAGTTTCACAAGGCGTGGGAATTGTTCCAGAGCGGCGGCTACTTCTCGGTCAATGGCGGCATCAATTTCGCGGCCACGCAGAAAATCATGGATCTGTTTTTCAAGCTGCGAAACGAGAGCGCCAACGAAACGCTTTCCAAACCGTCCGACGTCTACGATACCGGTCCGCTCAAGGCGGCGCTCGACAAGATGGGCGTCGTCAAGGGTACCCCCGGCCTGCCGGACGTTCCCGACTGGTACGGCAGCAAAGCCGACGCCGCAAAATAAGCTAGCGAGCCGGCGAACAGCCCGCACGCGAGCGCCGGTCGAGACCGCCTTCATGCGCGACCTTCAATTCGTCAACGTCCGCAAGACCTATCGTAGTCCGAGCGGCGAGGACCTGCTGGCCCTCGCCGATTTCAGCCTCACGGTGGATGGCGGTCGCTTCGTCTCGGTCGTGGGGCCGAGCGGCTGCGGCAAGACGACGCTGTTGCGCATGGCTGGCGGCCTCATTCCATCGGACGGAGGCGAAATCCGGCTCGACGGCAGTCTGCTCGCGGCACCCAGCCCGAAAATGTCGATGGTGTTCCAGGGCATCGGTCTCATGCCATGGAAGACGGTCGAGGGTAATGTCGGCTTGGGCCTGCAGTTGCAGGCGCACCGCCGCAAACTCACCGATGCGGAAGTCCAACGCATCCATGCAACGCTGGAAATGGTCGGCCTCAAGGGCTTCGAGCATTACTATCCGCATCAATTGTCCGGCGGCATGCAGCAGCGCGTCGGCCTGGCGCGAGCGCTGGTGCGCCAGCCGGAAATCTTGCTCATGGATGAGCCGTTCGGCGCCCTCGACGCGCAAACTCGCACCGTGCTCCAGGACGAGCTTCTAGCCATCTGGGGCCGTGTCGGGAGCACCGTCCTGTTCATCACCCATGACCTCGACGAGGCGATCTATCTATCCGATCTCGTCGTCATCATGGGCCGGCGGCCGGGCCGCATCAAACAGGTGCTTGAAGTGAAGCTGCCGCAGCCGCGTTATAGCTACGACGCACGCGCCGAACATGAATTCGCCCGCCTGCGCAGCATTGCCTGGCGAAGCCTCAAGGAGGAGCTATGACCCAGTCGGTCGATCGCCGCGGGACCTCCGTCAAGACGGCAAGGTCGCCGCTCGCCACGGTCGCGACCAATCACTACGTCCTGGCGACACTTTCGCTGATCGGCTTTTTAGCGCTGTGGCAGGTGATCAGCATGAACGTGCCGCCGATCATTCTGCCCGGCCCGGCCAAGGTGATCGCGGCCTTTGTCGAACTGACGCTTTCGGGCGAATTGATTCGCGCAACCGCGCAAACGATCTGGCCGTTTCTGATCGGGCTCGTCCTCGCCTTCATCCTGGGGACCGGGCTCGGGCTTATCCTCGGTATCTTCCGCCCTGCCGCCCGCATCCTCGATCCCTATATCTTCGTGTTCTGGTCGATCCCCAACATCGCGTGGTTGCCGCTGTTCATCGCCTGGTTCGGCGTCGGCGAATTGACGCTCATCGTATTCGTGTTCGTTTCGGCTTTTTTCCCGCAGCTCCTCACCGTGGAGTCCGGCGCCAAAGAAGCCGACAGTTTTCTGGTGGAAGTGGCGCGCTCGCTCGGTGGCACCAAGCGCGAAATATTACACGTCGTGGTGTTGCCCTCGGCGCTGCCGTACATCTTTGCCGGACTGCGCATCGCGGTCGGCCGCGCGCTGGTCGGTATCATCGTCGGCCAGCTTTTGATTGTGGCGACCGGCATCGGCTACATGTTTCAGTTTTACGGTGAGACGCTGTCGTTGGCGAAATACTTCGCGCCGCTGATCGTCATCGCGGCGCTCGCCGTGCTGTTAAACCGCGGCGTCAACTGGGCCGAGCACGTCCTGGTTCCGTGGAAGCAGCGCGCCTTCGCCTAACGCAGACTTCTAAGTTTCACGATTAATCCGACCAGTGTTGGCAGTTGGATACCGCCACTCTCACTGGACATTTGATCTTTTCGACTTTCATGTGCTTTCTCGCTTATGCGGAGATTATAGCCTTGCGCGCTGAAACGTGAATGACAGCATGTCCAAAGCCACAAAATCCAAAGTCAAAAAGTCCAAGCTTAGGCCCAAGTCTCGGATATCCAAGACTGGGATATCCAAGACTGGGATATCCAAGACTAAGATATCCAGCAAGAAGCCGAGCAAGACAGCGGACAAGAATGTGGGCAGGCGCGACGCTCCGAGGCCGGCGCGCCGAACTTCGAACGATGCAAAGCGTGCAACGCGGCCTAGGGGAAAGATTGATCGCCCGCTTTACCTCACCGAGGATGACGTGGGCCGGCTGGTCACTGTTAAAGACGCCATCGGTACGCTGGAAGATTTATTCGCCACTTGGTCGGACGCCGCGACCGTCAACTTGCCGCGCCAGCGGGCGCATGCCGGGGCCGCCGCTTTCAATTTGATGGGTGCCGCGTGGGGCGCCAAAGGCTTGTTTGGCCTCAAGGCCTACCACATCGGCCCTGAGGCAGGCTCCTCGCACTTATTGCTTTATTCGGCTAATGGCAGCCGGCTTTTGGCGATGATCGAGTCCGACTTTCTCGGCCAAATGCGCACCGGCGCGGCGAGTGGGGTCGCGACCAGGCATCTGGCCAAGCCGGATGCGCGCGCGCTCGGCGTCATCGGCACCGGCCGGCAAGCCTTCACGCAGGTGGCCGCCATTTGTGCCGTGCGCCAAATCACGGAGGCGCGGGTGTTCAGCCCGACGGCCGCACACCGTGAGGATTTCTCGCGCCTGATCGAACGCCAACTGGGCGTTCCGGCGAGTGCCGTGGCGTCCGCGGAGGCCGCGGTCGTCGACGCCGACGTCGTCGTTATCATCACCAAATCGGCGGAGCCGGTGATGCGGGCGAACTGGCTGAAGTCTGGTGTGCACATCAATGCCGCAGGCGCCAACGCGGCGTCGCGGCGCGAGATCGACAGCGAGACGGTGCTGCGCGCGACAGTGCGGGCAACCGACCACGTGGTGCAGGCGCACCACGAAGCTGGGGAGTATCGTGAGCTGATTGCCGCCGGGCGATTGAAGTGGCAGGACATCGTCGAACTCGGTGACATTGTCACCGGCAAGGTTCCGGGCCGGCGGGGACCGGCGGACATCACGCTGTTCAAATCGCTCGGCATCGCGCTTGAGGACATTGCGTTCGCCGAGCTGATTTGGCGGCGCGCGATCGAGAGAGGCGTAGGCCGGCCGCTGTAATCACGCTGCCCGAAAACAACGCGGCGGAAGCTGAATGAATAGGCAGTCGTGTGACAGCGGCAAAATTCTGTCGTACTGAACACCCCGCTCGTCTCATAGGGTCGGATAGGCTGGCGTTCCACTTGAATAAGTGTCGCCTGCCCCCATCTTTAAGTGCCGATTAGGGAGCTGAGCATTATTGTCTAGGCGCGGGGATCAGGTATAATTTCCGGGCTGCACGCTCAAAGCCTGCACGATTTACTTCAGCGAGTGGTGACCGGACCCGTCATGGCGGCGGGTCTTCTGCTTTTGGATTCAAGCGATGAACCATTCCAATCGCACCGAGCACATCCGACTCACATCCCATCCGGAGCCGGGCGCTAAATTGCCCTTCCCGATTCATTGGGGCGCGGAAACCGCGCACGAACGTGGTCCCATCATCGGTACCGTGTCGCGGCCGCAGGATCGCAACGTGATCGGCAGCCACGGCGGCTCTTACGCGGTCTATCGGGCGCTGGCCGTTTCCTCCGGCGCGCTCGACCCGATCCGCCGGCCGGACCTGACCAACACCTTCCCCGCCGCCACAATCGGACCATTCGCACAATGGAGCGAGCCGCAGCGCATCGTTTCCCTCGATCCATGGGGCCACTTGGTCGCGGAAAACTTCAAGACGCAAATCGCCGAGGGCATCGACATCCGGCCGACCATCGCGGTGACCCGTGCGCGCCTCGATCTGCACGAAATCCGGGACGCGCTGGCGGCCGGGCGCCTTAAGAACGACGGGGCCATCGTGCATGCCAATGGCAGCGTTTCCGTGGTCAAGATCGCCATCGATCCGGTGTGGTACCTGCCGGGAATCGCGCAGCGCTTCGGCACCAGCGAAAACACGTTGCGCCGCGCTTTGTTCGAGCAGACGGCCGGCATGTTTCCCGAGCTGGTGACCCGGCCCGATCTGCAAGTGTTTCTGCCGCCAATCGGCGGAGCGACGATTTATCTGTTTGGCGACGTCGCCAAGCTCGCCGACCCGCGCACGCGCATCACCTGCCGCGTGCATGACGAATGCAACGGCTCGGACGTGTTCGGCTCCGATATCTGCACCTGCCGCCCCTACCTCATCCACGGCATCGAGGAATGCGCGCGTGGCGCGCAAGCCGGCGGGCTAGGCGTCGTCATCTACAATCGCAAGGAAGGCCGCGCGCTCGGCGAGGTCACCAAGTTCCTCGTCTACAACGCGCGCAAGCGGCAGGAGGGCGGCGACGCGGCGGCCGCCTATTTCGAGCGCACCGAGTGCGTCGCCGGCGTCCAAGACGCGCGGTTTCAGCAATTGATGCCGGATACCGTTCATTGGCTCGGCATCAGGCGCATCGATCGTTTCGTCTCGATGAGCGACATGAAACATGACGCATTGAGCAGTCAAGGCGTGGATATCGTCGAGCGGGTGCCAATTCCGGACGAGCTCGTACCGGCCGACGCGCATGTCGAGATCGAGGCCAAGAAGGCGGCCGGGTATTATGCGGCCGAGCCGCCGAAGCCGCAGGATGTTACCGACACCGTCGGCCGCGATCTTAACAAATACTGAACCGCGCCGGACTTTTGCCGTGACATCCGAAGCTGCCGCCGCGATATCTCTATTAAACGCCCGCGCAGTACGCGAACGCGCCCGGCGCATGCTCGAAATCGGGCTTGACGACAAGCTTCCGCACTTCCGGCTCGAATTCGGCAATTTGCCCGCGGCCGTGGACTTGGTTGTGAAGCTGACGCGGCAGCGGTATCCGTCGCTCGACATGCCGTTCCACTCGCGCTGGCGGCATTTCATCGCCGGCGGGAAAAATCGTTGGGCCGATATCGACAAAGCGACGGCGTGGCGCGACCGATCATCGCGCGCCCGCGCCGCCTTCGATCTCGCGATCGTCAGCGTGTTGCTTGACGCCGGCGCCGGCCCAGATTGGCATTATCGCGATCCGGACACGGGCCAACAGATCGGGCGCTCGGAAGGCCTCGGATTGGCGAGCCTAGACATGTTTGCCGATGGCGCCTTCTCGTCGGATCGGGACAATCCGCTCCAGGCGGATGGCAAGCGCTTGGCGGATTTGTCGCAAATCGAAATCGCCGCGGGATTGCAGGTCGCTCCAGCCAATCCCCTGGTCGGCATCGCCGGCCGCGCCGCGCTGCTCAACCGTCTGGGCGCGCTCGTAGCCGCAAAGCCCGACATCTTCGCCCGCAACAATATCGCGCGGCCCGGCGGTTTTTTCGATCACCTGATGACGCTTGCAAACGATGGGACAATTTCGGCGCCGATCATACTCGCGGAATTATTGCTTCACTTCGGACCGATCTGGCCGTCGCGGTTGACGCTTGGCGGAATCCCGCTCGGCGATTGCTGGCGGCACCCAGCCATCACCACGCCGGACGCGACTAACGGCCTGGTGCCGCTGCACAAGCTTTCGCAGTGGCTCACTTATTCGCTGATCGAACCGCTGCAATGGGCTGGTCTCTGCGTGACCGACATCGACGGCCTGACCGGTCTCGCCGAATATCGAAATGGCGGACTTTTCGTCGACAGCGGCGTGCTGGCTTTTCGCCACTCCGTCGACGCCATGCGGGAGCATGAGGTTGGCTCCCCGCTCGTCGTGGAATGGCGCGCGTTGACGGTAGCATTGCTCGACAAACTGGCCGAGGTCTTGCGCGGGCAGCTTGGGCTGAATGAGACGACCCTGCCGCTGGCAAAAGTGATGGAAGGCGGAACCTGGGAAGCCGGCCGCGCCATCGCCCGAAAGCTTCGCCCTGACGGCTCCCCGCCCGTAAAGGTGATCAGCGACGGTACCGTGTTCTAAAATTCGTCTGGAGGAAGCCATGGAAGGCGTGACTGTCGTCGAACATCCACTCGTCCAGCATAAGCTGACACTGATCCGCGCCAAAAACATCTCGACCAAATCCTTTCGCGAGCTGCTCAAGGAGATCGGGATGCTCTTGTGCTACGAAGTGACGCGCGATCTGCCACTGACGAAGGCTGAAATCGAGACCCCGCTGGCACGCATGATGTCGCCGCGGATCGCCGGCAAGAAGCTCGTTTTCGCACCCATTCTGCGCGCCGGCGTGACTTTCGCCGAAGGAATGCTCGATCTCGTCCCGGCGGCGCGCGTAGCGCATATCGGTCTCTATCGCGAGCCGGAGACCTTTGTTGCCGTGGAATACTTCTTCAAGGCGCCGTCCGATCTTGGCGAGCGGCTGGTCATAGTCGTGGCGCCGGTCATCGCGACCGCGAATACAGCCGCCGCGGCAGTCGTGCGGCTCAAGGAGCGAGGCGCCAAAGCGATTAGATTTGTGTCGTTGCTAGCGTCGCCCGAAGGGATCGAACGGCTGCGCGGCTTGCATCCCGACGTTCCTATTTGGACGGCGGCAATCGACGAAGGTCTGGACGAGCACGGGTTTATTCTTCCCGGCCTCGGCGACGCCGGAGATCGCGCCTATGGCACGAAGTGAAGCATACGAGCGCTACCCGAGTCAGGCTGCCGACATTCTCAGGCTGCCAGCATCTTCTGCACTTCGTTGACCAATTCGCGCAAGTGGATCGGCTTGGATAGCACTTTGGCGTGCTTGGGCGCGGTCGAATCGGAGTTGAGCGCGACTGCGGCAAAGCCGGTAATGAACATGATCTTGATGTCGGGGTCGAGCTCGGCGGCGCGGCGAGCAAGCTCGATGCCGTCCATTTCCGGCATGACGATGTCGGTCAGCAACAGTTCGAACGGCTCTTCGCGCAGCCGCTGGTACGCGGATAGGCCATTATCGTAGGAAATCACTTCAAAACCGGCGTTTTGCAGCGCTTTGACCAGGAAGCGCCGCATATCGATATCGTCTTCCGCGAGCAAAATCTTGGACATGACTCTTGAATCCGGCTTACGCCGGCCCCCTGCACCCCATAAGCCGGATGGCCGGTAAACATCGAGTGAAAGATAGCCATATAACGGCGGCCATTGGGCGATCTTAACAGGCGATCTTGGCAAATCGGGGCGCCTGTGGGACTCTCTCTGGACAACACGCTTTGGCACGCGCTAGGGAACGGTGCCGGGCATGTTGCGGACACACCCCCAGGACCCATGTCGCCGGGACCCATGTCCCCAGGACCAATGTCCCCAAGACCAATGTCGGAAATACCTGACGAGTTCGATCCCCCCTTTGAGGTCATGGAGCCGGCGCAGTGCCGCGGTCCTCTCCTGTTCAATTCACCTCATAGCGGGCGAGTTTATCCGCGCGAGTTCCTGGCAGCGTCTCGCCTCGATCTAGTGACATTGCGCCGGTCCGAGGACAGCTTTGTCGGTGAGTTGATCGAAGGCGTCGCCACGCGCGGTTTTCCCACGATGCGGGCCCACTTCCCGCGCTGCTATGTCGACGTAAACCGCGAACCCTACGAGCTCGACCCTCGTATGTTCGAGGGTCGGTTGCCGTCGTTCGCGAATACCCGCTCTATGCGGGTGGCCGGCGGGCTCGGCACGGTGGCGCGCGTCGTTGGCGATGCCCAAGAGATCTACGACCAGCGCATTTCGGTCGCCGAGGCGCTGCGGCGTATCGACGGCCTCTACAAGCCCTATCATCGCGCCTTGCGGCGCGTTTTCATGCGTCTGCAGCGCGACTTCAGCGCGGCGATCCTGGTCGATTGCCATTCGATGCCTTCGAATACCGGGGGGCGGGATGAGCGGCCACGCGCCGATCTCGTGCTCGGCGACCGTTATGGCACCAGCTGCGTGGCGGTCATCGCCGAAACCATCGAACAATGCATGCGCGGCTTCGGTTATTCGGTTAGTCGCAACAAGCCATATGCCGGCGGCTTTATTACCGAGCACTACGGCAATCCGACGACCGGACTGCACGCCATCCAGCTCGAGATCAACCGCGCGCTCTATATGGACGAGCGTCGCTACGAACGCTCAGAATCGTTTGCCAGGCTTGTCGGCGAATTCGAAATCCTGGCTGACCATCTCGCCGCCATACCGGTCGAGGAATTGCGGCCTTATCGAGCGGCAGCCGAATAGGCGACGATGCCGCGAATGCGCCCTGCGGGCCGGGGCTGCGGCAGTGTGGAAAGAAAAAGGGCCGCTCACCTTGCGGGAGCGGCCCAAGTCTAGGGAGGAAACGCCCAAGGAGGGCGACGGTGACGGGAGGGAACCTCCCGCTACCGCACTGCAACAACATACACTGCGGCGCACAAAATACAAGGGCTACTGACCTATCGCACTGGAGTTTTTCCCCCGCTATTTGCCGCAAATTTAACACCCGAGATCGGACGGCTGTTTTCCCGCACCTCTCGATAATAATAAATCATTACATATCAAATGCTTATGCTCTTGTTCGGCCTCTGCTCAAATTTGTGCCAGAAAGACAGAAAATGGCGCCGGACTGCCCCGCAGATGCCGCATAGCGAATTTCCGACCCGGTGCAGCGATCTAGCCACAGCCCGATTGCCGTCTTCGACAAGCTCCGGTAGTCGATCATCGATTTCGGCATAAGCACCGAGGCTCCCATGACGGCGGTCGATTTCGCGGCATTCGTGGATGAACTCGCCGCCATTTCCGGCGAGACCATCCGGCCCTTCTTTCGCAGCGCGCTCGGCACCGAAAGCCTCGGGCTCGAAAACAAGAGCCGATCCGGCGGTTTCGATCCGGTTACCGCCGCCGACCGCGCCGCGGAGGCGGTGATGCGCGCCTTGATCAAGCGCACCTTCCCCGAGCATGGGGTGGTCGGCGAGGAATTCGGCGCCGACCGGGCCGATGCCGAATATGTCTGGGTGCTTGACCCGATCGACGGCACCAAGTCCTTTATCTGCGGCTTGCCGATATGGGGCACATTGATCGCGCTGACCCGCGGCGGTGAGCCGATCTACGGCATGATGCATCAGCCGTTCACCCGCGAGCATTTCTCAGGAGACGGCCGTGGGGCGCGCTATCGCGGGCCGGCGGGAAATCGCGACTTGCGTGTGCGCGACTGCGCCTCGCTTGCCGAGGCGGTCCTATGCACGACAAGCCCGCTGTTGATGAATGAAGCCGACCGGCAGCGTTTCCAGCGGGTCGAGACGGCGGTGCAACTGTCGCGCTATGGCGGCGATTGCTATGCCTATTGCGTTCTGGCCGCCGGCCACATCGACCTCGTCATCGAGACCGACCTCAAGCCCCATGACGTGCTGGCCCTGATCCCGATCATCGAAGGCGCCGGCGGTATCGTCACCACTTGGGAGAACGGCCGCCCCCATGACGGCGGCCGCATCGTAGCAGCAGCCGACAAACGGGTGCATGCGCAAGCGCTGGAACTGTTGCAGCGGTAGTGCGTCATTGCGAGCGGAACGACTTAATATAGCGGCGTGCCAGGAACGAAAGCGTCGAACGCCGCCCAGAATTGCGAGCGAAAGCGATCCTGCTCCATCAGGATCTCGTGCTGGGCGCCGACAATGACCAGATGCGAACCCGAGCGCAGCATGCTGGCAAAATCCTCAATGGCCGAATTCGATACGATCGTGTCATTGCCGCCGGCGACGATCAGCATGGGCTGGCGCAGCCGCACGGCATAACTGCGCTCGCGCATGGCGCGCATCGCACGGAACGCCGAATCGAGCCACGCCACTGTCGGGCCGCCGACCCCGAGCGCAGGCTCCGCCTCGACGATCGCGGCGTTGCGCGCAAAACGGACCGGATCCGAGGTGAGAATATTGCCGAGGAACGGCCGCGATTCGATCGGACTAGTGTCGGTGTTAGGAACATACATCGTACCGAAGCCCGCCAAACGCAGCACCCGCACGATCAACGGGCCGAAACCGTGCGCGTAATCGACGCCGCCGAGCGCAAGCAGCGGCGCGGTCAGCACCATGCGGTCGAACCAGCGATGGCCGCGATGAGCGGCGCGGATAAGCACCGCCGCACCGGTGGAATGGCCGATGGCGAAGATCGGCGGCGGACAATCCGGCAGCACGATCTCGCGCATGAACGTCTCGAGATCGATGTCGTATTCGGCGAAGTCGCCTACATAGCCCTTGCGGCGATCTACCAAAGCGCGGTCGGACAAACCTTGGCCACGCCAATCCAGCGCCGCCACAGCGAAACCGCGCGCGCGCAGATCGCGTACCGTCTCGAAATATTTTTCGATCCATTCGCTGCGACCGGGAAAGATGCACACCGTCCCGCGCCGGCCCGCCGGCGGCTGCCAGCGCGCATAGCGCAACAGCACGCCGTCCGACGTTTTGAGCATGCCCGCGAGATAGTCCTCCGGAACGGGATTGGCGGGAATCGATACGAGTTTCATGGATCGGTCGGTGGCAGGGTTTACGACCCCGCTTATAGCAGCATCGCGCGAAGCGTCATCCCGCAAGGCCGATTTGCGAAGCGTCGCCAGGCTTTGCTCGGCTAATTTTTTTATGGACATATCAATGACTTAAGTGCCCCTTGCGGGTCGCAAACCCCATCTTATATCGGCTACTGCGCGGGCCGTTCGCGGCGGCGCATTCATAGGCTTGGCCCATTCGGGCGAGTCATCCGCATGTCGCTCAGAAGGAGGATATGCCATGCGAACTTTCGATCTGTCTCCCCTTTATCGTTCCACCGTCGGCTTCGACCGGCTGTTCTCGTTGCTCGATCAGAGCGTCGAGGGCGGCGCACCCGGTTATCCGCCCTATAACATCGAGCGGACCGGCGACACCGCCTATCGCGTGTCGGTGGCGGTCGCCGGCTTCAACGAGCCGGAACTGTCAGTCGTCGCCAAGGAGAACACGTTGACCATCCGTGGCGAGAAAAACGCCAAGGAGGAAGGCAAGAACGGCGAGATGCTCTATCAGGGTATCGCCGCCCGCACCTTCGAGCGCGTGTTCCAGCTTGCCGATTACGTGCAAGTGAAAGGCGCGAGCCTCGAAAACGGTCTCCTGCACGTCGACCTCGTGCGCGAGATTCCCGAGGCGAAAAAGCCGCGTACGATTGCGATCAACGGCAAGGGCAATGGCCCGACGGTGATTGACAGTCAGAAGGCGGCGTAATCCAGCGTCCCTGTTAGCGAACGATAAAGCGCCCCGGCGTTTCCGGGGCGCTTTTGATTTATGCGCCGACCGGGCCCTCCACGGGCGCGCCGATCAATTATTGATGGTCAGCGACGATGGCACTTTGGCAGGCTTCGCGGGCGGCTGCGGCGATACCGCCGGCGCCGTCTTTGCCGCAGATGCCGGCGGAATCGCGGGCACTGGCGCGAGGCCCGGCTTGCCGACCGGTCTGAGATCGGCCGCAACCGAACCGCTTGCCTCGACTGGAGCAACAGGTTTCGCGTTGACAGGTTTGGCGTCGGTTTTGGCGTCGTCGGCCGGCTTGCGCGATGCCAGCTCCGGTGGGCGCGGCCGCGGTAGCGGCGGCCTGCTCGATCCGGTCGTGGCATGGACGGCAGGCGGAAACAACGGCACCCCGGATGCCGGCGGTCGATCATACGGCGAAGGCTGAAGTCCGCCGTAAACATCGGGACGGTACGGGCCCGGACCATAGGGCCCGGGAGGACCGAACGGGCCGGGGCCGGAAGGCGGACCATCATCATATGGATCGTCGGCTTCGCCATAGGGGCCGTACGGTTCACCGTAATTGCCCGGCCCTGCGACGATACGATTGGCATCGCGGATCGCGCCGGTGCGAGCGTCGAGCACGACGCGCATCAGAATGCCGCGATAGTCGGTGGCGCGCGCCACGTAAATCGTACCCTCGCGCAGCGGCGGTGCCAGCGGATCGAATCCGGCGGCACGCAGCGTCTGAACGATTTCGTAGGTGGACACGAAACCGGGCGCTGGAGGTAATGGCGGTAGCCCCGCTGGCGGAACTTGCGCCCAACCGATGCCGATCGCCGACACCAACGCGGCTACAACGGAGAGTCCGGTAACACCGAAACGCACGCCCGATTGCCCTCCCCGCCCGAACGCCATTCGCATCAATGCGGGATCAGGTTCGGCTGCAATTAGGGCGGCGCTTGGGCGGTGCCAGGGTTTTATGCGCGGGGTTCATGAAGCGCTGCATAACGCCACAAAGCGCTCGATATCGAATGGCTCGGTGGTGAACGAGGTGACGAGACGGATCAGGACCTTTTCGCTGCCAATGTCGAGGCCTTCGCTCGGCCGGACATAATATGTGGCGCCGGCGGCTTTGAGCCGGGCCTCGAGCGCGCGCGGGATGGCGATAAAGACGATGTTAGCCTCGACCGGCCAGACGGGGCGCAGACCTACCGCGGCGAGCCGGTCGGCAAGGCGATCGGCCATGGCATTAGCGTGGCGCGCCAGGTTGAGCCAACGATCGCCGCCGAGATAAGCCAGAAACTGAGCCGCGAGGAAGCGGTGCTTGGACAAGAGCTGCCCGGCGCGTTTGCGCCGCTCGCCGAAAAACGCAGCGCGTGCGGGATCGAATATCACCACCGCCTCCGCCGCAAGCGCGCCCCCCTTGGTGGCGCCGAACGACAGCACATCGACGCCCGCGCGCCATGTCATTTGCGCCGGCGTGGCGTTCAGGCGCACGAGCGCATTGGCGAAACGCGCGCCGTCCATGTGCACCGCGAGCGAGCGCGCATGCGCAATCTCAGCCAGCGCCGCAATCTCGGCGACCCGGTAAATGGTTCCGGCTTCGCTGGCTTGGGTGAGCGAAAGCGCTGCGGCGACCATTTGATGCGGCCCGTGGCCGCCATAGCCGGCGAGCGCAGCCTTAAGCGTCTCCGGGGTGATCTTGGCGCCGTTACCGGAGAGCCCGACGAGCTTGATGCCGCCGCCGAAGAATTCGGGGGCGCCGCATTCATCGGTGGCGATGTGGGAATCGGCATGGCAGAAAACCACGCCCCACGGCGGGCAAACCTGCGCCAAGGCGAGCGCATTCGCCGCGGTGCCGGTCGGCACCAGGAACACCGCAACATCGCGCTCGAAAATCTCGGCGAAGCGCCGCTCGGCCGCGTGCGTCCAATCATCATTACCGTAACCGCGCGCGTAGCCGGAATTGGCTTCGGCAATGGCGGCAAGGATAACGGGATCGATACCGGCCGTGTTGTCGCTGGCAAAATTCATCCTGGCAAAAGCTATCCCAGATCGAGGCCATCGCGCTATCATCGACCATTGCGCGAAAGCACGTCCCATGGTCCACTCCGCGGGCGGAACACGCGCAAAAGAATACCGTCGGGACGGGCCGGAGCTTGTGTAAGCGCCCGGAATTTGCCATGTTCTACATAGGACAGCATTGCTGTCCCAATTGGCGACCCCCGGGCGCGGATCGGAAGATCCACGCGGTCGGACGATCCGACGGGACGCGGGGTCGGCCGCCGGTGGCGAGGGCGCGCCGGGCGGCAAGAACAAGCAGCCGGCGGCCGTTGCAAGCGGCACGAAGGTTGCCTCCAAGACGAGTGGCTCGCCCTTGGGCGCAAGCTGTTTTCGCCCATCGACCGGACGCGGGAGATGGCGCGAAAGGAGCGTGGTGGGTGAGCGTCGGATGCCTTAAAGGCCGCATCGGCCTGGAAGCTCCGGGAGGATCGCGAGTACGACGATGAATGCGTCAGGTTTCGGGCTATTTGATCCGGCGCTGGAAAAGGATTCCTGCGGAGTTGGATTTATTGCCGACATCAAGGGACGCAAGTCGCACAAAATCGTCGAAGACGCGCTGACGATCCTGGTCAACCTCGAGCACCGCGGCGCCGTCGGCGCCGACCCGCGCGCCGGCGATGGCGCTGGGATTTTGGTCCAGACGCCCCACAAATTTCTGGCCAAGAAGGCCGCCGAACTGGGCATCAAGCTGCCGCCGCCAGGCGACTATGCCGTCGGCGCGCTATTCATGCCGCACGACGCTGAGTGGCGGCAGGATATCTTGGAGGCTTACACCACCGCTGCGGCGCGCGAGGGCATGACGGTGCTCGGCTGGCGCGACGTGCCGATCGACAATTCGACGCTGGGCGAATCGGTGAAACCGACCGAGCCCTGGCACATGCAGGTGTTTATTTCCCGCAGCGCCAAGATCACGTCGGAGGAGGAGTTCGAGCGCCGGCTCTACATCCTGCGCAAGACCATTTCCGGCGTTATGCACGGCAAACGTGGTCGCAGCACCTCGAACTACTATCCGGTGTCGCTGTCCTGCCGCACGCTGATCTACAAGGGCATGTTCCTTGCCGATCAGCTCGGCGCCTATTATCCGGATTTGCACGATCCGGATTTCGAGAGCGCGCTGGCTCTGGTACACCAGCGCTTTTCCACCAATACATTCCCAGCCTGGTCGCTGGCGCATCCCTACCGAATGATCGCGCACAACGGCGAGATCAATACGCTGCGCGGCAACAACAATTGGATGGCGGCGCGGCAAGCCTTGGTTTCCTCGCCAAAGTTCGGCGACGACATCAAGAAGCTGTGGCCGATCTCCTATGAGGGCCAATCCGACACCGCCTGCTTCGACAACGCGCTCGAATTCCTCACCATGGGCGG
>JBARER010000159.1:0-4236 GCA_049796395.1 Xanthobacteraceae bacterium
GATCCGGAATGACGCCTCGCGTCACTGCAACTGATCCTTCACGTTATCCATTGCCGCGTTGACGCAATCGTCGTCGAAACCGGGCGAGCCGGACGCGCCGATGCCGCCGACCACGTCGTTGCCGACCTTGATCGGCTGGCCGCCGGGAATGGCGATCACGTTCGGCAGCGTCACCTGCTGATGGGCGACGGAATTGGGGTCCTGCAGCTTCTTGGCGTATTCGGATGTCGGCTGCTTGAACGTCATCGCGGTATAGGCCTTGCGCCGCGCATTCTCGACCGTGAGCGGCGAAGCGTTGTCGCCGCGCATCTCGACGATCGTCTCGCCGTCGCGATCGACAACCACGGCCGATTCCGCCCAACCCTTGGCCGCGCAAGCCGCGACCGTCTCCTCGGCCAGCGTCTTGGCAACGGCCAGCGTCAGATCTTTGTGCATGATCAGCGCGGCGTCGGCGGGTGCGGCGATCAAGTAAGCGCCCGCCGCCGCAAGCAAACTCAAACGACAAACTCGTGACATGGTGCGACTCTCCCGTTGCCGAATAACGATGGCCCGATAAACAAATTACCGGCAACGCTATTCCATTTTTCGGGGAGGCAGGGCGGCGATGCAGTCGTCCCGGCTCAACAGCGCGTGATGAGGCGAGCGCTCAATACTGCCGATAGACGGGCGCGCCATAGCCGGGCTGCGCGTAGTAGCCTTGGCCGCCGTAATTGGATTGGCCGTTATCATAAGGCTGGCCGTAAGCCGGCTGGCCATAGGGCTGTGGCTGCGGCGGGAACAGTGATCGCCGCTGCTGCGCGTATTGCTGATCCTGATCCTGCTGGCCCTGATATTGGGGCGCCTGCTGACCCTGATATTGCGGCTGCTGCTGATAGGAGTATTGCGGTGGCTGCTGCTGATAGGCGCGCTGCTGATATTGCGGCGCAAGCGGCATCGGCTGCGCATTGTCGGGCGGCAGGCTGTAACCGCGCGCGTTGTAGACCGTCTCGTTTTGCGGCAGATGCGCCGCGGCCACCGGCACATCGCCGGCGCCCGGGATATGACCGCTGATGCTCACCGAGGTGTTGGCCATGCCTTCGGCTTTCACCAGGCCGAACAGAGTTGCGGCGTGATCCGGCGACAGCCGCACGCAGCCATGCGACACCGCCATGCCGAGATGCTTGACGTCGAAGAAGCCGTGAATGGCGTGGCCGTGCAGGTCGAAAAACATCGAATGCGGCATCGGCGCATTGTCCCATTCCTGGGAAAAATGGTCGGCATCCATGCGGTTGAGCCTGAAATTGCCGCTCGGCGTGTTGTAGCCGGCCCGTCCGGTCGACACCGGCCACACATAGCGCTGCTGGCCGTCGACGGTGACCGACATGCGCTGGGTGCTCTTGTCGACGGAAATCGCGATATTGGCCTGGGCCGCGGCGGCGAACGGCAAGGACATCGCCGCGGCCAGAAGCGAGGCGGAAACCAACGGTGCGAAACGCATGATGTTTACCTGAAACGGACGGTCGCCCAACACTTAGAAGTCTTTTGCCTGTCTTTGGTTCAAATCAAGTGCGTAACGCTACCATCCGGCGGAATGGTGAACGCATTGCGGCGGGATTAGGCGAAATCCAGCCGCCCTAATGCCGTTTGAAATATTGAACCTCCTGTTCGTGCTTCTCGGCGGCGGCGCGCGAATTAAAGGTGCCGAGATTGCGGCGTTTGCCGGTCTTCGAGTTAGCTTTGCGCGAATAGAGCCGGTATTTGCCCGACGAAAGCTTGCGGATCATGGCGGAGGCTCTCCCGACCGGCGCGTTTCCCGGCCGGCCTGTCTGCCGTTTCAAACGCTGCGGCCGGCCTTGGTTCCGGCGCGCGGCTTTCGACGCAACGGTCCGAGCATAGACATTCGGGCAGCAGCCCAGTACCGTCCAAAAGAGTGCTTCCGGGCGAAAATCGGTCCGGTCCATCGGGCCAAGCGTAGTTGAGGATGACGTCGCAGCCGCACCGTTTCGATGCGCCCCGCGTGCCCGAGATGGCGACGCGTTTGCAGACCACGGATTGGTCGAAAACGCCGCTCGGTCCCCGGGCGAGCTGGCCGGCCAGCCTGCGGATCATTGTCAGTGTGATGCTCGAGTCAGGCTTTCCCATGTGCGTGCGCTGGGGGCCCGAACTGGTGATGATTTACAACGACGGCTATCGCTCGATCCTCGGCGCCAGGCACCCTGATGCGTTCGGATTGCCGTTCAACGAAGCATGGCCCGAAGTTCAGGAGCAGTTGCGGCCGCTGCATCAGGCGATTTTGGACGGCAGCAGCGGCGCATACTTCGCCGAGGATTTGCTGATCAAGGTGCAGCGGCGCGGCAATCCCGAATGGGAAGATGGGCGTTTCACGTTGAGCTACAGTCCGGTGCCGGACGACAGCGCGCCGACCGGCGTCGGCGGCGTGCTGGTCACCGTCGTCGAAACCACCGATCGCGTTCGCACCGAGGAGGCGCTGCGCGCCAGCGAGGAGCGTTTCGCCCGCATTTTCGAGCAGACCGGCGTCGGCGTTCTGCAATGCGAAATGGACGGACGATTCCTGCTCGTCAACCGGCGGTTTTGCGAGATCGTGGGCCGCAGCGCCGAAGATCTGCTGACGCTGCGCGTGCCCGACATCACCCATCCCGACTATCGCGAAAACGACTCTGCGCTGCGGCGGCAGCTTCTCGCCGACGGCGTTCCGTTCTTTGTCGAAAAGCGCTACCTGCGGCCCGACGGCTCGGAGGTCTGGGTCAGCGTCAACGTGGCGTTGATGCGCAGCGCCGACGGACTGCGGCAGCAGCTGATCGGCGTCGCGCAGGACATTACCGAGCAAAAAATTGCCGAAGCCAGCTTGCGCCACAAGGAAGCCGATCTCCGCCTGGTGCTCGATTCGGCGACGGACGGCGTCTATTGCGTCGACACCGACGGCGTCACGACGATGTGCAATGCGGCGTTCCTGCGCATGCTCGGCATCGCCCGCGAACAGGATGCCATCGGCCGCAAGCTCCATGACGTGATTCATCATTCGCGTCCGGACGGCTCGCCCTATGCGAAAGAGGAATGTCCAATCTACCGGACGGCCCGGGACGGCGTGCCGGCGCATGTTCCCTACGAGCTGTTTTATCGTCTCGACGGCAAAAGCTTTCCGGTCGAGTACTGGGTCAATCCGATCCGGCGCGACGGCGCGCTGCAGGGCGCCGTTTGCACCTTCATCGACATCACCGAGCGCCAACGCGCGCAGGAGCAGCAGAACCTGCTGCTGCGCGAGCTGAACCACCGCATCAAGAATCTGTTCACGATCACCGGCGGTCTGATCGCGCTCAGCGCGCGCTCGGCGGCAACGCCGAAGGAGTATGCCAAGAGCCTCGGCGGGCGGCTCGACGCGCTGGCGCTGGCGCATGAGTTGATCCTGCCGGCTCCGCCGGGCGAGGACACGCCGAAAGCCGAACCGGCGAGGCTCGACGATTTGCTGGAGAAAATCCTCTCGCCCTATACCGGCAAGCATGACAGCGCCGCCGCCAGCCGCCTCGTCATGCACGGTCCGCCGGTGGCGCTCGGGCCGCAAACGGTCACGACGTTCGCGCTGATCATCCACGAGCTGGCGACCAACGCGGCGAAATACGGCTCGCTCTCGGTCGAGGACGGCGCGCTCCGCATAAGCTGGGCCTGCGACGCGCAAAACCTCACCATGACCTGGCAGGAAACCGGCGGGCCGGCGATTGCCGGACCGCCAACGTCGCAGGGCTTCGGCACCGTGCTGTCCAATCACAGCGTGCGCGTTCAGTTGGGCGGCTCGCTCACCCATCAATGGGACACGGCCGGGCTTTCGGTCGAACTGTCCGCACCGCTCCAGCGGCTGCAAGACTGATTTTCGTACACGACCAAAGCCGACCCTTTTACAACGCCAGCAGTGTTTCGCATCTCGCCTTCTCCCACGGACCACGTGTCAAACAGCGAACGCATACTTCTCTCGTCACCGCCGGACTTGATCCGGCGGTCCATGCTGAGATGAAGCGATCTCAGCCAACCCGAACGTTTGTTTCAGCCTCTTCGCCGCATGGATTGCCGGATCAAGTTCGGCAATGACGAAGGTAAGGCGTAGCCCGGATTGAGCGGAGCGAAATCCGGGTACGGTCTCGGTGGGTTTCGCTTCGCTCTACCCACCCTACAAAAAATAAAAGAAGGAAGCGGACCGCCGGCAGACGCGGTATTCCACGACCTGTACGCAAGCGGCGCACAGGG
>JBARER010000160.1:0-23906 GCA_049796395.1 Xanthobacteraceae bacterium
TTTCCGGACTCGCTGGCGTACACGAGGGTCAGCGGTTCCGCCGCGTGCGTGCTCGGCGGACGCGCGGCGCCGGCCGATTGCTCGACCCCGGCGAGGAACCCGGCGAGCCACGCGCGCTGCACCGCCGTCGCCGGGCCGACGACACGATTGAGCACCTCGACGTCTTCCGGGGAAAACGGGGCGGTAGCGGGGATGGCGGCGAGGGCACGCGACATGCCGATTCCTGGATTGGCAATGGTCATCGTAGATAGAAACTTATTCTATTAAGCCGCAAGGAGCGGCGGAAAATAAGAACAAACTTGGCGTTTTTAACGCAAACGCATGAATTAATTTCTTCTTCCTCGGACCGGCACGAGGGTTATTTTGCGCCGCACGCGCCGCAATTTGACCGAGCCGAGCGGCACAGCCCGTCGTCTCCTCGGAGCGGCCGGGGCTTAAGCAAGCCATTGCCCTTGGAATTGCCCCTTGGAATCGCCAGCCACGCGCGATAACACCCGCGCATGCCGACCATCCGCCTTCACCGCGGCGATCTGCCCGATATCGCGCGCTACACCGGCGCGGGCTCGCGTGCTGTGGCGATCGATACCGAAACCATGGGTCTGGATCTCGAGCGCGACCGGCTGTGTGTCGTACAATTGTCGCCCGGCGACGGCTCCGCCGACGTGGTGCAGATTCCGCCGCAGGCCAGAGACACGCCGAACGCCGCGCCCAATCTGAGACAGCTCTTGGCCGACAAAAGCCTGCTCAAGATTTTCCATTTCGCGCGCTTCGATCTCGGCATGTTGTGCAAGACCTTCGGCGTGATGCCGGAACCGGTGTTCTGCACCAAGATCGCATCGCGGCTGACGCGGACCTATACCGACAAGCACGGGCTTAAGGACCTGGTGCGCGAGGTGTTAGGGCACGACCTTTCCAAGCAGCAACAATCATCCGATTGGGGCGCTGCCGAGCTTACCGAAGCGCAAGTGTCCTACGCGGCCTCCGACGTTCTCTATCTGCACGCGCTGAAGGACAAGCTCGACGCCATGCTGGCGCGCGAGGGCCGTGATCCGCTGGCGGCGGCGTGTTTTCGTTTCCTGCCCGAGCGGGTGCGGCTCGACCTGGCCGGCTTCGCGGCCGACGATATATTCGCGCATTCGTAAGCGGCTGGCAGAGCGGCAGGTCCGGAGACCTGGTCCTTCTCCAGGCCATATTCGCGGGCAATTTTAACAAGACAACGCCGCGCAAAGCGTGGTTTAAGGTCGGATTCGGGCGGCAAGCGAAGGGATGATTGCTTGGCCATTGTCTACCGCGACGCCGGCACGAAAGGATATTCGGGCGGCTCCCATGCCGATTTTGAACGGAACTACCGGACGGCGTTGCGGCACAGCCGGTATGTGCGCCTGTTGCGCATCGGCGTGCCGATCGGCATTGCGGCGCTGCTAATCACCGTCGCCGTCATCGATTATATGCCGCCGATCGGCGGCTTCCGTCTGCCCGGCGAACTCGGCAAGCTCGTCATCCACGGCACCACGATCACCATGGAGCAGCCGCGGCTCACCGGCTTCACACTCGACTCCCGTGCTTACGAATTCTCCGCCGATTCCGCCGCGCAGGACATCACCAAGCCCAACCTGGTCGAGCTCGACAAACTGCATGCCAAAATGGAAATGCAAGACAAGAGCACGGTGGACATGACGGCTGTGTCCGGAATCTACGATGTGAAGGCGGAAATCCTCAAGCTCAAGGACAACATTCATCTGATCTCCTCGACCGGATACGAGGGTCAGCTGAGCGAAGCGACGATCGACGTACGTAAGGGCAGTGTCGTTTCCGACGAGCCAGTTTCAGTCAAGATGCTGCAAGGCTTTCTCAATGCCCAAGGGCTCGACATCGCCGACAACGGCAGTGTGCTGCGCTTCACCGGTGTGACCATGACGCTGGAGCCTGGCAAGAACGCCGCCAGCAAACCTGCCGACGCGACCGGCGACGCCGCCAATGCCGCAACGAACAAGACGGACAACGAATGATTCGGCGCTGCTTGGAGATTTGCCTCGCCATATCGGCACTGACGGCGTTGGTGGCCGCTGCGCCGGCCGCCGCTCAGGCACCCCCCGCGGCGAGCCCGTTCGGCATCAGCGAGGACCAGCACAAGGATCAGCCGGTCGAAATCGAGGCCGCAACGCTCGAAGTCCGGGATAAGAATAAGACCGCGACCTTCTCCGGCAATGTAAAAGTGGTGCAGGGCGACACCACGATGAAATGCCAGAACCTCGTGGTTTTCTATGGGCAGGAGGTCGGCCTCGCCGGCGACGCAACGCCGGTAAAGACCAGCAAATCGACCCCCGGCATGCCGCAGGGCGCGCAGAATATCCGCCGCATCGAGGCGCGCGGCGGCGTCACCGTGATCACCAAGGATCAGAATGCCAGCGGCGACCTTGGCATCTACGATCTCAAGACCAAGACCATCACCTTGAGCGGCAATGTCGTGGTCAGCCAGGGCCAGAACGTCATTCACGGCCAAAGAGTCGTTGTCGACATGGTCACCGGAAATGCGCGGGTCGAGTCCGCCAGCACCCCCGGCGCCACGGGCGCGCCCGGACCGGGCAGGGTCCGCGCTTTGATCCAGCCTGGCAAAAGCCAAAACGGCAGCTCGACGAATTTCATGACTATCGGACCTGGCAAGCCGAATTAACCAAGGCGAGCGGCCGCCGCGGCATCCCCCAATGGCCGCGGGAAATGGGCTAAAGTCTTTGGCCTGGCTAAAGTCCTTGGCCTGAAAGCTATTCGAGATTCGCTCACGAGAGTTCGAGACCGGCGTGGCAGACCTTTTTTCATATTTTCGCCGTCGCGCGGGCACGCCGCGGGGCGCTGTGCTTGCCGGCGAGGGAACGGACGACATCGAGCGGATCGCGCTTGATACGATGGGCGGCGCCATCAGCAATATCTATCTCGATATTGCGAGCGTGCCGGCTCCAACCAAACAAGCCCGTGGCAAAACGCCTCCTGCTCCACAACCGGCGCCGGAGCCGCGGCCAGTCCCCATTCCGTCGCCGGCACCGTCGCGCTCGCAACGTCCGCCCAGCCGAGAACGCCAGCCGCAGAACGGAGCGCAGAATGGGACGCGTCAGGCCGTGCGGCCGCGGCGGCGCCCTGACGGCAATGGCGCCGCGGCAAGCGAGCACAAGGGCCTGTTGGCCGTGCATGCGGTCGAGAAAACCTTCGTCGGCCGAAAAGTGGTCAAAGGCGTAAGCCTGTACGTTCGCAAGGGCGAAGCAGTCGGCTTGCTCGGTCCCAACGGCGCCGGCAAGACCACCGTGTTCTATATGATCACCGGCCTCATCAAAGCCGACCATGGCCGGATCGAACTCGACGGCCGCGATGTGACCGGCCTACCGATGTATCAGCGGGCGCGCCTTGGCATCGGCTATCTCCCCCAGGAAGCCTCGATTTTCCGCGGTCTCACGGTCGAGGAAAACGTTCGCGCCGTACTTGAAGTCGTCGAGCCCGATAAGCGGCGGCGCAACCACGATCTCGATGCGCTGCTGGAAGAATTCAACATCGCGCGCCTGCGCAAGACGCCGGCCATTGCGCTGTCCGGCGGCGAGCGCCGTCGCGTCGAAATCGCCCGCGCGCTGGCCACGCGGCCCAGTTACATGCTGCTCGACGAGCCGTTTGCCGGCATCGACCCGATCGCGGTCGGCGACATCCAGGCGCTGGTGCGCCACCTCACCAATCGCGGCATCGGTGTCCTGATCACCGACCATAACGTGCGCGAGACGCTCGGCCTGACCGACCGAGCCTATATTATCTATTCCGGCGAAGTGCTGATGGAGGGCCGCCCCGACGATATCGTCAACAATCCGGAGGTGCGCCGACTCTACCTGGGCGAGGAATTCCGCCTTTAAGGTTGTCCGAATTCGGTTGACGACAGGCGGGACGGTCTGCTGTACAAGAGCGTACAAGCAAGAATCGGACCAATTTAGCCCCGCCATGGCGTTAACGCAGAGATTACAGCTCCGGCAAAGCCAGGCGTTGGTGATGACGCCGCAGCTGATGCAGGCCATCAAGCTGCTGCAACTGTCGAATCTCGACTTGGCCACTTATGTCGAGGCCGAGCTGGAGCGCAATCCCCTGCTCGACCGGAGCGCTGAAGCCGAGCCCCCGGCAGCGGGGGCTACCCCGGGCGCCGGGGATGCTCCCGCCAACAGCGAAGCGCCAGGCGGCCCAAATGGCGAAGCCAGCGGGCCCGCCGCCGACGAGCGGCGTGACAGTCCTCGCGAAAGTCCTTTGGACGATACGTCTCCCGACGAGAACGAATCGATCCGGCCGCGCACCTCCGATATGCCCGCCGGCTATTCCGAATGGGCGGGAACCGGGTCGGGTGGCCGTGACGACGGCGATTATAATCTGGAAGCTTTCGTTTCCGCCGAAACGACACTGTCGGACTGGCTGCGCGGGCAAATGACACTCGCCATCACCGAACCCGCCGGTCGCATGATCGGCCAGTATCTGATCGATCTTGTCGACGACGCCGGCTACCTTTCTGGCGACCTTGCCGATGTCACGGAAAAGCTCGGCACCTCGATGGCCGAAGTTGAGGCCGTTCTTGCCATCCTGCAAACTTTCGACCCCCCCGGCATTTGCGCGCGCGACCTCGCCGAGTGCTTGGCGATCCAGCTCAAGGAAAACGATCGCTACGATCCGGCGATGCAGGCGCTGGTTTCGCGGCTGGACCTTGTCGCCAGGCGCGATTTCGCCGCCCTGAAGAAAGTTTGCAGCGTGGGCGACGAAGACCTCGCCGACATGATCGCCGAACTGCGGCGGCTCAACCCCAAGCCCGGCCTGGCATTCGGCTCGGCGCTGGTGCAGCCGATCGTGCCGGACGTTTTCGTGCGGCCCGCACCGAACGGGGCTTGGATCGTCGAACTCAACTCCGATACGCTGCCCAAGGTTCTGGTCAATCAGATTTACTATTCGGAGGTCTCGACCAGCGCACGCCGCGACACCGAGAAATCCTATCTCGCCGAATGCCTGCAAAGCGCCACATGGCTGGTACGCGCGCTCGATCAGCGCGCCCGCACCATCCTCAAAGTTTCGAACGAAATCGTGCGGCAGCAGGACGGGTTCTTTGCTCACGGTGTCGCGCATCTGCGCCCGCTCAATCTTAAGACCGTGGCAGAAGCCATCGGCATGCATGAATCGACGGTTTCCCGCGTCACCGCCAACAAATATATGGCAACCACGCGCGGCATTTTCGAACTGAAATATTTTTTCACCTCGGCGATCGCGGCATCGCATGGCGGCGAGGCGCATTCCGCCGAGGCCGTGCGTCATCGCATCAAGCAACTGATCGACGGTGAAAGCGCGACCGGCATCCTGTCCGATGACACGCTCGTCGAGCGGTTGCGCGATGCCGGCATCGACATTGCACGGCGCACCGTCGCCAAATACCGCGAGGCGATGCGGATACCTTCCTCGGTGCAGCGGCGCCGCGAGAAACAGGCGGCGGCCGTAGGCTGAAAAACGATCCGTTCGCTTGCGACGTTGACTTGCCGCCCGCCGATACCTAGCTCCGCAGAAAGCATTCCGAGGGACGGCCAAAGGGACAGTCAAAATGACTCTGCAAAAGGATTCCGCCAAAGGTTCTGCCGCCTCGTTTCGAGTGTCAGGCAAGAATCTCGACATCGGCGAAGCGCTGCGCGAGCGTATCAACGACCGGATTGCCGAAGCTTTGGATAAGTACTTCGACGGAGGCTATTCCGGGCACGCCACCTTGGCCAAGGACGGCATCGGCTTCCGCACCGAATGCGCCGTCCATCTCGATTCCAAGATCGTGCTGCATGCCGAGGGCGAGGCGGTCGATGCATATCTCAGCGCCGATCAGGCGATCACCAAGCTCGAAAAACAGCTGCGCCGCTATCATCGTCGCCTCAAGGATCACCGCACTGAGGCCCATTGACGCGGTGGCGCGGGCTCCCCTATGGTTCGCCGCTCTTGAGCCTGATCCGGAACAAGGTTGCCCGCTTTCCGGGCGGAGATCATGCTCAACCGGCATGCACAAGCTGGCAAAACCCCAATAGACGACGACAAGTGTCTGGCTAAACGGCCGCACCGCAGGTTCCAATTCATGCCGCTCACCGATCTGGTTGCGCCGAACGCGATTCTCCCGGCGCTTAAAGTCAACAGCAAGAAGCAGGTGCTGCACGAGCTTGCGGCGCGTGCCGCGGTGTTGAGCGGGCAGAGCGAGCGGGCAATCTTCGACGTGCTGATGCAGCGCGAAAAGCTGGGTTCCACGGCGGTCGGCAATGGCATCGCCATTCCGCACGGCAAAATGCCGGGTCTGACCCGCTTGTTTGGATTGTTCGCCCGGCTGGATCGGCCGGTCGATTTCGAGTCGCTCGACAATCAGCCGGTTGACCTGATTTTTCTGCTGCTCGCGCCGGAAGGGGCGGGCGCCGATCACCTCAAGGCGCTGGCGCGCATCGCCCGGCTGTTGCGCGATCCGACCGTAGCGCACAAATTGCGCGGTTCGCGTGACGCCGAAGCGCTCTATGCCGTGCTGGCGCTGCCGTCCGCGACCGCCGCCTAACAGCGGCCAAGCATCGGTATTCGGTAATCAGATCAGAAAAAAGGCCGGCGAATATCGCCGGCCCTTTTTGAACATCGATAGCCGACGTTTGATTTCCGTTCAGTGCACGCTGACGGTCTCCAGTTCGTTGCTCCAGGCATTGGCGACCGCGGCTTCACGGCTGTCGGTGAGCATGATCGGCGTCCCGTCCGCGGCATGCAAGGCGAACAGGATCTGCCCTGGCGGCATCTGCGGCATCTCTGCATCCGGAAACATCGCGCGTACGTCCTCGGAGCGGACGGTCTTCACGTAGGCGATGCGCCCGTCGCCGAGTTGGGCGAGCGCTTCCGGAGAGATTGGGAGTTTCGTTTCACTGTGGTTCATGCTGTTCATGGCCCTCGACTCCTTTCTTGAGACTTCGGTCGAGTCCTAGTGGTTTCATTAATCGCACTCTTTGATTGAGATCGATTTAACGATGCGCTCCGGTTGGGGACGCGCCAAGTCAATCGACAGCAATCCGTTCTTCAAGTCTGCACCCATCACTTCCATGCCCTCCGCCAGCACGAAGGTGCGCTGGAACTGGCGCGCGGCGATGCCGCGATGGATGAATTGCCGGCTTTTGTCGTCTAGCTGACGGCCGCGAATGACAAGCTGGCTCTCCTCTACCGTGACATCGAGCTGGTCGCGGGTGAACCCCGCCACTGCAAGTGTAATTCGCAACCGCTCGGGACTGTTCCCGTCACCGGGAACGCGTTCGATATTGTAGGGGGGATAGCCGTCGGCAGCTTTGCCGACCCGATCGAGCACCCGCTCGATCTCGTCGAAGCCAAGTAGAAAAGGTGACGAAAGCGACGAAACCCTGGACATGATCGCAAAGTCCTCGTTAAGCGACTTTGTGTGGGCCCTTACGGCGCCCCGGCGGCCGGGCGAAGCGTCGACCCGGCTAATGTGCAATATGGCGATGCCAAATTAAGCCTGCAAGCGTGACGGCGGCGCCGAAGCCGTTAACCCCGTGCCTCGCGCTCCAATAGCGCGCCGGCTGCGGCCTGCAATGACGCTCGTAACCGCTCGGTGGCCGCCAAATCCACGGCAAACGTGTCGCCGTCGAGTATGACGCCGTACAAGTCCTTTGCCGCAGCGAGCGAGATATAGCCCTGCTTGGCGTCCGCCGCGACGTCAGCCGCCGGCCGTTCGAGCGGCGAGCCATAGCCGCCGCCGCCGCCCGAGCGCAGCCGAAATGCATCCCCCGTCTTGAGCATCGCCACCAAAACCTTGGCATTGGGAAAGTCGGTCTTCCAGCGCCCGTCCGTCCGCAGCGCCACCGCATTGCCGGTGGCGTCGCCACCGCCTTCCAGCCCCCACGGCTTGCAGTGCGCCCGCTCGACCTGGGTATTGAACGTCATCGGCACGCGGGCGCGCACCACACGCTCGACGCCGAGCCCGCCGCGGTGACGCCCCGCGCCGCCGGAATCCGGCACCAGGGCATAGCGTTCCACCACGATCGGAAACTTGACCTCCGACTGTTCGCTCGGTCCGTTGTGCGTGTCGCCATCGTTGATGCACACCGTCGCCGACACGCCATCCTCGCTGCGCTTGGCGCCCCAACCGCCGCCGAGCGGCCCGAAATTGGCAAGGAAGAATTCCGACGTGTTCGGGTTGATGCCGTGCAGCGCCGCGATCAGAAGATCGGCGTGATGACCGGCGATGGCACGCTCCGGGATCACCGGCGCCAGCGCCTTGAAGACCGTGTCTACGATGGTCATCGGATAGGTCATCCACCAGCGCATCGGCGCTGGCCGCACCGCGCTGATGATGCGTCCCGGCGGCACAATCGCTTTGAGGCTGCGGAACGAGCCGTCATTGATCGGATAGTCCGTCGGCGAAGTCAGGCACTTGTAGGCGACCTGCGAGCAGGCGTAGCCGGTGGTGATGCCGGAATTGTAAAACCCGCGTACTTGGCGCGAGACCTCGGAGAGATCGACCGTCATCTCGTCGCCCTTGACGATGACGCGCACCTTGATCGGCACCTTCTTACCGACGTCGATGCCGTCGTCGTCCATATACGACTCCGCCTCGTAAACGCCGTCGGGAATCGAGCGCGTGCGGGCACGCGCCATTGCTTCGGAATGATCCATGATGGCCTTGATCGCGCCCAAGACGCGGTCGCGGCCGTAACGTTCGACGAGTTCGAGGAAACGCCGCTCGCCGGTTTTCACCGCGGTGATCTGGGCGCGCAGGTCGCCCATGGCCCGGCTCGGCAGCCGCATATTCTGCTTGATGACGTCGATCAGCGTGTCGTTGACCTTGCCGCGGTCATGCAGCTTGAGGATGGGAATCTGCAAGCCTTCGGAAAAGATGTCCGTGGTCATGCCGCCGAGCGTGCCGCCGATGTCCAGCCAGTGCGCCATGCAGCACGAGAAGCCGACGAGAACGCCCTTGTGAAAGATCGGCAGCGTCAGCGTGACGTGATTGAGATGGCTGCCGGTAAGATAAGAATCGTTGGTGACGTAGATGTCGCCGGGCCGGATATTGTTGCGGCCGAAATGTTTGATTTTCGCCTTCACCGTCTCCGCCATGCCGCGGATGAACATCGGCAGGCCGATGCCGATGGAAATCGTTTCGCCTTCGGGAGTGAACAGGCCGGTGGTGAAATCGAGCGCCTCGTAGATGATGATGTTGTAGGCGGTGCGCATGAGGTTAGTCTTCATTTCCTCGGTCACCGCGATGACGCCATTGCGCACGATCTCGGTGATGACCGGATCGACCTTGGCTTTGCGTGCACGCGTCGGCTTGGCTCGGCGCTTCATGTCAGCCTCTTGCACTGGCGAATGAGGTTCATTCCGGTTTTGCCCCGGAGAACTGCACGACCTTGCGCCACTTGTCGGTCTCCGCCGCGATGAATTTGGCAAAGCCCGCCGGCGACGTCGGCATGGGTACGCCGCCGAGGTCGACAAGGCGGCGTTTGAGCTGCGGATCGGCGAGCCCGGCATTGATTGCGCCGTTGAGCTTATCGACGATGTCTGCGGGCGTATTCTTCGGCACGCCAATTCCGAACCAGGCATAACCTTCATAACCGGGCACGAATTCGCCAACGGTCGGGACGTCCGGCAAGACCTCCTGGCGGTTCGCACTCGTCACCGCCAAAGCGCGCAGCTTGCCGGCTCTGATAAAATCAAGTGATGCCGGCGTCGGATTGAAAGTAATTTGGACCTGGCCCGAAATCAGGTCGGGAAACTGGCTGCTCCGGTAGGGAACATGAACGAGTTTGGTCCCGGTCATCATCATGAATAGTTCGCCGAGAATGTGATTCACGCTGCCGATGCCCGGCGACGACATATTGATCTTCCCGGGATTGGCCTCGGCGTATGCAATGAACTCCGGCACCGTTTTCGCCGGTACCGCCGGATTGACCATCATGACCGCCGGTACGCGAATGATGCCGCGACGGGTTCGATATCGCGGCTGAAATCGAAATCCAGATTATTGTACAGGGTCGTGTTGATGGCATTGGTCTGCGTGACCCACAGCAAAGAGTAACCGTCCGGCGCCGCGTGCACGACGGAATCGGCTGCGACGTTGGTGCCGGCGCCAGTGCGGTTTTCAACGATGAATTGCCGGCCGAGCTTTTGCGACAGCCATTGCGCGATCAGTCTGGCCGTGATGTCGGATGAAGTACCGGCGGGGAAGCCAACAACAAGCCGTCCCGGCCGTGACGGATAGTCGTCCGCAGCCCATGCAATGCGCCATAGCGAAGGAAGCACGCCTGCAGCCGTTGCCAGATGCAGAAAACCCCGGCGGCAAGGATTCATCATGGTCGATCTCCCATGCAGCGCATCTGCCCACGCGCGCCTGTTCACTCGGCCTTGATGCCGGCCTCGCGAATGACCTTGCCCCATTTGTCGGTTTCTTCGGCGATGAGCTTGCCGAAATCCGCCGGCGATCCGGTGAGCGCCATGCCGCCCATATCGGCAAGCCGGTCCTTGATCGCCGGGGCGGCGAGCCCGGCATTGATTTGCCGGTTCAAGCTATCGACGATGTCCGCCGGCGTGCCTTTCGGCGCGGCGACGCCGAACCAGGAGCTTGCCTCGAAGCCCGGCACAAACTCGGCCACGGTCGGCACGTCGGGCAGCGCCGCGGACCGCGTGGTCGTCGTAACCGCGAGCGGCCGCAATTTCCCAGCCCGGATGAAACCGATCGAAGAGGTCATGGTGGCAAAGCCGACCTGGACATTGCCGGCAACAAGATCGGCCATCGCCGGTCCGTCGCCGCGATAAGGAACATGCTGCAGGTTGACGCCGGCCATCTTGTTGAACAACTGGCCGGCCAAATGACTTGCGGTGCCGATACCCGCGGACGCAAAGCTCAGTTTGCCCGGATTGGCCTTGGCATAGGCAATCAGCTCCGGAATGGATTTCACCGGCACCGATGGATTGACTTCGACGACGTTGGGAACCCGCACCACGCCGGCGACCGGATCGGTGTCGCGGATGAAATCGAAGGTGAGATGCGGATAGAGCGCGGCATTGGCGGCGACCGCAGGCGGCACCATCAGCAGCGTATAGCCGTCCGGCGTCGACCTGATCACCGCTTCGGCGCCGATATTGCCGCCGGCGCCCGGCCGGTTTTCGATGATAAATTGCTGGCCGAGCCGCTGCGACAGCCACTGTCCGATCAAGCGCGCCAGAGTATCGGTCGTGCTGCCGGCGGCGAACCCGACAACGACGCGCACCGGATGAGTGGGATAGGCATCCGCCCAAGCCGGCCGCGAGATCGCCGGCAGCGCCGCAACGCCCATCGCCGATCTAAGAAATCGTCTACGATTCATTGTGCAATCCTCCCACAAATTTCTCGGGCGGCTTATTGTCCTGCCACCGCGATCACCAGATTACCGAATGTATCGACTTCCAGCACGTCGTGCGGCATCAGCACCGTGGTCGAGGCATATTCCTCGACCAAAGCCGGTCCCGCGATGCGGTTGCCGGCAGCGAGCGCGTCACGGCGATAGGTCGGCGTGGCGTGAAAACGTCCGTCGAAATAGACCTTTCGTTTGCCGGCCAAGGCCGCGTTTGCCGGCGTCCGTTGGCCGCGGCCGATCTTGCTTTGCAGCGGCTTTCGCATCAGCCCGGTCACGGTCGAGCGCAGGCTGACGATTTCGGCGCGCTCCTCGGGCGCCGACGTGCCGTAACGCTGCGCGTGCATGGCATCGAAGTGGCGCTTGATGGCCTTGGCGTCCTTGCGCGTAAAAACCGCCATAGGCAGATCGACCGTCACCGCGTGCTCCTGTCCGACATAACGCATGTCGGCGGCGCGCTTGATGTCGACCCGCCGCGGCTTGACCGAGGTGCCGGCAACGGCGTCACGGCCCTGGCTCTCCAGCGCGCGGTAGACCTTTTCCATCTCATCGAACCGCGCCTCGTCGAGCGGCGTGAACCAGGTGCGCACGTAATCGTAGCGCAGATCCGAAAACAGCATGCCGAAGGCGGAAAACACGCCGGGCGCGGCCGGCACGATCAATTTGCCCATGCCGATCTCGCGCGCGACTTCGGCCGCATGCAGCGGACCGGCGCCGCCATAGGCGACCAGCACGAAATCGCCGGCGTCCAAGCCACGCTCGGTCGTTACGCCTTTGACGGCGTACGACATGGTGGTCGCAGCGATGCGAAGAATGCCGTCCGCAGCCTCGACCGCGCTCATACCCAGCGGATCGCCGATCCGGCTCTTGAGCGCATGCTCGGCCGCGGCAATGTCGAGCTGCATTTCGCCGCCGAGAAAGCGGTCGGCACCGAGCCGGCCGAGCACGAGATTGGCATCCGTCACCGTCGGCTCGGTGCCGCCGAGGCCGTAGCAGGCCGGCCCCGGTGCGGCGCCGGCACTTTGCGGACCCAGCCGCAACGCGCCGTCCTCGACGCGCGCGATCGAGCCGCCGCCGGCGCTCACTTCGAAAATATCCATCATCGCGATCTGCACCGGCAGCGCGCGCTCATAGCCGCCGATCAGCGCCGCGTTCGTCGTCAGCGCCGCGCCGCGGTGGATGACGCCGGCCTTCGCCGTGGTGCCGCCCATATCGAAGGCGATGGCGTTGCCGATCTTCAGCGCCTGGCACAGCGCCTGGGTGCCGATGACGCCGGCGGCCGGGCCCGATTCCAGCATGCGGATGCATTGGCTCTGCGCCTGATCCGCCTCGTACAGCCCGCCGGTCGACTGCACCACCAAAAACGATCCGGCAAAGCCGGCGTCGCGCATATGGGCGTCGATCTCACCGATATAGCGGCGGACTCTCGGCCCGACATAGGCATTGGCGGCGACCGTCGCGCAGCGTTCGAACTCGCGATATTCCTGCGACAGTTCGTGCGAGGCCGAGACGAACAGGCGCGGATGGTTGTTCTCCAATATCGCCTTGGCGCGCCGCTCATGATCGGCGTTAGCGTAGCAATTGAGAAACAGGATCGCGACCGCCTCGACGCCAAGGCGCTCGAGTCTGTCGCCCAGTGCCTCGATCTCGCCGTCGTCGAGCGCGGTGTCGATCTCGCCATCGGCCAGCATGCGTTCCTTGACTTCGAAGCGCAGCGCCCGTTCGATCAGCGGCACGTGTTTCTGGAAAAACAGATTGTAGGCGTCGGGCCGGTTGATGCGGCCGATTTCGTAGATGTCGCGAAAGCCTTCGGTGATCAACAGCGCCGTGCGGGCGCCGGTGCGTTCCAGCATCGTATTGATGGCGATCGTCGAGCCATGCAGGAACAGCGCCGCCGACCGGTAATCGCTGCCGGCCTTGGCGACGCCGGCGGAAATGCCTTCGACCAGATGCGCCGGCGTCGACAGCGCCTTGCCGAATGTGAGCGCGCCGGTCTTCTCATCGAACACGGCAATATCGGTAAAGGTCCCCCCAATATCCGCGGCGAGCCGCAACTGACCCCGTGCCATTCTTTTTTCCTTCAGGCGCAGCACCCGCAACCAACTAATGCCACGTCAGCGGTCCCGGCATCGCGCGCTCGGCTTCGGCGATGAGCTGCGCCTCGTGACGCTTTACAAACGTGCCCCCAACGATGAACAAGATCACGGTGATGGCCGCCAGGATCAGAACCAAGGGACCTTCCAGGCGCTCGAACTGCCGCCCCAGTTCATAGGCCGCAAAGCCGTAACTCGCCGCCCACAATAGCGAGCCCATGACATTGGCGACGAGAAAGTCGCGCCACGGCATGACGTTGGCGCCGGCGAAAAGGCCGGCAAAAGTGCGCAGCACCGGGATGAATTGCGCGACAAAAACGATCTTGCCGCCATGGCGCAGGAACAGATATTGGCCGAGCTTGATGCGGCTCGTCGTCATCCCAAGGTAGCTGCCGTAGCGCAGCAGCAGCCAATAGCCGAATTCGTGGCCGAGCACGTAGCCGATCATGCGCCCGAAAATCGCGGCGCCGGCCGCGGTCAAGATCACCGAGATGATATTGAGGTCGTGCTTGGTTCCGGCGTAGACCGCCGCGGCAAGCAGCGCGGTCTCGCCCGGCAGCGGCACGCCGATGCATTCCAGGCCGACGATCGCGGCAACCGTGAGCAAGCCGTAAACGTGGATGAGATGGCCGATGAGGTGCATGAAAGCCGTGTACCGGAGCAGCGCTCAGTTATACATAGTCCGACGTAAAGATAATGACTTGACTTTAGCAGTTCCGCGAACAAGGCCGGGTGCATGTACAAAGATTTGCGCGAATTTATCGGCTTGGTCGAGGGCCTCGGCGTGTTGCGGCGCATCATGAACGCCGACCCGCAATTCGAGATTGGCGGCATTACCGAAGTTGCCGCCGGCATGGCCGACTGCCCCGCCTTGCTGTTTGACGAGATCAAGGGTCACCGGCGCGGTTTCCGTATCTTCACCAACGCCACCACAAATGTGCAACGCGCCGCACTGGCGCTCGGCCTCGATCCCGGCCTGCGGCCGCTCGACGCGCTCCGGGCCTGGATGGAGAAGCGAAAATCGCTGACGCCGCGGCCGCCCATCGAAGTGTCCGCGGGGCCCTTTCTGGAACACACTGCCGCGGGGCCGGACGTGAATGTGTCGATGTTCCCGGCGCCGGTCTGGCATCGCCACGACGGCGGACCGTTCATCGGCTCGGGCTCGCTCGTGGTCGTGCGCGACCCCGACACGGGCTGGATCAACGCCTCGGTCTACCGGGTTCAGGTGCATGCCGCCAACAAGGTTACGGTGCAATTCGATCACGGCGGCCGGCACGGCGCCATTATCGCCCGGAAATATTGGGATCGCGGCGAGAGCTGTCCGATCGCCGTCGTGCACGGCGAGGATCCGGCCCTGTTCATCGCCGGCTTTGAGTATCTTCCCGAAGCCCGGTCGGAATATGAGTTCGCCGGCGCGATCAAAGGCGCCCCTATCGAGGTCTATCCAGCTCCCCTGACCGGGTTGCCGATCCCGGCGCATGCCGAGATCGTCTTCGAGGGGCGGCTGTTGCCGATGAACGAAACCACCCTGCCGGAAGGCCCGTTCGGTGAATTCACCGGCTATTATGCCGCGGAAGCGCGCCCCGGTCCGGTGATGGAAGTCACCGCGATCCATCACCGTAGCGATCCGATCCTGCTCGGCTCGCCGCCCATGAAGCCGCCGCGCTTTCACTTCGGTCTGCCGCTGCGCGCCGCGACGATCTGGGGCAATCTTGAAGCCGCCGGCGTGACCGACGTGACTGGCGTCTGGCAGCATGTCTCGCAGTTGATGACGGTCGTGGCCTTGCGCCCGCGCTACGACGGCCACGCCAAGCGCGCCGCGCTCGTCGCGGCCGCGCACAGCTACATGGCGCGTATCGTCGTGGTGGTCGACGACGACGTCGATCCCTCCAACCTCGCCGATGTGATGTGGGCGGTGACGACCCGCTGCGAGCCGGCCGAGGGCATCGACATCCTGCGCAATGCCTGGAGCTCGGCGCTCGACCCGCGTATCCCGCCGGAGGCCAAGGAACGCGGCATCACCTCGCATTCCAAGGCGATCATCGACGCCTGCCGGCCGTTTGCCTGGCGCGACAGATTTCCCAAAACGTCGGCGCTGTCAGCTGACGAAGCAAGGGAGATCGAGGCGAAGTGGGGGAAGCTCCTTCGATAAGGGATAGTAACGCGCTGAGGAAAAACATGACCAGGCCTGCTATTCATCCGGGCGAAATCCTCGCCGAGGAACTTGCCGAGATCGCGGTGACGCCGAGCGAGCTTGCACGGCAGCTACGCGTGCCGCCGAATCGCATCACGCAGATCCTGCACGGCAAACGGGCGATAACCGGAGATACTGCGTTGCGGCTTGGCCATTGGTTCGGCACCAGCGCACAATTCTGGCTCAACTTACAGAGCGCCTACGATATTCGCGTCGCGGAAAAATTGGCAGGCGCACAGATCAGACGATTGCCGAAACGGGCTTAGAGCATGTCCCGCAAAAGTGGGAACCGGTTTTGCGAAAAGGGCATGCTAAAATAAAAAGCTAAGAGTGCATCCCGATTCCGTTAAATCGGGATGCACTCTGGCAAAGAATTGGCCCGTTCACTCCACTGCGTTCGCCGCATTGAGACTGTCGATCAGCGAGCTGCGGAACAGATATTTCTTGTGCAGCGCCACGTCCTCCGACGTTCGGCGCAAGTCGTCGAGATGCTGGCGGCGGATCACCGGGTCTTTCTCGCTCAGCGTCTTTTTGTTTAGGATCGATTGCGCCTGCACGAAATCGGTCTGCGCCTTGCGGCGCTGCCGGGTATAGCGGTCGAACACGCTGGCATCGGCGCGCCGGTACCACACGGCGGCGAGCTTCTCGGCAAGATTGACGGCGTCGTGGATGCCGCCGTTCATGCCCATGCCGCCGATCGGATTGTTGACATGCGCGCTGTCGCCGGCGAGGAAGACGCGGCCCTTGTTGAAGGTCGCGGCGACGCGCTGGTGCACTGAATAGAGCGCGTAGTAGGGAATGTCGAAATCGCCGCTCTTGTCGTAGATGCTGTGCAGGCGGCGCTGGATGCTGTCCATGCCAAGCGCCTGTTCGTCGGTCTCGCCGGCCATCACCGGCATGATACCGCGCCAATAGCCGGGCGGACCGACGCCTTTCACCTTGAACAGATTGAGCCACTCGTCCGGATCGGAGAAGTAATTGCGCGTACAGTAGCCGGTGCCGGCCGAGAAATCGAAGCTGGTGGCGATTTTGATGAAGCGCTCTTCCCAGGTGAAACCCTCGAAGTCGATATCGCTCAACCGGCGCACCGCGGAGCGGCCGCCGTCGGCGCCAATCACATAGGCGCCGCGCAGCGTCTCGGTCTCGCCGTCCGCGTTCTCGACGGCGATATCGACATGATCGGCATGCTGGGTCAGGCCGGTGAGCTTGGTGGCGAAACGCAGTTCGGCGAGGCCCTTTTGCGCGACCAGCGGCAGCACCGCGCGCACTAATTTGTACTGTTCCCATTGCAGCACGAAGGGATAAGACACCTCGCCGTCGAGCAGGCGGATATCGAACGTCGCGACCAACTCGCCGCTGGCGCGATCGCGGAACTGAAACAGCGGCGCTTGAAAGCCGCCGGAGGCGTCGTCGGCGAAAGCTTGCCGCTCCAACCCGAGAGCGGCAAGCATTGCCAGCGTCGGCGCGTGCAGCGTGGCGGCGCGCTGATCCTCCACCGGCTCCGGTTCAGCCTCGATGAGCAGAACAGGAATACCCTTTTGCACCAGCGCCAGCGTGGTAATGGCGCCGACCGGCCCGGCACCCACTACGATCACGCGCTTTTTTTCGTTGGCGATCATGGCCCGCTCATACCTTGGCGATTGCAAGCGTTGCAAGGCAGACCGTTTAGCGACCTTGACCGTCGCCGCTGGCGGGTCCTTTCATGCAGGTCCTGTGCCAGCGCGGGCAAACATCCCGCGCCGGCAAAACGCCGAGGCAGCCGGACCGGCCGCCTCGGCGGAATTTATCAGGCCGCGCCCGCGACCTTCAGCCCAACCGGTGCAGCGACGGCCGCGGGACCGACGGGGCCTTTGATCGCGGCGGCCGAGATCGCGCTGATAATCGCCGCGAACACCACGTAAGCGCACAAATACCAAGGCTGGTTGTCGTTCGCCGCAATCAGATACGTTGCGACGATCGGCGTAATCCCGCTCGCGAAAATGCCGGAGAATTGGTAGACGAACGAAATTCCGGTGTAGCGCACGCGCGGATCGAACAGATCGCAGAACAGCGCCGCTTCCGGGCCGTAGCACATCGCGTAGATGATGCCGAACGGGATCACCATGGCGATGAAAATCGCGCCGATATTGCCGCCGCTCATCAACCAGAACGCCGGGAACGCCGACAGCGCCAGGAGTACCGAGCCGATCGCATAGGTCCTGCCGCGTCCCCATTTGTCGGAAAGCCGGCCGAACAGCGGGATGAACACGATCATCACCAGCGCCGAGGCAAATACGCCCCACAGCGCCGTCGTCCGGTTGATGTGCAGCGTATTGACCAGATAAGCGATGCTGAACACGGCAAAGACGTTGAAGAACACGCCATCGATATAACGCGCGCCCATGCCGAGCAGGACATTGCGCGGATATTCGCGCAGCATGCTCATGAAAGGAATCGGTACCTCCAGACGCTGCTCCTTCAGCTTGATGAATTCAGGCGTCTCCAGAATGCGCAGCCGGATGTAGAGACCGACAACGACCAGGACCACGCTGAGCAGGAAGCCGGCGCGCCACCCCCAAGTGAGGAATTGGTCCCCCGGCAGGCTGGACGCGAGCGCCACGATACCCGCGCTCAGGCACAGGCCGATGGACAAGCCGATCTGCGGAAAACTGGCATACAATCCGCGCTTGTCGGGCGTGGCATATTCATAGGTCATCGCGACGGCGCCGCCCCATTCGCCGCCAAGGCCGATGCCCTGCAGCACGCGCAGCACGAGCAGAAGGATCGGCGCGGCGATGCCGATCTGCTGATAGGTCGGCAACACTCCGATCAGGACGGTGGCAACGCCCATGATCATCAGCGTCATGATCAGCATGCTTTTTCGGCCGATGCGGTCGCCGAAATGGCCGAAGATCAGCCCGCCGACCGGCCGCGCCACGAAACCGATGGCGAAGGTGGTATAGGCGAGAAGGATCGACACCAGCGGGTCGTGCACCGGGAAGTATAGTTTGTTGAAGACGATTCCGGCGACTGTTCCATAGAGGAAAAAGTCGTACCACTCGATCGTAGCGCCGATCAGACTGGCGGCGACGACGCGTCTCAGATTGCTATCGGACTGGACTCCGTTTGCCATGTTTCACTCCCTCCGGTTTGTTGTCGACAGTCTTGTAAGATCATTTCGGCGGCCTTCTCGCCGATCATCATGGCCGGGACATTGGTGTTGCCTGACACCAGCGTCGGCATGATCGAACAATCGGCCACCCACAGACGTTCGGCACCGCGCACGCGCAGGCGCGGATCGACCACCGCCTCCTCGTCCGTTCCCATGCGGCAGGTCCCGGCCGGGTGAAAGATCGTCGCCCCGTTGGCTTGCGCAAATTCCAGAATATCGGCGGCGCTTTCAACCTTTGGGCCGGGCACCGCTTCGCTCTCGATGAGATCGTGGAGCGGCGGCGTTTGCGCCAGCTTGCGCGCGAACCTGATGCTCTCGACCGCAAAGTACCGGTCGGCTTCCTCGGCGAGATAATTGGCGTGAATGAGCGGCCGCGCGTAGGGATCGGCCGAAGCGAGCGCAATCGAGCCGCGGCTCTTCGGCCGTAACTGGCAGACCGACAACGTCATGCCGGAGAAATCGTGGACCTTGCCGCCGGCCATATCGGCGCTCAGCGTCGCCACGTGAAATTGGATGTCGGGCGTCTTTGCTCCCGGCATCAGCCGTGCGAACAGGCCGCCCTGATTGATGCCGACCGCCAGCGGACCGCGCCGGTGAAACAGCCAATCGCTGCCGAGCTTCATCCATCCCCGCCATGAGCGCAACGCGTCATTGGTGGTGATCGGTTTGGCGATCCGATAAATCAGCCGGAACTGCAAATGGTCCTGCAGATTCCGGCCGACCGCCGGACGGTCGACCGTCACCGCAATGCCGTGGCGCCGCAGCTCTTCGGCCGGACCGATGCCCGACAGCATCAGAAGCTGCGGCGACTGAATGGCGCCCGCCGTCAGTACCACCCCGCGTCTGGCGGTTATGGTGCGGACCGTGCCGCCGCTGCGGCACGACACGCCGACGGCGCGGCGCCCGGCGAACAGAATTTGCCCGACTTGCGTATCGGTCAGAACGGTCAGATTGCGCCGCTTCGCCGCCGGCCGCAGATAAGCCACGGCGGAGGATTGGCGCCAGCCATTGCGCGTGGTCAGCTGAAAATAGCCGGCCCCTTCCTGCTCGCGGCCGTTGAAATCGGCGGTCCGCGCAATGCCGTTGCGATTGGCGGCGCCGATGAAGGCCTCGATCAATTCGTGCCGCTCGTCGATGCTGGTGACCTGCAACGGCCCGTGCGCGCCATGCAGTTGATCGCCGCCGAGTTCGCTGTTGCTCTCGATCTTGACAAAATACGGCAGCACGTCACGCCACGACCAGCCGCGATTGCCCAATTGCGCCCAGTGATCGTAGTCTTCGGGCTGACCGCGGATCACGATCAACCCGTTGATCGAGCTGGAGCCGCCGAGCACACGGCCGCGCGGCCAATAGATCCGGCGCCCAGCCATATGCGGCTCCGGCTCGGTATAGAACTTCCAATTCACTGTGGGGTCCCACATCGTGCGGCCATAGCCGATGGGGAGATGAATCCAGAAGCTACTGTCGCGCGGCCCAGCCTCGATGAGCGCCACGCTATGGGCTCCGCCGGCGCTAAGCCGGTTGGCCAGCACGCACCCGGCCGACCCGCCGCCGACGACGATAAAGTCGTATTTTTCCACGCTCATCGCCAATGGTCCCGCGCGAAAAATGCTGCGGCCCGCGGCAAAACTAGTCAATGAATTTCGGGATGTTTTGTCCCATACTGCGGGACGATTTTCGCCCCCGACTGATACGCTGGGCAAATTGCAAGAAACACCGGCCAAACGCCGGGGGAGGAAGCGGTGATGGAGCCTTTAGCCGCAATGGGTGGGAGTGCGGTGGTCGGCCGCGCCCTGACCGTCATCGAAACCATCGCCAACGGCGCTCAGCCGCTGGCGCTGCCCGAGATCTGCGCCCTTACGCATTTGCCGAAAGCGACCGCGCACCGACTGTGCCAGCAGCTCGAGGCGATCGGCTACATCATGCGCGAACCGGGCGGCCGGCGTTATGCCGCAGGCCCGCGGCTGGTGCGGATGGGTCTCGATCTCATGCGCTCGGCGATCACCGCCGAACGCCATGGCATTCTCGCCGCCTTGGTCGAGCGGCTGGGCGAGACCTGCAATTTCACCACGCTGGCCGGACATGAGGTGCTGTATCTGGATCGCGTCGAAGCGCGCTGGCCGCTGCGCTTGCATTTCGACATGGGCTCGCGCGTGCCGATCCATTGCACCGCGAGCGGCAAGGTGTTCATGGCGGCGATGAAACCGTCGGAGCGGCGGCGCATACTGGACGCGGCGGCCCTCACGCCGTACACGCCACACACCATCACCGCGCGCGATCGCTTTGACGCCGAACTCGATCAGATTGCCAAACAAGGCTATAGCCTCGACCGCGAGGAGTTTCTGCTCGGTATGGCTGCGATCGCTGTACCGGTGCGTGCGGCAGACGGCACGGTGCTGGCCGCCGTCGCCTGCCACGCGCCGAACGTGCGCTTTAAGATCGAGCAGGCGATGGCCTGCCTGCCCCACCTTAAGAATGCCGCGCGCAAGCTCTCCGATACGCTTGCCGAACGAGCCTACTCCTAGCGACTCCGACACTTCGCTCAGTACAGCTTGGCCCTGTGGCACTTATTGCGAATCCGGAATACACCCGCAGGGGGCGACGCTGGCGAGCATCGATCTATGACCGGCAATGCGGCGCGGCGGGCGGCCCTCCTCCTCGGCGTGGCGATGGCGCTCGGTGCCTGCAGTCATCGTCTTTTTCACACCGGCAACGACGAAGACAGCGACATCAACACCTATCCGGCGACCTACAAGGCCGATATCCTGGCGGCCATGCATGTCTATCTGAACGACCCTACGGGAATTCGGGACGCGGCGGTTTCTCCGCCGGTATTGAAGCAGACCGCCGGTGAAACGCGCTACCTGGCCTGCGTCAAGTTCAACCCGAAGAAGAACGGCACGGACTACGCCGGCGTCAAAGAGCTTGCCGCGGTCTTTCTGGTCGGTCGCTTCGATCACTTCGTGGACATAGCGCGGGATGCGGACGCATCGAAGAACCTATGCGTGGGCGCAGCCTATGCGCCATTCCCGGAATTGCAGAGCCTGCCGCCGTGATCTCGCCGCTAATCAGCTTGAAGATGATGACGGCGTGCGACCGATAGGGGAATAGGGAGGCTTATGTGCTCCGCAAAGTTTTGAACGGCAGAATGGTGCCGGCGAGATTCACGTCCAGTGTGAGCGCTATCGCGGTGCTGGCTTTCGTCTCCGCGCAATCCGCGACCGCACAACCGGCTCCGCTACCCGACCAACCACCTCCGGTGCAATCGGCTCCGCCGCCCCTACCGGATCAGCCGCCGCCTCCGGGACAAGTTGCGCCTGATGAATCCGAGCCGCCGCCGGGGGTACCGGGCGGACCGCCACCGCAGGCTGGAGGTCCTCCGCCCGGCGGACCACCGCCGCGGGCCGCGGTGAACACCAATGTCAATCTGCGGCAAGGTCCGGGCACCAACTACCCCGTCGTCACCACGATCCCCGCCGGCGCGCCGGTTGCTGTCGCCGGCTGTAACGGCGCCTGGTGTCAGGTGTCGTTCCAGGGCCAGGGCGGCTACATCATCGCGACAAGCCTTGGCGCTCCGCCGCCGCGGCCTTATCCGCCGGGCTATCCGCCACCGCCGCCCCCACCGCTTTATCCACCGCCCTATTACGGCCCCTACCCCGGCTATTACGGTCCGGGCCCGTACTGGCGGCATCGCGGCTATTACGGCGGCTGGCATCGCCACTGGTAGAGCATGATCCCGAAAAAGCCCGCCGTCGGACTTTGATCCGAGGGCGGGCCTCTGTTTTCGGAAAAGATCACGCTCCAACAAAGACCAGCGTCACCCCTCGTCGTCGCTGAAGTGCACCGCCGCGGCTGATGCCGCGAGACTGAGCGCGATGATCAGGAAAATGCCGCCGACGCCGGTGGCTGCGGCAATGAGGCCGCCAAGAAACGGCACTGCCGCTTGCCCGATGCGGTTGCCGGTGTTGCGCAGCGACATCACCGTGCCCATCGAGGCTGGCGAGGCAAGGGCGACGACGTTGGTCAGGCTCAATGTCGTCGCGATGCCGAGCGCGATGCCGGTCAGCGTCATCGCCGCGAACAAGGCGGCAAGCTTCACTGGCAACGCAAGACAGGCAAAGCCGATAGCCGACCCCACCATGCTGGCCAAGGTCAGCGGACGGCGGCCCATCAAGCTGATGATCCGCATATAGCCCATGCGCGACACCAAAGCGGCAACGGAGCGAACCGTAAGCAAGCTGCCAATGTCGCGCACGTTGATGTTCTTTTCGGCACCGAGCAGCGGCAGGTAGATGGTGACCAGATCCTGCGCCGCCATGGTGATAACGCTGGCGACGAGGTAGGCCATCAATCCGCGCTGGCGCAGCAACTGCCGCAGCGGCACGAGCTCCTTGCTTTTCGCCTGTATCATGTGATCGGGCGCCGGCCGGATGGCGGCGGCGGTCGCCAGAGACCCCAGCGACACGATCAATCCGATGGCGAACAGGCGGCCGGTGGGCGGCAACGTCGCCGAGCCGCCCGCCCAAGCAACCAGATAAGGGCCGAGCCCCTGTCCGACGGCGCTGGCGATAACATAATTGCCGAAGGCCGCCTCGCGGCCGCGCGGCCCGGTGCAGCGGACGCACAATATCTGCTGGCTGGCCATGATCAGGATATGCGACGTGCCGAGCAGCGCCGTCAGCAAAAGGAGCGACACCAGCGAGCCGGCAGAGAAACGAAAGCCGGCGCAGGTGATGACGAGAAGACTGGCGCCGATCCAGACGGCCTGCGCATCCCTGCCGCGATCCAGATAACGGCCCACCTGCACCGCGAAGATGATCGGCAGGATTGCGAACGTCGCCGAGATGATGCCGAGCCACACCACCGGCAACTGGAGTTCGATGGCGCGGTACGATGTCGTCACGCGCACGATGGCATAGACGGCCTGAATAATCGCGACATTGAGCATCAGCGGGACGAGCAGGCGGTAATCGGTATCGCTCGCCGGCGCACCCGCCCCGCGGCGCGAAGCCGGCAGCAATTTATCCCAAAAGCTCGACACCGCGCCCCCGCGCCTTCGCCTGCCG
>JBARER010000161.1:0-3011 GCA_049796395.1 Xanthobacteraceae bacterium
ATGTGGGGGCTCGGCGGGCGGCGGCACCGGACGGCGCGGCGCTGCCGGTGGAGTTGCGATGCGCGCTGGGGCTGCCGTCGGCACCGCCCGTTCGGTCCGCGCCTTGCGGACGCTCTCGGCTTCGACCTTGCGGATGGCATCTTCGAGCGCCAGGCGCTCGCGCGTGATATCGGCCTCCGACAGCGCCGGCTCGATCGAACGCAGTTGCGTAACGAGCGCGCCGCGCGCCCGCTCGTACAGCCCGCGGCGGGCTTCGCCGGTGCTGTTGTCGAGGCTCTCTACGGCGCGGGCAATGAGCGGATGATAGTCGGCCATTGTGGTTTCAGTTTACGCTCGACGCTGCAAAGTTTCACCTCAAGCTTCGAACGGGTTTTGCATGAGGATGGTATCCTCACGTTCGGGGCTGGTGGACAGAATAGCGGCGGAGCATCCGATCAACTCCTCCAGCCGGCGCACATATTTGATGGCCTGGGCGGGGAGATCCGCCCATGACCTAGCATTTGCGGTCTTTTCCCGCCAGCCGGCGACGGTCTCGTAGATCGGTTCGACCCGCGCCTGGGCATGCTCGCTGGCCGGCAAATAATCGATCTCTTTGCCGTCCAGCCGATAGCCGATGCAAACCTTGATCTCGTCGAAGCCGTCCAGGATGTCGAGCTTGGTAAGCGCCAGACCGTTGATGCCGCTGGTGCGCACGGTCTGGCGGACCAGCACGGCGTCGAACCAGCCGCAGCGCCGCGGCCGGCCCGTCACCACCCCGAATTCCTTGCCGCGTTCGCCGAGCGTCTTGCCGATGTCGTTGAGCTGTTCGGTGGGGAAAGGCCCGGCGCCGACCCGCGTCGTATAGGCCTTGCAGATGCCCAGCACATAGCCGATCGCGCCGGGGCCGAGCCCGGAGCCGGTGGCTGCCTGCGCCGCGACCGTGTTCGACGAGGTGACGTAGGGATAGGTGCCGTGGTCGATGTCGAGAAGCGCGCCCTGCGCGCCTTCGAACAGAATACGCTTGCCCTCGCGGCGGCGTTCGTCGAGCAGCGCCCAGACCGAATCCATATAAGGCAGCACCTTGGGCGCCACCGCCGAGAGCTGTTCGAACAGGCTGTGCGGCTCGATCTCGCTCATGCCGAGCCCGCGGCGCAAGGCATTATGGTGCGCCAACAGCCGGTCGATCTTGCCGTTGAGCATCTGCATATCGGCGAGATCCATCAGCCGAATCGCGCGCCGGCCGACCTTGTCCTCATAGGCCGGACCGATGCCGCGGCCGGTGGTGCCGATGGCGCCTTTGCCGGAGGCGCGCTCGCGGGCGACGTCGAGCTCCTGGTGCAGCGGCAGGATGAGCGGGGTGTTCTCCGCGATCCGCAGATTGTCTGGGGTGACGCTGATGCCCTGTTTGGCGAGATTGGCGATCTCGCCAAGCAGCGCGTGCGGATCAAGCACCACGCCATTGCCGATCACCGAGAGCTTCCCGGGCCGCACCACGCCGGATGGCAACAGCGACAGCTTATAAGTCGTGCCGTTGATCACCAGCGTATGGCCGGCGTTATGGCCGCCCTGGAAGCGGACCACGATGTCGGCCTGCTCGGAGAGCCAGTCGACGATCTTGCCCTTGCCTTCGTCCCCCCACTGGGAGCCGACCACGACGACATTTGCCATCAGGAATTTTCCCAGCAGGCCCAATCGATACTGACATGACCGGTTGGATGAACAGGTTGCGGCCTATGGCCGACCGCCCCGGATACTGGATGCCGGTGCCGGACGCAAGGAAAAGCGGGCCTTGGCCGCCCCCGCCGGTTCCGCCAATTCATTGGTCTCACAACGGATTCGCCGTTAGCCCTACGCCAAGATCGCAGTTTGTTTCGTCCGCTCCAGGCAGCAATGCGGCATGCTCACAGGCGGATTGTCGCAGCGGCCGTGCCCCTGGCCGTCGAACCCGGCGCGTCGGCCCGAGTCACGCGGCCCCCGGTCAGGCAGGCTCCATGCGGCTTTGGCACTGGTCCTTCCCCGTGGGCTGCGGTAGCCAAGCCGGCCGTCGCGTTGCGACCGGAGCATGTCCCGCGAAAGTCGAAGCCGGTTTTGCGAAAAGCACATGCTCAAACAAACGGCTAGGAGCCGTGGGCTGGGAGCGGGAGTGGAGAGTTCGGTTCAGATTTCACGGCGCAGCGGCAACTGGCTGTTCGATCAGCCCTATTTGTTGTTGTCGCTGACCTCGCTGTTCTGGGCAGGCAATACCGTGATCGGCCGCTTCATGGCTGGGCACGTGCCGCCGATCACGCTCGCCTTCGTGCGCTGGGGCGGCGCCTTTGCGATCCTTTTGCCGTTCGCCGCGACGCATCTGCTTCGCGATCGGCCGGTCATCCGCAAGCATTTCGGCCTGCTGCTCCTGCTCGCGGTGACCGGCTTCTCGGTTTACAACACGCTCGCCTATTACGGCCTGCAATACACCACCGCGATCAACGGGTTGTTGCTGCAATCGGTCAGCCCGCTGTTCGTCGCGCTGTGGAGCTTTGTTCTATTCCGCGACCGGCTGACGCTGCGGCAGGCCGCCGGCATCGGCGTGTCGCTCACCGGCGTCCTCGTCATCGTCTGTCACGGCAGCCTCGCCATTCTCTTCGCCGTCGCCTTCAACCGCGGCGACCTGATGTTCGTCGTCGCGCTTTTGATCTACGCGTTCTACGCGGCGATGCTGCGCCGGCGGCCGCTGATGCATCCGCTGTCGTTCCTCGCCTTCGGCATGGGCGTCGGCGCCGCGCTCTTGATCCCGCCGATGGCGCTTGAGCTGCTCAGCGGCAAGACCTTCATTCTCGACGGCGAGAGCGTCGCCAGCTTCGCCTTCATCTGCCTGTTTCCATCGTTGCTCGGCTACCTGTTTCTCAACCGCGGCATCGAACTGATCGGTGCCAACCGCGCGGCGCCGTTCATTCATCTCGTGCCGGTGTTTGGTTCGGTGCTGGCGATCGTGCTCTTGGCCGAGCGCTTTCTGCTCTATCACGCCATCGGCTATGCGCTCGTCTTCGCGG
>JBARER010000162.1:0-20740 GCA_049796395.1 Xanthobacteraceae bacterium
CCTCGCACCCTGGGCGCGGGACCATACCGCAACACGACGAATTTCGTCCCCGGACTCGCGCGCGCCATCGCGCCTGACTTGCGACGCTGCCATCGGCGCGTCGAAAAAAGCGAACTAACAGAACGCGGCAGGAAACGCGGCAAGAAAACGAACTCAAGAAAAGGCGTCGCACCAGTCGAACACATGGGCAGCGCGCCGTGAGCGAGACGCGTGCGCCGGACAAAATTTGGTGCCTTACCGCTTCGCATTTCGCCGGCGACAATGCCGCAACCGCAAATACAACTTCCCGGCATGGAACTTCGCAACTCGAGTTGTGAAAGTTCCCTGCGTGCAAGCGCGCAATTTGATGTGAAAATTCTAAGACATAGCCATTTCAGCCAATGAAATTTTTTTGTTCCGATTTGTTAACCTTTCTTAAGCATTAAAATTGACTGTTAAGACGCTATTAATCATTATTAATCAATCGTAAATACGGTAAGTGAGCGTGAGACCATGTCGAATGTAGCGTCGTATGCCGTCGGTAATCTGGCGACAGTTGCGTTTGCGTCTGAGTTTGAACTCCACACCATCAAAGCCAGTCCCGGTCCGTCCTTAGTGCGCGAGGAAAAACTCGCGCCGGCGACGGCGAAGACATTCAAAGAGCAGCACGCCGTCAATGCCGCGATCGAGGCCCAGGCGGAGAAAGTGCTGCGCGCATTCAACACGTGGTCCTTCAAGCGCGAGCAGCCGTCCGATCCGCAACTGATGCTGCGCGTCATTGCGGACGCAATCACGGCGCGAGCGGCAATTCCGTTCGTATTGTATTGGGGCAAGGGGCCGCGGCACGAAAGCGGCGTCTACGAAATCCAATGTCTCGAATTCCTGGCCGCGCTCGCGGCGCGGATCAAGAACGTCTACGCGCATGGTGCGACGATTAAATTGATCCTGACCGACACGCACGCCGAGCTGAACGGACATTCCCGCGCGCACATCCGGCAATATTTCGATGACGTCACGGCGATTGCCGGGCAACGCGGCTTTGCGACGTGCTGGCTTGGCGATCTTGTCAAAGCAGCGGGCAACCTCGCCGCCGCTGCGCCTCTTGATGAAGCCGTATCGGCGGAGATGCTGGGAAAGCTCATGACCAGCGCGGAGAAATGGTACAACGGCGGTGGCACCGTGGAGGAAGGCGCACTGCGCTATCTGCGGATGAACTTGATCGAGCAGCGCGTCGTTGAACGGGCGTTCCCGGAAGCGATCTTCGTGACCTTCAACGGCAGCGAATTGCGCGGCCTGTTCCCGCGGCAATTGCCGATCTTCTACATGTATTCGCTGCGCCGTGGCATGGCGGTGAAACCGTGGTTCCTGCCCGCTGACTCGAAAGCCGCCAACGCCAGTGCCGATCCGGCGAATCTGCCGCGTCCGCTTTAGTTGGCAGATTTGCTCGAACTCTGTTCGGGTGCCACGCATGCTCGACTATAGGCTGCTTCCAGCGGGAGATACGGCGCTCGTCGTTGAATTCGGCGACCGCATCGATCGCACGCTGAGTGCCGCGGTGCTGTTGCTGGCGGAAGCGCTGGACGATGAGCGGATCACCGGAGTCATCGAGACGGTTCCCACCTTCCGCTCGCTGATGATTCATTACGAGCCGCTGGTCGTATCGTCCGCGGCGCTGGCGGCGCGGATCGAGGAGCACGTGCGGACGCTTCGCGCGCCTGAGGCGGCCGGACGTATCTGGCACCTGCCGGTTTGTTATGATCGGCGTTTCGCGATCGACCTGGATGAGGTTGCGCGACGAACTTCACTCACCGTGCAACAGGTCGTCGAACGGCACAGTGCGGCGGTCTACCACGTTTACATGCTCGGATTTCTGCCCGGCCAAGCCTACATGGGCGAAGTTGCGGCGGAGCTGGAACTCGAACGGCTGCCGAGCCCTCGCACCAGCGTTCCGGCTGGCTCGCTTGCGATCGCGGGAAGAATGTCGTGTGTTTTTCCGCTCGAGACGCCGTGCGGCTGGCATGTCATCGGACGATGTCCGATGCCGCTGTGGGACCCGGCGCGGGCCGCCGCGCTCCTGGCGCCCGCGGACAAGGTGACGTTCGTTCCGGTCTCGGCGCGCGAATACGACACACTGAAGAGACGGGCGGCCGAAGGCGTGCTGCGTGTCGAGCCGTTTAGCGAATGCGCCGGAGCGGTGGCATGACGCCGGCGCTGCGCATCATCAGCCCCGGTCTTTCGACGACCGTGCAGGACCTCGGCCGCCATGGCTTCCAGCGCATGGGTGTCTCCGTCGGCGGCGTACTCGATCCAGTCGCGTTTCGCGCGGCCAACAAGCTCGCCGGAAATCCGAGCAATACCGGCGCGCTGGAAGCGGTTTATTGCGGACCCAGCTTCGCCATCAATGCCGATAACGCACGTCTGGCTTTCGCCGGTACCGACGCCACGATCGAAATTCTGGACAGCGCGGATGCCGAGCGCGGCGATACGATCGAGCTCATGCGCAGCGTGTGCGTGCGGCGCGGCCAGATCGTGCGGGTCGGTTCGATCAGACACGGCGCGACTGTATACATCGCGGTGGAAGGTGGCTTCGCCATCGAACCGGTGCTTGGCAGCGTCGCAACCGACAGCCGCGGCCAGATCGGCGGGTGGCATGGCCGGGCGTTGCGCGAAAATGACGTACTGCCGCTTTGCCGATTAGCGGCGACCGAGCGTGACGAATACCGGCTTGATGGCCTCGACTTCGCCGCGCCGCGCCGAATTCGGGTCGTGCTCGGGCCGCAGAACGATCGATTTTCCGCCGACGAGATCGAACGCTTCTGCACCAGCGAATACATCGTGAGTGCCGGCTCGAACCGCATGGGCATGCGGCTCGAGGGTCCGGCGCTCCGCCACCGCGACGGTTACAATATCGTTTCCGACGCCATCGCCACCGGATCGATCCAAGTGCCCGGCAACGGTCAGCCGCTCGTCCTTCTGGCAGATCACCAGACGACCGGCGGCTACCCAAAGATCGCGACCGTGATCTCGGCCGACCTGCCGGCGATCGGCCGCTTGCCCGTCGGATCGAAGATCTCGTTTACGGCCGTGACGCTCGAACAGGCAACGGCCGCACGCCGCGAGCTGTTCGCCACGCTTGACGCCATCGACGAAAAGATCGTTCGCCTGTCGCCGCCGCCCTCCGCCGTCGCTGCGCGACTGTGCGAATGCAATCTGATCAGCGGCGTTTGCGACGCTGCTGCCGCCTGAGGCAAGGAAGCGGATTGAGCATGTCAGCGGCCCAGCGCATCGCGATCGAGAGCCCAGATGCGGCGCGGCAAAACAATGTCGTCCGCGGCATCCTGTTCATGATTGGCGCTACGGTCATGTTCGCGATATCGAATGCTCTAAGCAAATGGGTGGTCGCGATCTACCCGGTCGGCGAGGTCATGTTCTCCCGTTCGCTGATCTCGTGCATCGTGTGCTCGGCCTTCATGCTGCCGGTCACCGGATTGTCGGTTTTTCGCACCAGCCGGGTGCGCGATCATCTCGCCCGCGGGCTGTCACAAGCGACCTCGCAAACTTTCACGGTTATCGCTTTCAGCTTGATGCCGCTGGCCGGCGCGGTGGCGATCAATTTTTCGGCGCCGCTGTTCTCCGGCTTGATTTCCGTCCTCTGGCTCAAGGAGCGCGCCGGAGCGGCCCGCTGGGGCACGCTGATCGCCGGATTTGTCGGCGTCCTCATCGTCGTCAGACCGGGCGCCGACTCGATCCAACTCGGCGCGCTGTTCGCGCTCGCCAATGCCGTCATGTATGGCAGCGTCACCGTCGCGGTGCGCGGCATGAGCAAGACCGAATCGGCCAACACTTTATTGATGTGGCAGATGGTGTGCCTCGCCGTCATGCACTCCTTTCTGCTCGTCTTCGGCTTTCGCTGGCCCACGCCGCAACACGCCGGCCTACTGATTTCGAGCGGCATCGCCAACGCCGCGGCGCAATATCTCTGGACCCGGGCGCTGCATGCGGCGCCGGCCACGGCGGTGTCGCCGTTCTATTATTTCCTGCTGGTGTGGACGATGTTCATCGGCTTCTTCGTCTGGGGCGACATACCGACAGCCAGCCTTTTGATCGGCTCGGGCATCGTCGTCGCTTCGGGATTATTGCTGCTCTATCTGGAGGCAAATCGTCAGACGCCGGCGGTCATGAAAGTTGCCAAGGCCGCGGTCGCCCGCAATGCCTAACGTACGACGCCACCGATATCCAACAGAGCCGAAACGTGCGCCGTTTACGCCGCCATCACACTCTTTGCCGCCTGCTGGGCGACAATCTCGGCAATCTCGTCGAACGGAACCGGTTTGCCGAACAGATATCCCTGAGCGCTGTCGCAACCAAGCGCCGTAAGGAAATCCTTTTGGATCGCAGTTTCCACACCCTCGGCTGTCACCGTCATGCCGAGGGCGCGAGCGATACTGAGCACCGCCTGTATGATGGCCACCTGATCGCTCCTGGTGGCGATGTCGGTAACGAAGCTCCGGTCAATCTTGATCTTGTCCAGCGGGAACTTACGCAAATAGCTCAGCGCGGAATAACCGGTGCCGAAATCGTCGAGCGCGATTCGGACGCCAAGCTGCCGCAGCCGGCGCAGCACGGAAATAATCTCCTCATTGTTTTCCAAGAGCAACCGCTCGGTGATCTCAAGTTCAAGTCGATGCGGGGCCAATCCGCTTGCGACCAGGGCGCGCTGCACGCTCTCGACCAGATCGGGCGCCGTGAACTGCACCGGTGAAAGGTTGACCGCGAGGCTTAAATGGTCCGGCAGCTGCGCGAGCTTGCCGCAGGCTTCGCTAAGCGCCCACTCGCCGAGCCGCGCCATCATGCCGGTATCTTCCGCGACCGGAATGAAGTCCGACGGCGGGATGAAACCTTTGGTTCGGTGGTTCCATCGGGCGAGCGCCTCGAAACCGGTCACCTTGCCGTCGTGCAGACTGACGATGGGTTGATAGCGCAACTCGAGCTCGTTGTGCTCGATCGCATCACGCAGGTCGACCTCGATCTGTCGCCGATCGGTCAGTTCCTTGCTCATCGCAGAGTCGTAAAACTGATAGCCATCGCGATGGCGTTCTTTGGCGGCATAGAGCGCAAGATCCGCGGCGACGATCAGATCATCGGCGCCCTCACCGTCAGCCGGACTGACGGCAATGCCGATGCTGATAGTGGTGCGGACGCGATAGCCGCCGAGCTCGAACGGCTCACGAATGGCCTTGATCAGACAGTGAGCGAGATCGTCGAGCGCCGCTTTGGTTTTAACGTATCGCGCAATCACAGCGAATTCGTCACCGCCGAGCCGCGCCATCACGTCGGTGGAGCGCAGCGACGCCCGCAGACGACGCGCTGTCTCCTGCAGCAGCAGGTCACCAATGCGATGGCCCAGCGTGTCGTTGATGACCTTGAAGCGATCGAGGTCGAGGAACAGCAACGCGTATTCGATTCCTTCCTGGGGCTCGTTACGGCACTCCTCCTGGAGCTCCGTCAGCGCCGAACGGAAACCGCGGCGATTCAACAAGCCGGTCAGCGAATCTTCGGAAGCGAGGCGCGCCATGGCCTCGAGCGCCTGTTCGAGCTCCTTGGACTTGTGTCGAACGCCGGCCTCGGTGCGGAAGATCAGCTCCATGGCGGCAAGGATGACAAGCGTCAGGAACAGCGCGGCAACACAGTCGAGCCGAAAATCGGCATAGGAGCCGGCCAGGACTTCGCTCTTATCGAGGCTGACGCTCACCCATAGCGGCTGACCTTTCACCTTGCGCAGTGCGACAAGGCGTGTCTGTCCGGTCAGGCGATCGCGGATTTCGAACTCGCCGTTAAGGCGAGTCTGCATGCGATTGAACAAATCCGACCCAGAAATATCCTGGCCCATCCTGAGATCGCTGGACTGGCCGCCAGCGGAGCGGACCACGCCATCCGTGCCGATCAACGCAATAGACCCCGAGGATGCCAGATCGACCTTGTCATAGAAGGTTGTGAAATGCTCCGGGTCGAGCGACGCCACCACCACGCCGCCGAACGAGCCATCGGCGTTGAGAAAACGCCGCGACAATTGGACGGACCATTTCTTGCTCACGCGGCCGATCAGAGGCTTGCTGATGAACAGCCGGTCTTCTCTGCTGTTGACCTGGGCTTTGAAGTGCTCGCGATCGCTCAGATCCATGGGTGGAGCGGGTTGCGGCCCCGCCGTCGATGCCCGCATGATGCCCTGGGCATCGATGATCGACACCTGAACGAGGATGTCGCTCGGCATCGTCGTGGCGTGCAAGATGGTGTTGTAGTCCGTTGTCGCCTTTCGCGCCTCGATGTTGCCGCGCAGGTAAAACAGCATATTGTCGAGTTCGTCGATCGAACGGAGGACGTTTTCCTCGAACACCATTGCGAAGCTTTGATTGGTGCGCGCGGCGTCCTTCAGGTCGGAACTTACATCCTGGGAGAATTTCAGCAGGACGCCGGCCCACAACATGACAATGATGACGAGCCCCAGGATCGCCGAACTCCGGCGCTCGGCAATCAGCTTCGGCAGCGCTAAAAGATTTAACTTCATCGGCAGCTACAAATTCGATCAACCACCTGTGCAATCTAGGCGACCAGTCTTTCGACTTCTTTATTACGCCGGGGCTAAGCGTTCGAACATGGAAACGAAATCGTTAAGATCGATGCTAAAATCCCGAAACGAAAGGTCTTGACGGCGCCAGCACGACGTTTGCTGAAGTCTAGAGTTGCTGTGAGCGCCGACGGCAACCGGAAATCGCGGCGGCCGGAGGAGGCCGGGCCGAAGCCGACGGGGGCGGCGCTCGCGTCATCCAGCCACAGGCCTGACGGCAACCGTAAAATCCCATTTGGACCCGGCCGGAAGCCCATTCTGTGGACGTTCCGTTCATGCTAGGTTTTGCCAAAGCCATAGGGAGACTCGCCCATGAACCCGCACGTCAAACTCGCCTCGATCAAACAGACCGATATTTCCCCGGCAGAATGGGAGGCCCGGCTCGATCTTGCCGCCACCTATCGGCTGATCGCTCACTACGGCTGGGGCGACGTCATCTACAATCACTCCTCAATGCGCGTGCCTGGGGAGGAGCGAAAATTCCTGATCAAACGCCATGAGCTCCTGTACACCGAGGTCACCGCGTCGAACCTGGTCAAGGTCAGCATGGACGACGACCTCGACGAGTCCGCCGGCGTCAACCGCCCGGGCTTTACGCTGCATGGCGGCGTGCTCAACGGGCGCCCCGACGTCAATTGCGCGGTTCATGTTCACACCGATACCGGCATGGCGATCTCCGGCTTAAAGCACGGACTGCGCATGGTGTCGCAGCCGGCAGTGCGATTTCATAATCGAGTCGGCTATCACGACTACGAGGGCATTACCGAAGATTTCGGCGAGCGTGCGCGCATCAACAAGGCGCTCGGTGGAAATCGCGCACTCATTCTGCGTAACCACGGACTGCTCACGGTCGGCAAGACCGCACGCGAGGCCTTCGTGCTGATGAAGGCGCTGCTCGAAGCCGCCGATATCCAGCTCAAAATGGAAGCGACCGGCGGGGCGCTCATCGAGATTCCGGCGGATACCTGCGAGAAAGTGGCGCACCAATACGAGCATCACGATTCCGGCCGCGGCTCCGCCGATTGGCCGGCTTATTTACGCATGCTCGACGCGATCGATACCGGCTGGCGGGATTAGGAAAAGGCGGATTAAGGCTTCGCTAATCCGCCCTACGCAGATCCACGGTCACCGACCCATCACTTTGCCGGCGCGTATTTGCCGCCGGTCTGCTTGGTGTGCACGCCTTCGGCACCGCTCTGCTTGTGCTGCAGCCGGGTAATGCGCGCCCAGGTACGCTTGAGCGGATCGCGCACCGTGATGTGCAGCGTGCCGCACCCCTCGCAGGTGAGCTCGATCTTGTCGCCGTCCATGAACGGGTTGAGCCCGCGGTGATTGGTGCCGGTCGCCAGGATATCGCCGGGCAACAGCGTGTGGATCGCGGTGACCCATTCGATGCAGCGCGGAATTTTGTGCGCCATGTCGTCGGTATTGAAGTTCTGATACACGACGCCGTTATTGGTCAGCGTGATCTGCAGCTTTTGCGGATCCTTGATCTCGTCCTTGGTGACGATGTAGGGGCCGACCGGCGCGAATGTATCGCGTGACTTCATCTGATAGAAAACATTGGTCGGCGGCACGACGCCGCGCGCCGACCCGTCGATGAAATTCGTATAGCCGAACACGTATTTCATCGCGTCCTTGGCCTTTACCTGCGAGGCTTTCCTGCCGATGACCACGGCGATCTCGGCCTCGCCCTCGAACACGCTCGCCGCCATGTCGGGCAGCACCATGGTGCCGCGGTCGCCGATGATCGCGCTTGGCGATTTCATGAAGGCGTTGATCGGCGCCGGCTCCGGCAGGGTGCCGTCCTCCATGTAATTCACCGCCATGCAGATGATGTTCTCGGGTTTGGGCAGCGGCGGACGAAGCTTGACCTTGGCGAGCGGCTTACTCTTGCCCTTCTTGGTGGCTGCAGCGAGCTTGTCCTTGTACGTGCTCCATTGCTCGATTACGCCGCGGATCACGTCCTGCGGGCCGAGCGCCTTGATGCCGCGGGCAGCCGACGAGACGTCGACGATTTTGTCGCCGACCACGACGCCAAGCTTGTAGTCATCGAAAAACGCGAGTTTCATATGGGCTCCTTGGAGTTTCTTCGCTAAGCGGGGATAGTACGGTCGTAGGCGGCCGAAAAAATGGGCTTGAGCAAGACTTATGCGAAAGGTGGCGCCGCGAAGCAAGCGCCCCCGCTCACACCCGGTTGCCTGCACTCCAGTTCCAGAAATCGCGGCCTTCTTCACGCAGAAAGCGTGCCAGCACCATGTTGTGCACCTCCGAAGCGCCGTCGACCAGCCGCGCGGCGCGCGCCGCCCGATAGATCCATTCCAAAATGGTGTCCTTGGAATAGCCGCGCGCGCCGTTGAGCTGGATAGCAGTATCGGCAGCCTCGTGCAGCGTGTCGGCGACATGGACTTTCGCCATCGAGACTTCCTTGCGGGCGCGGTCGCCGCGGTCGAGCTTCCAGGCCGCGTGCATGGTCAGCAGACGCCCGATCTGGATGCGCTGCGCCACCTGGCCGAGCTTGATCTGGACGCTTTCGCGGTCGGCGAGCTTGACGCCGAAGCCTTCGCGGTTGTTGACGTAATCCTGCGCAATTTCAAGACAGCGCTTGGCCTGGCCGAGCCAACGCATGCAGTGGGTCAGCCGCGCCGGGCCGAGCCTGATCTGAGTGCATTTCAGCCCGTCGCCGGCGCCGAGCAAGACGTTATCGTCGGAGACCTCCAGCCCGTCGAATTCGAGCTCGCAGTGACCGCCATGCTCCTCCGGGCCCAGGATCGCGATGCGCCTGACGATGCGCCAGCCCGGCTGGTCGCGATGATAGAGGAAAGCGGTGAGCCCGCGGCGCTTGTCGTCTGACGTGCGGGCGACGACGATGAAATGCGCCGCCTCGCCGGCGCCGGTGATGAACCATTTGCGGCCGTGGATGATCCATTTGCCATTCTTCCTCTCGGCAAAAGTGCGGATCATGCCGGGGTCCGAACCCCCGCCCGGTGCCGGCTCGGTCATGGCAAAAGCGGACTTCACCTTGCCCTCGACGATCGGCCGCAGCCACCATTCCTTCTGCGCCGGCGTGCCGATCCGCGACAACAGATTCATATTGCCGTCGTCCGGCGCCATGCAATTGATCGACATCGGCCCGAAAATCGAACGCGCTGCTTCCTCGTAGATCGCCGCCCACGCGACGATCGGTAGATCCATGCCGCCGAATTCCTTGGGCGATTGCGGTGCCCATAAGCCGGCCTTGCGCGCCCGTTCTTGGATTGGTGCCAACCGCTCGAGCGGAATATTCTCGTGCTTGGAAAAATTCTCCGGGTCGGATTCCAGCGGCAGCACGTGTGTTTCGACAAAGCTGCGCGTGCGCTGGCGCAAATCCTCGACCTCGGGTGAAAGGGTGAAATCCATAAGGCGCCCCCGGGCTGTTCCTCATCAAGGCGGGAATAGTTATATCGGTGAGGTGTTATACCGAAGCCAAAGGCTGGGTGGAAAGCCGAGGTGATACCATGAACCGGATCATACGAGCCGCCGTCGCCGCTGCGGCATTGTTGTTGCTGTATGTTCCATCGAGCCACGCCGGTTATGGCGACGCACCATGGTGCGCGGTGATCCAACCCGGCACCGGCGAAGTGTATTGGGACTGCCAATATCAGACATTCCAGGCCTGCCAGCCGAATGTCGTGGCCGGCAATCGTGGTTTTTGCAACCTCAATCCCACTTACCGGCCTGCCGCGGCGGGTGGCAATCGCTACCTGCACCGCCATATCGGGGGCTAGTCCCAACCGCAGTGAATGCCTCCGCGCCGACCGCGGTAGCAAGCCGTCGATTGGAACGTCTGGCCGGAGACTGGCGTTTCACACTCGACCACGAGGGTAGATGCATGATCAGGATAATCCGCACCTGCGCCGCCGCGGGGGCACTCCTGCTTCTGGGAATCCCGTCCGGTCACGCGCTGACCGGCGACGCGCCGTGGTGCGCGGTGACAGAGATCGGCCCCGGCGAAGTCGAATGGGATTGTCACTATCAAACGGTCGAGCAGTGCGCGCCCAACGTCGTGGCCGGCAATCGTGGCTTTTGCAACCTCAATCCCTACTACGTACCGCCGGCCCTGCATCGCGAACCGGCCAGGCGTCACAAGCGTCGGCCCTCTCACATCCACTAATTTTAGGCCGCGGCCGGCAACTCGCGCATTGCTGCGGTAAAACGACAATGCGACAATGCGCCGGACACCCATGGGGCCTAGGCGTCATGCTCGATTCATCTCCGAGCGCTGCGCAATTTTCGCTCGACGCGGACCAGATCGCGATCCGGGACATGGCGCGCGCTTTCGCCGACGAGCACTTTGCGCCGAACGCGCTCGCCTGGGACGAGACCAAGCATTTTCCTGTCGCCGAAATGCGCGCTGCGGCCGCGCTTGGCATGGGCGGCATGTTCGTTGCCGAAGATTTCGGCGGCGCCGGCCTTTCGCGGCTGACCGGCACCTTGATCTTCGAGGCGCTGGCGACCGGCTGCCCAACAGTCTCGGCCTATCTCTCGATCCACAACATGACGGCGTTGCTGATCGATGCGTTCGGCTCGCAGGCGCAGCGGCAGCACTGGCTGCCGAAGCTGTGCACGATGGAGCTTTTGGCAAGCTATTGTCTGAGCGAGCCGGGCGCCGGTTCGGACGCCGCGGCGCTGATAACCCGCGCCGCGCGCAATGGCGATCATTATGTGCTCGACGGGCAAAAGCAGTTCATTTCGGGCGCCGGCGCCGGCGATCTCTATCTGGTGATGGCGCGAACGGGCAGCGCTGGGCCGTCGGGCATCTCGGCCTTTCTGGTACCGGGCGATAGCGCGGGCATCTCGTTCGGCGCCCTTGAGCGAAAGATGGGCTGGAACGCCCAACCGACGCGCGCGGTCGTCTTTCAGGATGTGCGCGTCCCGGTCGATAATAGGCTCGGAGAGGAGGGCTTCGGCTTTAAGATCGCGATGGCCGGCCTTGATGGCGGCCGGCTCAATATCGCGGCGTGCTCGCTCGGCGGCGCACAATCGGCACTGGAGAAGGCGCTCGCCTATATGAAGGAGCGCAAGGCGTTCGGCAAACGGCTCGACGAATTCCAGGCGCTGCAATTCCGTCTCGCCGATATGGCGACCGGGCTTGAGGCATCGCGCGCGCTGCTCTGGCGCGCCGCCGCGGCGCTCGATCGCAAGGAACCGGAAGCGACGCAGCTTTCCGCCATGGCCAAACGGTTCGTGACCGACACTTGCTTCGATATTGCCAATGCCGCGCTGCAATTGCACGGCGGCTACGGCTACCTCTGCGAATACGGCGTCGAAAAAATCGTGCGCGATCTGCGCGTGCATCAGATTCTCGAAGGCACCAATGAGATCATGCGCCTCATCGTGGCGAGACATCTTGTCGGCCGATGAGCGAAAGACTGGTTCGCGACGGCGATGTTGTTATCCGCGAGCTTGGCGCGCTGCGACGCATCACCTTGAACCGCCCACAAGCGCTCAACGCGATCACGCTCGGCATGGCCGAAACCATGACAGCATTCATGCGGCAATGGGCCGGCGATCCGGCGGTCGGCGCGGTGATGATCGACGGCGCCGGGGACCGCGCTTTCGCCGCTGGCGGCGACATCCGTGCGCTCTACGACGCGGCGAAGTCCGGCGGCAATCTTCCGGAAAGATTCTGGGCCACCGAATACCGGCTCAACGTACTGATCGCGCGCTATCCGAAGCCAGTGATCGCTGTGATGGACGGATTGGTGATGGGCGGTGGCGTGGGCCTGTCCGCCCATGCCGCCCACTGTGTCTCAACCGATCGCTCTGTGATAGCGATGCCGGAAGTAGGCATAGGCTTCTTCCCCGATGTTGGCGTGTCGTTCTTGCTGACACGCCCGCATTGGGAACTAGGCACGTACGTAGCGCTGACCGGGGAGCGTCTCAGCGCACAAGGTGCCCTAATGTGCGGATTGGCAAATAGTCATATTCCTTCGTCGCGTCTTGGGGAGCTTTCCGCGGCGCTTGCCAATTGTCGTAGCGGCCCGGAGATTCGCCCTGCACTCCGAAAGTTTGAAACGTCCCCGATGCCAGGCAAAATTCCGAAAGCGCTGCACTGGATCATGCCATGTTTCAGTGGCAACACGATCGAGGAGATTCTTGAAGCGCTGTCGATGTGCAATAACGAAGATGCGCGCGCGGCGCTCGAAACGATGCACAAGGCGTCGCCGACTTCGCTGAAGGTTACGCTGCGCAATCTACGCGACGCCGCGAAATTCAAGCGCGTTGAGGAATGCTTCCAGCAGGATTACCGTATCGCGCTCGCGTGCATTGCCGGGCATGATTTTATCGAGGGCATTCGCGCCCAAATCGTCGACAAAGACCGCAAGCCGGCTTGGCGGCCGGATCGGCTCGAGGACGTCACGCCGCAGATCGTCGCCCGCCACTTTCAATCAGTCGGCGATCTGGAGCTGAAATTCGACAATTAGGGAGGATCCGCACATGCCGGCAATCGGTTTCATCGGTCTCGGCAACATGGGCGCGCCGATGGCTGCCAATCTGGTCAAGTCGGGCGAGCACGTTCTCGGCTTCGACCTGCTGCCGGCGCTGCGCGAAGCTTCGGCCCGGGACGGCATCCAGATCGTCGCCAACGCCGCCAGCACCGTCGAGGACGCCGACGTGGTCATCACCATGCTGCCGGCAGGCGAACACGTGCTGTCGGTCTGGAACGATATCGTCTCGCATGCCCGGCAAGGCACGCTGTTCATCGATTGCTCGACGATCGACGTGACAACCGCGCGCAAGGCGCATGCGCTTGCCGCGGCGAGGGGCCTCGCGACGCTCGACGCTCCGGTTTCCGGTGGCGTCGGTGGCGCCAAGGCGGCGACGTTGACTTTCATGGTTGGTGGCACCGAACACGCCTTCGCGCGCGGCAAGCCGATCCTCGAACGTATGGGCAAGCGCATCGTCCACTGCGGCGAGCCCGGCAATGGCCAGGTGGCGAAAATTTGCAACAATATGATTCTTGCGGCATCGATGATCGCCCTCGGCGAAGCCTTCGTCATGGGCGAAAAACTCGGTCTGTCGCACCAAGCGCTGTTCGATGTCGCCTCGGCGTCGTCCGGACAATGCTGGGCGCTGACAAGCTACTGCCCGGTGCCCGGGCCGGTGCCGACAAGCCCGGCGAATAACGGTTACAAGCCCGGCTTTGCCGCCGCCTTGATGCTCAAAGATCTCAAACTCGCGCGCGAAGCCGCGAAATCGGCGAATGTGAAGAACGCCATCGGCTCGCACGCCGCCGAGATTTACGACGAGTTCGCCCGCGCCGGCCACAGTGCCCTGGATTTCTCCGGCATCATCAATCTCGTACGCGAGCAGTCCAAGGCCGGTTGACGCTAAATGAAGCGTTTGGCCACCGCGGTCGCGTGATGACTTTGTTGCCGATGGTGGCGATCAACGCCGCCATCGCGCGCCAGCCGGTGCACTGCCCGGCGGCGATGGTGGTCTAATCAAACTGCCGCAGTTCCTCGACCGTCGGTCGCGTTATCGACCAGAGCGTGTATTTCCACCCGGCCGATCAAGCCGGAGCGGCGCGCGGTGCATTCAGCACAATGCTGAAAAAGCGATCCGGCCATGACGTGAGTGCTAGCAGCGATGTGATGGACCGGCAGCTTGCGATTACTGTATGCTGATGAAGAGTCGCGGAAAATAATACCGTCGACTGGTTTCGGCAAATGCCGAAGCGATGGTTCGGGCGGCAGAGACATTTTGCAAACCCAGACAAGGCGCGCATTGTGGCGTCGAGGTGCGGGGGCACTTGCTCCGACGCCTCTGCTTGGCCTGTTGTCCGCGCTTGCCTTTTTGCCTGGATCTGTCGCCGCGCAAACGCCGTCCGATTTTGCCGGCAATCTCGGTCCTCCCTATCAAGGCATTCTGGCGCGGCCGTCCGATCTCAACAACACGCTGCAATATGCGGCTAGCGCATCCGCCGATGACATCGAGTCCGCCATCGGCACTTACGAGCAGCTGTTATTCTACAATCCAAAACTATCGCGGCTGCGCTTCGAACTCGGCGTGCTTTATTTCCGGCTGGGCTCCTACGAGATGGCAGGCAGCTATCTTGGCTCGGCGCTGCAGATGCCGGATATCACCCCGGATTTGCAAGAACGCTGCGAAGACCTGCTCGCGATCGTCGACAAAAAGCTTATGGTCGACCAGTTTACCGGCGACGTTCAGACCGGCCTCGCCTATCAGAGCAACCCTGGCAGCGGGCCCGGGGGGCAACCCGTTTTGGCGTCGGGGGGAAAGTTCAATCCGCAGTTCTTCGCCCAGAACGACTGGAATTGGTTCGGCGCCTTCGCGGTCAATTACGTCCACGACTTCGAAACCCAGAACGGCGACACATTCGAAGCCTCGGCCGTCGGTTATGACGCTCAGGAGTTCAGGCTGCATCAATTCGACGTCGGCGTTTTGGAATTCCGCGCCGGACCGCGCTTTGGCATTGCCACCGGCGATCCGAAAGTAAGCCTTTCGATCAAGCCCTATGTGATCGCAACCGGCGCCTTGCTGGCGGACGCGCCATATTACGGCGGCGTGGGCGGCGGCCTCACCGTGCACACCAATATCGGCAATGTGGCGCTCGATCCCTACGCCGAAATCGTGCAGCAGAGCTTTCGCAATTCGAGTTTCTATCCGCTCGCCAGCGGCTTCGGTGGAACGTTATCGACTTACGGCCTGCAAGCGTCGGGACCGATCGCGTCAAGCTGGGGCTTCCAATCGCGGCTGGGCTTCGGCCATGCCAGCGACAATTACAATCCCTACAGCTATGACGTTTATGCCGCCGACCTATGGCTGCCGTGGAATTTCTCTTTTCCCGGCGACGGCCGGATGTGGACGCTCATTCCGAGCTTCGGCGTCAGCCGCTGGCTCTATGCCGCGCCCGATCCCACGATTGATCCGAACACCACGCCGCGCACGACCGAATGGCGCGTCGGCCTCGGATTGGAAATCCCGCTGTGGCGGCAAGTGGTACTCGGCACGCTGGTGCAATATCGCGCCGATCAATCCAATGTAGCGGCGTTCACGATGCACGACCTTTCGGTTTCCGCCGGACCCACGTTCAAATTTTAGAGTCGCTGGGAGCCCCCATGAAGCCTTGCAGGATCATCATCGTCGCACTGGCCGGAGTGCTGTTTGCCGCTCCGGCCTTGGCGCAGCAGGTTGGTACCGCAACGGCGGTCAATCCGCTGTCGGAGAGCACGCCGCCGGGCGGGGCGACCGCGCCGCTGAGCGTCGGCGCGCGCATCATTCACAAGGAGCGTATTCACACGACGTCGAGCGGAACTGTCCAACTCGCTTTCCTCGACAAAAGCACGCTCAGCATCGCACCCAACACCAACATCGTCATCAACGAATTCGTTTTCGACCCAAACTCCGAAAAAGGACATATGGTTGCCTCGCTCACCCTAGGCGCACTGCGCTTCGTCGGCGGTGCGCTCAGCCATCAGGGTGAAGCATCGATCGTAACGCCTGCCGCAGCGATCGGCATCCGCGGCGGAACGGTCACGATCGTCATCGACCGGACCGGCGTTCACGTCATCGATCAATTCGGTATCGTTACGATCCATAACGGCGCCGGCACCACAGTGTTGAGCCGACCTGGCTTCGAGGTAACAATCCTGGGCTGGAACACGCCGCCGGGCCAGCCCGAGCGGGTGACCGTGGCCGAGACCGACCGCTTGCTGACGCTGCTGACCAGCAAACCGGGACAGAACGGCGGTGTGGCTGGCTTACATGCCGTCACCATCCGCGAGTGCGGTATTCTTGGCACGCGCAGCAACAACTGTCCCGACACGCCATGGCTGCCAACCGACACCGGCTTCAACGACGCCGGACAAATCATTACGCAAGTAACGCAATTTGGTACCGCGACCAGCGTCCAGGCCACTCACGGTCGTATCACCCATTGACTAGTTTGTTCTATCGACTGGTGACGATCAAAATGACGCCTGAGATGAACAAGAGCGCCATGATCACGCGCGAATAGCTGCGGTCGGCGATACGCCGGTAGATGAAGCCGCCGAGCCATGCCCCGCCGATCGTGCCGGGCAAGGCGACCATTGCGGCCAGCGCCACTTGGCGTGTGAACAGGCCCGAGACGACGTGCGACACCAGGGCAAGCATCAGAATTGCGATGTTAAAAATCTGGATGACGCCGCGGCGATGCTCCTTGTTCCAGCCGCGGACATCTGTCCACACCACCAGCAGCACACCCGACAAGCCGGCCAAGCCGCCGAGAATGCCGCCAGCAAAGCCAACGACGCAATCGGCGGCAATTCCGCCCCACCCGCTTTTGAATTCGACCCGCCGCGTCAGCACATAGCTCGTGTAGGCGACCAGAAAAACGCCGATGCCGATCTTGAACAATCGCGGATCGATATGCGGCAAGAGCAGCGTACCGATCGGTACGCCAAGCAAGCCAGGGGCGACGAATGCCAGCACATATTCCCAGCGGATGCGGCGCCAGATCATCGGTAGCGTCTGCATCTGAGAAACGCAGGAGCAGAAAATCACCAGAGTCGCCGCCACGGTTGGAGAAATCGCGTACAGCCAGATGCCGAGAACAGTCAGCCCCGTACCGAATCCAGTCAGCCCATTGACGAGACCGCCGGCCACCGCGCCGGCGAGCACGAGCGCGATCTGTTGCGAGTTCATTGCTAGCCGCGCAATGCCACCACCTGGCCGCCGTCGGCGACGATAGTGGCGCCGGTCATGAATCGGCCGGCGTCGGAGACAAGCAGCAGCAGGGGGCCGTCGAGGTCTTGCTCCTCACCGAACCGCCCGATAGGAATTTCGCGCTTGAGCGTCGCGCCGCGCTCGCTTTGCAGATAATCGCGATTGAGTTCGGTGACGATCCAACCCGGAGCGATGGCGTTGACGCGGATGCCTTTGAACGCGAGTTCGAGCGCCAGCGCCTTGGTGAGCTGAATCACGCCGGCCTTGGCGGTCGCATAGGCGATCACGCCTTTATCGACACCGAAGCCGAGCACGGACGCGATGTTGACGATGGTGCCAGCCTTGCCGGCCGCAAGCATGCGGCGCGCCGCCTCCTGCGCACAAAAGAACACTGCATCGAGATTGGTCGAGAGAATGCGCCGCCATTCCTCTTCCGCCAGGTCGACGGCCCGCCCGGCGCTGACCACACCGGCATTATTGACCAGGATGGTCACCGTTCCGAAGGCCTTCTCCGCGGCGTCAAACGCCGCTGCCATCGCGGCACGGTCGCGCACGTCGGCCTCGGCGGCGAGCGCCTTGCCGCCAGACCGTTCGATGCGCGCGACGACGCTATCGAGCCGATCGGCGCGCCGCGCCAGAAGGACGACGGCGGCGCCATTTTCGGCGAGGCATTCGGCGAAACGCGCCCCCAGTCCGCTCGATGCGCCGGTCACCAGCGCGACCTGGCCGTGAAGATCGAATATGTCGGCTGCCGCCATGGGTCTCCCCCCGCCTCTCGCAATTGCATCCCCGGCACGGGTTTCCCGGCTCGGCGGCCGTACTATAATGTGCCTTTGCTGCCGCTGCGAAGCAGCCTCCACTTTTGGACTCCCGCAATGCCGCAAAATCGCGAACAAGACGACCATCACGAGCATACTTCGGAGCTCTCCGAGATGCAGTTGCGGGTGCGTGCTCTGGAGACGGTGCTGGCGGAAAAGGGCTATATCGATCCGGCCGCGATCGACGTCATCATCGAGGCCTACGAGACCAAGGTCGGTCCCCATAACGGCGCGCGCGTCGTCGCCAAAGCATGGAGCGATCCCGCGTTTAAAACGGCGCTCATCGCCAACGCCAGTAAAGCGGTCGTCGAACTCGGGCTTATGAACCGCGTCGGCGACCATCTGATTGCCGTCGAGAATACGCCGAAGCTGCACAACATGATCGTTTGCACGCTGTGCTCCTGCTATCCCTGGGAAGTGCTTGGGCTGCCGCCAGTCTGGTACAAGTCGGCGCCCTATCGCTCGCGCGCGGTCAACGATCCACGCGGCGTGCTCGCCGATTTCGGCGTCACGCTGCCGCCCGATACCGAGATGCGGGTTTGGGATTCCACCGCAGAGACGCGTTTCATGGTCCTGCCGATGCGGCCGGCCGGCACCGACGGCTGGAGCGAGGAAAAGCTCGCCGCGCTTGTCACCCGCGACAGCATGATCGGCACCGGACTCGCCAAAAATCCGAAAGCGGCATGATGGACGGCATCCACGATTTGGGCGGCATGCATGGTTTCGGCAAAGTCGAGCCGGAGCCGAACGAACCAGTCTTTCACGCGCGATGGGAAGGGCATTGCCTCGCGATCAACCGCGCCATGAGCTATGCTGGCGCCTTCAATATCGATCAGTCGCGCGCGGCTATCGAAGAGCTGTCGCCGGACGTTTATTTGTCGAGTTCCTATTACAGGAAATGGGCGCTGCGGCTGGAGAACCTCTTGATCAAGCTCGGCCTTGCCGGCGCCGACGAGATCAAGGCTGGCCGTGCGCTGCATCCGGGCAAAACGCTGAGGAGCAGACTCAGTGTCGCGGACGTGTCCAATTCGTTGACCCGCGGTTCGTTCGCCCGGCCGGCTCAGGCACCGGCACGATTCGCGCCCGGCGACCGGGTGCGCACCAGGAACATTCATCCGCAAACGCACACGCGGCTGCCGCGCTACGCGCGCGGCAAGACCGGCACCGTCGAGGCGCTGCGCGGCTGCCACGTGTTTCCAGACAGCGCCGCGCTCGGCAAGGGCGAAGAGCCGCAGTGGCTCTACACGGTCGTATTCACGGGCCGTGAATTGTGGGGCGAGGCCGCCGAGCCGTCGCTCAAAGTATCGATTGAAGCGTTCGAGCCCTATCTGGAGTCGGCATGAACGCAAACGCCGCTACGCTGCGCGCCACTGAGGCCGTCGTAAGCATTCCGCGCAATGCCGAGGGACCGGTGTTCAGCGCGCCATGGCAGGCCGAAGCGTTCGCGCTGGCCCTGGCGCTAAACGAGCGCGGCCTGTTCACCTGGAAGGAATGGGCATCGACCCTCGGCGACGAGATCAAGAAGGCACAAGCTGCTGACGATCCCGATACCGGAGAGACCTATTACCATCACTGGCTCGCGACGCTGGAGCGCATCGTCGCGGCCAAAGGCCTCGCCGACGCTGCCATACTAGCGCGCACCCGCGTTGCCTGGGAGCGGGCCAGCGCGCGCACGCCCCATGGCACGCCGATCGAGCTCAGCCCGAACGATTTCCAGAACTGAACGCTTCACAATGGGGAGGAATAGATGTCAGGCCAGAACGTCAAAATTCGCTCGAGCGATGGCGGCGAGTTCGATAGCTATCTGGTTGTTCCAAAGACCGATGCGCCGGTGCCGGCCATGGTGCTGGCGTCGGCGATCCACGGCGTCGATGCTGACATTCGCTCCATCGCCGACGAGTTTGCCGCCGAAGGTTACATTGTCGCGGCGCCCGATCTATTCTGGCGCACGGTGCCGGGACCGCTGCCGCGCAGCGACGAACGCTCCAAGACCCGCGCGCAACCGCGGCTGGAGCGCATCAGGACCGGCGAACGCGATCTCGCCGACACGCTGGCGTATCTGCGCCTGATGCCGGAGTTCAACGGCAACGCTGCGGTGATGGGTTTCTGTTACGGCGGCCCCTATGCGATCATCGCCCCAAAGCGGCTTGGCTACGCCGCGGGCGTGTCCTGCCACGGCACCAACCTGCTCGATTACATCGGCGAACTCGACGGCGTTAAGGCACCGGTGTGCATCATGTGGGGCGACAGGGACCACGCGGCACCGGCGCCGGTGCTCGATGCATATCGCAACATCGCTCCGCGCTTTCCCAATCTCGACTTGCACATCTTCCCGGACGTCGATCACGGCTACATGATGCCCACAGCGGGGAAAGCGTTCGATCAGAAGACGCGGGATTTTTCCATGGCGCGCGCCAAGGCGATCCTCAATGCTCTGCGCGACGGCAGCGCACTGCGGCAGGCGTCCTAAAGCATCCGATCGGGAACGGCCGCAGAGCCGTCAGGCCGCCATCGCCGGATTCAAGACGGCCACGGCCTCGCGCAGTGCGGCAAAACAATCGCCATCGATGGCCGTATCGACCATCCCAGCCATGGTCGCCAACGC
>JBARER010000163.1:0-7876 GCA_049796395.1 Xanthobacteraceae bacterium
GTCGTAGTGTGGTTAGGGAGGCAATTGGGATCGATGCGAACAATCCCGATGATGTCCTCTACAATCGCCCATTAGAAGATTTCCAGAAGCAACTGACCGTATTCATCAACGACCTTAGGGAAGGCGCGCGGGTCACGTCACGCAACAATCAGGCGCAAATTGATGCCTATGGTCGGAAGCTCGCCAGAAACGCTGATATCACAAACGAGAGGATTGCGCCGCTAAGTCTAAGCACTGCGGCCAAAGCGAAGGTCAAACACAAAAAGTCTCCTAAGCATCCGCGGAAACTCATTCATCTTGAATATGACAAAGACTTGCAGACCGCCCTTGAGCCGCTGCGCAGCAACAAACTCGAAGCCCTATATTATTCTATCTGTTCGGTGCGGATCGAACACGCGCCGCTGCTCACTATCGGACTATGGGCGTTCATCGAATCCCTATCCTTGTGCGCCAGATTGCGAAGCATGATGCCGGCGCCGCGATGGTCAATCGTGACGGAACGCTGGTTACCGCCGCGTTCTACAAGGCTGAGAATCTTCACGTTCGCGGAGCGCGGCCGCTTACGGGTATGGCGCGACCGGCCGATCTCGGCATCGTCAGCCTCAATCGTCTTACCGGCGCCGCCGAGCGGCCCGGCATCGGACGCCGGGGCCATCATTTCGCGGATGCGGTGGCCAAGGTGCCAAGCGGTCTTCATTCCGCAGCCGAGCATCCGTTGAAGCTGGCGGGTGCTGATGCCTTTCTTTGAGGCGCACATGAGATGGATGGCCTGTAGCCACATACGCAGGGGCAGGTGGCTGTCCTCGAATACGGTGCCGATACGGACGGTGAACTGCTTGCGGCAGGCGTAGCACTTCCGCAGGCCAGCGCGAGCGGTCTTGCCGGACAGGCGACCGATGCGGTTTTCATCGCAATTGCCACAGTGGGGGCAAACCGGGCCTTCCGGCCACAGGTGTGCCTCGACGTAGGCGAAAGCGGCTTCTTCGCTATGAAACCGGATGTCGGAAAAAACTGGCTTGGCCATAGGATCATCTCCAATGACACAAACCTATATCTAGCCTATGGGTTTGTCAAGTGAAACATCGCCTCCCGCTGGGCGGCGGCATGATGGCCGGGCTCTTTGCCGAGGGCTATGTCGGCGCGCATTCCGACAACGGAGTTTGGGGCGGCGCGCGGTTCTATTTCGGCCGCAAGGACAAGACGCTGATCCGCCGCCACCGCGAGGACGATCCGCCAATCTGGAACAACGGCAGCGACGCGATCGACAACAGCGGCGGCCAGTCGGCGCCGTCGGGGCCGCTCTGTTTGCCGCCGCGGCGAATCATAGGTGGCGTTTGTCGGCTTACTTAGACCATGATCCGAAAGAAGCCCGACTTCAGGCTTGATCCGGGGGACGCCGGCGTTCCGAAAAGATCACGACTGAGAAACACCTCCTTGCGGCCGCTGCGATCGGCGGCATGTCCTGACAGCCTCCATTGACCTCAGCGTCGACAATTGACAGGCGATTCCGCCGCGCATCGCGCGCGTCTCAAAAAGGCCTGCTTAAGCGTCAACGCGCTACTCGGCGACGGGCGGCGCGTGTTCTTTTTGGTCAGGAGTGATTTTCTTCGGCCGCGTCAGCACGCAGCCGACCGGCACGATGGCAAGTGTTGCTATGAGAATCAGCCACAGCCCTGCATCGGTCATTGTCATGTCCGTCCCCCAACTGACATTGGAATTCCGAGCGTGCGGGGAGCTTAGACGGCATGGGCAATGAGTGACAGCGCAAGCTGGCGCGCTGAAAGCGCGCACCGCGTGCGCTGCGGTAAGTCTCAGGCATATCCTGTGAAATCCCGAGTGCGCCGCCGTGTGCGATTGAATCGGGCTACCGCTCATTCCCGCGCAAGCGGGAATCCAGTTTCGTGAAAAGCCTGGGTCCCCGCTCCCCCGCCTGCGCAGGGACAAGCTTCCCGGGGGCGGGGTTCAAGACGTTATTTCTTCTTCTTGCCCTTCAGCCGCGCGCGGCGGCGGCGCAGCGTGCGCTTCCTGCGGCAGGCGGCGCATTTGCAGCCGCCGCCGTCCTCGATGAACCATTGCAGATATTCATCGCCGTAGTGGTAGGTGATTTCCTCTTCCGGCTCGATGCGGCGTTCGGCGACGATGACGATGCGCCCCGCCCGGGTGATCGCCCGGGCGTTCGGCTTGCAGGAATGATTGATGTAGCGCGCGACGTTCCAGCGCGGCGAGCCGTCGATGGTCCAATGCTTGTTCAGCGTGTACAGATAAGTCGCGCCGCGCTTCTCCAGCCGGTCGGCTTCCGCAGTGGTGATGCGCGGGCCGCGATAGGTGGCGATGGCGGTGCCGCGCTTGATCGGCTTGGTGGCGAACATGCCCAGCCCGGTCACCGCACGGCCGATTCGAAAAAAGCGCGAAGCCATGATTGGCGAATAGCCGCAAAATTCCGCGCTGTCACGCCTGAAAAGAATTTTGTCTCTCCCCGGGCGGCTTGGCAGCATCCGCCCCCGCGCAAGCGGGGGAGGGGGACCATGCGAAGCATGGTGGAGGGGGTGCGGGCGGTGACGACACTCTTGCGACGATAATGAAGCGACGAGTCAGATGCCCCTTCCACCATCCTCCGCGCTGCGCGCTACGGATGGTCCCCCTCCCCCGTTTCACGGGGGAGGATGGGAGAGGCCTCGCGCGCCAGATCGGCGAGCACGGCTTGCGCCGCATTATGCCCCGGCGCGCCGGTGACGCCGCCGCCGGGATGGGCGCCGGCGCCGCACAGATAAAGCCCCGCAACCGGCATGCGGTAATCGGCATAGCCGCGCATCGGCCGCGCTGAGAACAACTGGTCGAGCGTCATCCGGCCATGAAAGATGTCGCCGTCGGGCAGGCCAAACATCTCCTCCAGGTCCGAGGGCGACAGGCTCTGCCGCGCGATCACGCTCGCCTTGAAGCCCGGCGCGTAGGTGTCCACCGTGTCGATCATCAAGTCGGCGACCGTCTCGCGGTGCTCGTCCCAGCTTGAGCCATCGGCAAAGCGCGGCGTGACGTGCTGGCAGAACAGGCTGGCGACATGGGCGCCCTTGGGCGCCAGCGTGTCGTCGAGCGTCGATGGAATGACCATCTCGACGATCGGCTTTCGGCTCCAGCCATGCGCGATGCAGTCGCGATAGGCCTCGTCCATGTAAGCGAGACTTGGCGCCAGGATGATGCCGGCGGTGAGATGATCGCCCGGTCCCGGCAGCGCGGTGAAATTCGGCAGCTTCGAGAGCGCGACATTCATCCGGAAGGTGCCGGAGCCCGCCTTCCAATTGCGCATCGCTGTGGCGGCCGCGCGCGGCACCGCGTCCGGCGAAACGAGCTTCTGCAACAGCGTGCGCGGATCGAGGTTGCCGATCACGGCGCGTGCCCGCAACCGGGTGCCGTCGCCGAGCACGACGCCACACGCACGGCCGCCTTCAATCAAGACATCGCGCACCGGCGAACCGAGGTCGATGCGCGCGCCATGGCTTTCCGCGGCCCGCGCCATCGCTTGCGTGATCGCGCCCATGCCGCCCGTCGCGTGGCCCCACACGCCGCGCTTGCCGTTGACCTCGCCGAAGGCGTGATGAAGCAGAACATAGGCCGAGCCCGGCGCATAGGGGCTCGCCAGATTGCCGACCACCGCGTCGAAGCCGAGCACCGCCTTGATCGGATCGCTGTCGAAAAAGCCGTCGAGCAGGTCGCCCGCCGATTGGCGGAACAAGCGGCGCGCCGCGCCGAGTGCATCGCCGCGCCACAGCTTGCCGCCGAGCGCGCCGAAGCCGCCCAGGCCCGCAAACAATCCGCGCAAGAGCCCGCGCCCGCCGCCGATCCTGAAATTGGGGGGTGCTGAGAGAATGAGACTGCGCAGCACGTCCGCCACGCGGCCGATCTCGGCTTGGTAGGCGCCATAGCGCGCCGCATCGCGCGCGGAAAATTTGGCGATTTCGCGCTCGGTGCGGCCTTCGCCGGTGAGCAGATAACGCCCGTCCGGCAGTGGCAAAAAATTCTGCGCGCGGCGCTCGACGATGCGCAGCCCGTGTGCGGCAAGCTTCAGGTCGGCGATCACCTTCGGCTGCAGGAGACTCACGGTGTAGGCCGCGGTCGAATTGCGAAAACCCGGATGAAATTCCTCGGTCACGCAGGCGCCGCCGGCCACATCGCGCCGCTCGAACACGCGCACGTTTAGCCCCGCCATGCCGAGATAGGCCGCGCAGACGAGCCCGTTATGGCCGGCACCGATGATGATGGCGTCGAGATCGGACATGGGTCTCTGTTTATCCGCCCCCGCGATAGCGGGGGAGGGGGACCGCGCGTAGCGCGGTGGAGGGGGCGGGGGCGGTGAGGATATTATTGCGATGGAGGCGAAGCGACGAGTCAGACGGCCCTTCCACCGCGCAAGAGCCGTGGCCGATGCCTTGCATCGGTGTTCTTTTTACGAACGGCGGCCGATGGCCGCCTATGCCCCCTCCCCCGTTTTCACGGAGGAGGATTAAGCCGTGAACGACTTACTCCGCGGCGCCGATGCGCGGCAGCGCGATCGTCTCGACTTCCGGATAATGGTGCAGCTTCATCGCTGGTCCTCGCGGAAACATTAAAACACTAAGCGGCTCGCGCTTTAAAACACTAAGCGGCTCGCGCATTGTCCTGCTCCTTGGGCTTGGCGACAAGCTGCACGTCGAGAGCATCCAGCACTTTCATCACCGTGCTCAATTCCGGCTTTCCGCCGGCGCTCAAAGCGCGATAAAGATTCTCTCTCGAAACGCCGGCGTCCGCCGCGACGGTTTTCATGCCCTTGACGCGTGCGACCGCACCGAGCGCTTGCGCAATGACGCCGTCGTCGCCGGTGGCGAATGCCTCGCTCAAATACGCCGCGATAGCCTCGGGGCTATCGAGATATTCGGCGGCATCGAAGTCGTGTGCTTTAGCCATATCCTAGTCCTCCAACGTGCCGGCTATGTCCTTGGCCTTTGCGATGTCAGCCCCTTGGGAATCCTTGTCGCCGCCATAAAGCAGGGTTGCCGTGTTGCCCTTTTGTTTAAAATAAATCCGGTAGCCGGGGCCGAAATCGATACGCATTTCACTGATGCCTTCGCCGACGGGGGCGACGTCGCCGGGGTTTCCTAGGGCGAGGCGGCCGGCCCGCACCAGCACCTTGGCGCTGGCTCTGACGTCCTTTAAGCCTCTGAGCCACTTATCGAACTCGGCCGTGCGCTTAACGGTCGGCATTTGTAGCTTATAAGCTACATGCGCCTTTTTGTCAACGAGGCGGCCGCTGAAAAGTTCGAGGGTTGGCCACCAAGAATTTGCCCCTCCCTTTTCGGGAGAGGCCGCGTCGCAAGCGTTTCCCGGGCGCAGCGCAGCATGAAGCGAAGCGCAATGATGCGCTGCAGACCCGGGATCGCCAAGGACTCCGAGTCTGGGACGATCCCGGAACAGCGGCGCACCGTTTTGCTTCGCTGCACGCTGCACCGCATCCGGGAAACGGTTGCATTGCGCCGTCATCCTGAGGTGGCCGCGAAGCGGCCCTCGAAGGATGCTGCTCAGGCGATCGGGCCGTTGTCCTTCGAGGCTCGCTGCGCTCGCACCTCAGGATGACGGGGACGAGTTGGCAGTGCGCGAACGGATTACTCCGCGGCGCTAATGCGCGGCAGCGCGATGGTCTCGACTTTTGACAGATCAAGCTTGCGCGAGGCGTGGTCAATATCGAAACCGACGACATCGCCGCTCGCGTCGAAATCGGCCACCAGGTCCGCAACGATTTCTCGCGTTTCGGTGCCCGGCTCGTTTTTCAGCTCGATATAGAGGCTGTCCGTTTCCGGATAATAGTGCAGCTTCATCGCTGATCCTCGTGAAAATTCCGGTTGACTAAGGTTGTGAGTGCCGGGCTTGACCCAGGAAATAATCGCTTTTGCCTCACCGGCAACATGACTACAACCGAATGTTGTGTAGGGCAGACAAGTCAGCTAAAAATAATCCGCCCATTAGGCGTGAGCATTAGGCGGCCTACAAATGCAGCTGATCGAAATTTTTGCCCGAGAGGTCAAGCCTATCAAACTGGCCCACATATCTGACATGTCCGATACGGTTGTTCTCGCTGGACCCAACGGAGTTGGCAAGACGCGTCTAATATCGGGCCTCCTCCATTACGTGCAGAATTTGAGAGTTGATCCAAATTTTTATATTCGCGTTCGCGCGACCTGCGATGCTGAGCGAGACGCGTGGAAGAAACCAGAACTAGATACACGGATTAATTCCGATGTGGCGCTTCTTCGGGCCACGCTTCAAAAGCGACACAGGCGTACAAATCTTACGAGCAGCTTCCTAAATTTTGAGAGCAACCGGACCATTCAGCAGGTGCGGCCCTACAATTGGGATTGGAATTTCGGCGATCCATTTTTGGAAGAGGTAGAATGGAACTTCGGCTTTGGGAACATGACGAATCGTTTCCAAGATATGCTCCACTCGATCTTTAGAAAGATAAGAAGCCGCCGTGAAGCGATTGCGCTTCGTTATGAAGCCCAGATGAAACAGCGCGAGGATGACCTGCGTGGAAACGCAGAATCGCCTGAAGAAAGGGCACGAAGGCTTCGTGAACACATTCCGATCGATCCCGTCCAATTTCCTGACGCGCTGATGCCGTTCAAGCGAGCATTCAGCCAGCTTTTGGCACCCAAGGAATTGCTCGATCCAGAGATTCAAAACCAACAGCTGTCTTATCGCACAGTGCAAGGCGACAAACTTGCAATTACGGAGTTGAGCTCCGGCGAGAGGGAGGTGGTTACGCGCTGCACTAAAGGAAACGGCAGCAGGACACGTGTCCTACGCCGCGGCGTTACTGACGGCAGCGTATTTCCGCGAGGCGGTTGGCAATATCGATATTATGCCGAGTGGGTGTAATGGAAAGACTCTTTCGGAACTGACTGCGCTAATCTCATCGAGGGCCGGCGAGGAGAAAGGCCGAGTTGCGACAGCGCTCGACAACTCGGCGATCGCGATGCATTTGAAAGAGACGATGGAAAGGATTGAAGCAAGTCTGGCGGCTGACACTGAGGAATGGAAGGCATTGGTTCCGGGAAGGGTAATTCTCAGGATTTTTTGTTCGAAGACGCCGTTGCAATATGAGAGCTTCCGTACCGCATTTATCAATGCGGCGGATTCGGTTGTTCCCAATCCATTCGCGGAGATAATTCAAATATTTGAAACGTTCGACCGGATGTCTGCGATCGGCGCTAGCTAGCTCATGCGGCGATCGAGGTGCCGTCCGATACGGCGACTTGACATTCGTCCTTACTTCAGTTACATGTGTCCCCGAATCAGAATCCCGCTCGTGAAGGACGCCTTCGCGAGGGTACTCCGGAGATGGAGCGGGAGCGGTTCTCGGAGACGCGGCGATACACTGCGTATCCGGGCGGCCTTGGGCATCGTCCCGTCCGGCGCTTTACCGGACTGCGAGGTGCTCGCTGCACTGGCGCCGGGGAGGGTCCTCCCGTTTGCACCCGGCGATTCCAGGAAGCGCGGCCTGAGGCCGAGTCGGAGGGTCAAACCTTCGGCGCATGACCGCGGTGGAGCGCCGCAAGGCGAGGGCGCCGCCGTTTTGATCCCGCGCCGTGCGGGAGACAAGCGATGGTGCTCGCCGCGTCCGCAAGCAGGCTTTTGTCCTTCTTCTGCGGCGGAAGCGGATCCGAAGGCGCGCCGAACGGCGCTCCCCTCCCTTTTTTAGGGAGGCTTTGGAAGGGCTTTCTTAAAGCGTGAAGCAAACCTCGGATGCCAAGGCGCATCGCGAGAACGGGAGAACTTGCATCCGTCGCTTACGCGTCCTGGTTCTCGAACATGAAGAAATCGACCCCGCCGGTGGCGAGCGCCTGGG
>JBARER010000164.1:0-2396 GCA_049796395.1 Xanthobacteraceae bacterium
GCCGTGTCCGATCCTGCCCCAAGCGCACCGAAATCCAGCCCGGATGCCGCCGAGGCGGCGACGCCGCTGTGGGATGCGCCGGCCGCGTCCGCCGCCGCAGCGTCCGCCGCCAGTTCGGCTGTGCCGATACCGCCCGCTGAACCCCCCGCGCTCGTCAAAGTCGCACCCGCCAGCCACGCGCCGATTTCGATTTTCATCAGCCGCCGGGAAAAGAAGATTTACGTGCGCCAGGATTTTGCACCGCTGTTCCAGGCCCCCGTCACCTTCGCCGATCCGGACCGGCCGGTCGGCACGCTGGCGTTCACGGCGTTGGATTTTGCCGGCGCCGATCGCACGACGTTGCGCTGGAACGTCGTGGTGTTCCCCGCCGAACCGCCGCCACCGCCGAAACGGAAGGCGGAGCGGGAGCTGAAGAATGAGAAATACGGGCATGCCCGGCAGTATGTCGAGGAGCGCGAAAAGCCCGATTTGTCGCCGCCGCGGACCCCCGCCCAGGCGCTCGCCGGCATCACAATTCCGCAAGCGGCGCTCGACTATATTTCCCAGCTTATCGTTCCCGGTTCCACGCTGGTCGTGTCCGACCATGGTCTTGGCGATGAAACCGGCGAGGGCACCAATTTCGTCGTCGTGTTGCGCTGACCCTCGAGGGGTTCGTCGCTGCACGGCTCCAGCGCGTCGTTGCCCCGCTGCAGCAAGCCGCCATTCAAACGACACTCAGCCTGTACTATGGTGGACCGCCACGAGTGGATCATGCGCACTTCGCCACCGGGATACGCGGGGCTGGATGTGTCAAATTAAGGAGGAGCGTCTTGGGTCAGCATTTTACATTAACGTCATCGGATAGTTTCAAGCTTGGCGCCTATCGCGCCGATCCGGCCGGAAAGGCCAAAGGCGGCATCGTCGTCATTCAGGAGATATTCGGCGTCAATCAACACATTCGCGCGGTGTGCGACCGGCTGGCCGGTGAGGGCTATGCCGCGCTGGCGCCGGCGGTGTTCGACCGCCAGCAGCCCAATTTCGAATGCGGCTATACGCCCGACGAGATCGCCAATGCGCGCAAATTCGTCGCCAACCCGGATTGGGGCGCCATGCTGCGCGACGTTCAAGCCTCGATCGATGAACTGAAGAAAAGCGGGCCGGTTGCGATCATGGGCTTCTGCATGGGCGGCTCGATTTCGTTTCTCGCCGCCTCGAAGCTCAACGGCCTATCCTGCGCGGTCTGCTACTATGGCGGCAATATCGCCAAGAACGCCGACGAGAAGCCGAAAATTCCGGTGCAGATGCATTTCGGCGAAAAGGATGCGTCGATCCCGATGAGCGACGTGGACATGATCAAACAGAAGCGCGGCGGCGATTGCGAAATCTATGTCTATCCGGACGCGCAGCACGGCTTCAATTGCGACGAGCGCGGCAGCCATCAAGAGGCCGCGGCAAAACTCGCCTGGCAGCGCTCGATGGCATTTTTGGCGAAGCACGTGAAATGATTTCTGCTCTCCCGCCAGTCGGGGAGAGCAATATCAGAACCAGCGCTCTTGCACCTGGATGGTGTCGCCGGGCTGCACCGGCGCGGTGATCGGCGTCTGGAAGCGGACGGTCTGGCCGCCGTAATTGCGGCTGATGGTGACCGCCTTTTTGTAGCCACGCGGCCCGAAGCCGCCGGCGATCGCCACCGCGGTCTCCACCGTCATATTGGCGACGTAGGGATATTGGCCCGGCTGCGCGACTTCGCCGAGGATGAAGAACGGCCGGTAGGCCTCGATCTCGACCGCGACATGGGGATCGCGCACGTAGCCTTGGCGCAAGAGATCGGTGATGCGCGCCGCGAGCTGGTCAGTGGTCAGCCCGCGCGCCGCCACCGTGCCGATCAGCGGCATGTCGATGTCGCCGCTGGCGTCCAAGACGTAGGAATTGGTCAGCCCGTCCTGGCCGAACACCACCACGCGCAGCCGGTCGCCGGAGTCGAGCGTGTAGGCATATTGCGTCGGCGCGTAGGCGGATGCTCCCGGATAGCCGGCGGCATAGGCGGGCGCCGCATAAGCTGGCGCTGCATAGGCCGGTCCTGCATAGGCCGGTGCTGCATAGGCGGGTGCCGCATAAGCCGGCGCCGCATAAGCAGAGCTGGGGGCAACGGGGTAATTGGGCGTCGGGACGGCCGCATAGGCCGGTGCGGGCGCCGGGGCGTAGGCGGCAGGCGTGGCCGGCGCATAGGCCGGTGCCCCGCCATAGACCACATTGTCGATGCCGTAGGGCGCCGGCGCAGCCGCCATCGGCACGGCGATCATGGGTCCACGCGCGCAACCGGCCACCGCGATTGCAACGCCAAACAACAAAAACAGCAGAGGGCGGGAGGCCCGCATCAGCGTAATCCGACCCCGTTCGAGCCAAAGCGAGAGTCA
>JBARER010000165.1:0-15549 GCA_049796395.1 Xanthobacteraceae bacterium
CCGGAGACGACGCCGACGTTGCGCCATCCCCGCCGATCAAGTGTATAGCGGCGCAGCGTCGACGCCTCGAAACCAATCAAAAGCGAGATCAGGACGCCGGTCAGCATAATCAGGAAGACCGAGCAGCCGAGACCGCGCAGCAGCCCATCAATCGCCGCCGTAACCACGAGATAGATCACCAGCACCAGCCACAGCCGATGACGCAGCATCCACAACGGCGTCAGCAGAAACGCCCACCAGTGGAAGCCGTCGCGGACGAAGACGTAGCGCTCCGTGTCCGCCAATGCGCTGGCGGACCCCGGCGGCGGTTCATGGACGGTGTTAACGGGCATTGCTTCGGTCTTTTGGGCTTGGTTTTTCGGAAACGCGACTTCGAAACCTATGTAGGAAGCCTAGTCCAGTCGGAAACCCGGCATCCCCCCGGATCAAGTCCGGGGCGGGCTTTTTCCGGATCATCCGCCGAGCGAGCCTTTGGTCGACGGCACCTCGTTCGCGGCCCGCGGGTCGATCGCAACCGCCGCGCGGAGCACCCGCGCCAGACCCTTGAAACAGGATTCCGCGATGTGATGATCGTTGCTACCGTAGAGCGTTGCCACATGCAGCGTTACTGCGGCATTGATCGCGAAGGCCTGAAACCATTCCGCAATGAGCTCGGTATCGAAGGCGCCGATCTTGGCGCGCACGAATTCGACCTGGAACACCAGGAATGGCCGGCCGGATATGTCGATCGCCACGCGCGTGAGCGCCTCGTCCATCGGCACATGGGCGTCGGCATAACGGGTAATGCCCTTCATGTCGCCGAGTGCCTGCTTGAGCGCCTGGCCGAGCGCGATGCCGACGTCTTCGGTGGTGTGGTGCTGATCGATATGCAGATCGCCTTTGGCCTTGACGGTGATGTCGATGCGCGAGTGCCGCGCCAACAGATCGAGCATGTGGTCGAGAAACCCGATCCCGGTGGCGATCGACGCGCGACCGTCGCCGTCGAGATTGACCGCAACCTCGACGTCGGTTTCCTTGGTCGTCCGCTTGACTGAGCCTTTACGCATCTGGCGCCTTGCGCTTGCCGCGGCATGATCGCGGGTTGATCGCGTGGCGTTTTAACAGGGCTTGGCCGCAGCCGCCACTCTTGCGCTGCATTTGCATTGGCCCCGGCCAACTCTTAAATCTTGGCTGACCAAGGGTTTCCCGGCATATGTCACTCTCCGAACACGGCTCATCCAGCCTCTGGCACGGCACCACCATTCTGACCGTCCGCAAGGACGGCTTGGTGGCGGTCGGCGGCGACGGCCAGGTGTCCATCGGCCAGACTATCGTCAAGGCCAATGCCAAGAAGGTTCGCCGGCTCGGCAAAGGCGACGTGATCGGCGGCTTTGCCGGCGCCACGGCCGACGCCTTTACCCTATTTGAGCGGCTGGAATCGAAGCTCGAGCAATATCCCGGACAGCTCACGCGCGCTGCGGTCGAACTCGCCAAGGACTGGCGTACCGACCGCTACCTGCGGCGGCTCGAGGCCATGATGATCGTCGCCGACAAGGAGGTGTCGCTGGTGCTCACCGGTACCGGTGACGTCCTCGAGCCGGAAGCTGGCATCGTCGGTATCGGTTCCGGCGGCAATTATGCGCTGGCCGCGGCACGGGCGCTCGCCGACGGGCCGCTCGACGCCGAGGCGATCGTGCGCCGGTCGCTCGATATTGCCGCCGACATCTGCGTCTACACCAATCGCAATGTCACCATTGAAACGTTGAAGACGTGACCGACTTCTCGCCCCGCGAAATCGTTTCCGAACTCGACCGCTTCATCGTCGGCCAGACCGATGCCAAGCGCGCGGTCGCCATCGCGCTGCGAAACCGCTGGCGGCGGTTGCAGCTCGACGACAAGCTGCGCGAAGAAGTCTTGCCGAAGAACATCCTGATGATCGGACCGACCGGCGTCGGCAAAACCGAAATCTCGCGCCGGCTTGCCAAGCTTGCCGGCGCACCGTTCCTCAAAGTCGAAGCGACAAAATTCACCGAAGTCGGCTATGTCGGCCGCGACGTCGAGCAAATTGTTCGCGATCTGCTCGAAGTCGCCATCGCCCTGATCCGCGAAAAAAAGCGCAAGGATGTCGAGGCCCGCGCCCAGAAAGCCGCCGAGGATCGCGTGCTCGATGCGCTGGTCGGCGCCAATGCCAGCGCGTCGACCAAGGACGCGTTTCGCAAGAAACTGCGGACCGGCGAGCTCGACGACAAGGAAATCGAGATCGAAGTCCAAGCCGCGGGCGGTGGCACGCCGCTGTTCGACATTCCCGGCATGCCGGGCGCACAAATGGGCGCGATCTCTATCGGCGACATTTTCGGCAAGCTCGGCGGCGGCCGCACCAAGAGCCGGCGGGTCTCAGTTCGGGATTCCTATGAAGTCCTGATCAATGAGGAATCCGACAAATTGCTCGACACCGATCAACTGACGCAAGAGGCGATCAAGACGGTCGAGAATAACGGCATCGTCTTCCTCGACGAGATCGACAAGATTTGCGCCCGCGAAGGCCGCCTCGGCGGCGACGTGTCGCGCGAGGGCGTGCAACGCGATCTGCTGCCGCTGATCGAAGGCACGACGGTCGCCACCAAGCACGGCTCGGTGAAGACCGACCACATTCTGTTCATCGCCTCGGGTGCCTTTCATATTTCCAAGCCGTCGGACCTGTTACCGGAATTGCAAGGCCGCCTGCCGATCCGGGTCGAGCTGAAAGCGCTGACCCGCGACGACATGCGGCGCGTGCTCACCGAACCGGAAGCTTCTCTCATCAAGCAATATATCGCGCTGATGGCGACCGAGGGCGTGACGCTGGAGTTCGCCGAGGATGCGATCGACGCCGTCGCCGATGTCGCCGTACTGGTGAATTCAAGCGTCGAGAATATCGGCGCCCGGCGGCTGCAGACGGTGATGGAACGCGTGCTCGACGATGTGTCGTTCGGCGCTCCGGACCGTTCCGGCGAGACCGTCAAGATCGACGCGGCCTATGTGCATAAGCACGTCGGCGACCTCGCCAAGAACGCCGACCTGAGCCGGTTCATCCTATAGCGCCGCCGATTTGGCACCGGCCGCGATTTGCCGCTAGACTTCGCCGAAATAGCCGGAGTCGGCCATGCTGACGCGCCGCCGTTTGATCGCAACATCCGCCGCCGCATGCACGCCCAATTTCCTGGGCCACGCCGCACGCGCCGATGCCTCCGCCGACAGTTGGCCGAACCGGCCGATCCATCTGATCGTGCCGCTCGCCGCCGGCGGGCCGACCGACATCGTGGCGCGCCTTCTGGCCGATCAATTGTCGAAGACGCTGGGGCAGCAAGTCATCGTCGAGAACAAGGCGGGCGGTGGCACCAATATCGCCAACGAATACGTCGCGCGCGCCGAGCCCGACGGCTATACGGCGCTCTATGCGACGTCGTCTTTGGCGACCAATGTCGGTCTGTATCGCTCGCTGAGCTACAACGCCGCCACCGATCTTGCGCCGGTGTCGCTGGTCGCCAAATTTCCGTTCTTCATGATCGTGCCGAATTCATCGCCGGCAAAATCGGTCGCCGAATTTATCGCCGACGCGAAGGCCAATCCGGGCAAGCGCATCATCGCGTCGCCTGGAACCGGCAGCGCGCCGCAGCTCGCCGAAGTGCTGCTCATGCAGATGGCCGGCATCAAGCTCGTCCAGGCGCCGTATCGCGGCGCGGCGCCGGCGCTGGTCGATTTGATCCCGGGACGCGTCGATTGTTATTTCGGCAGCGGCGAATTGCTGACCTATTCGCGTGCCGGCCAAGTGCGGGCGCTGGCGACGACCGGCGCGGAACGATCGCCGGCCGAGCCGGAACTGCCGACCATCGCCGAAGCCGGGCTGCCGGGCTACGCCGTCGATTCCTGGCAGGGCGTATTCTTGCCGGCCAAGACGCCGCCGGACGTCGTAAGCAAACTGAGCGGCGAGATCGTCGCCGCGCTCGCGTCGCCCGGAATCAAGGACGCGCTGGCCCGCAACGCCTATACGGCGCAGGGCTCCTCGCCCGAAGAGCTGCGCAAATGGCTGCAGGCAGACACGGAAAAATGGATCGGCGTGATCAAAACCGCCGGCATCAAGATCGACTAATTCGCGCCGCGCTCGCGTTTGATCTCGCGGATCAGCGCCATCCATTTCTCGACCTGGGCCAACACCCGCGTATCGGCCGCATTGGTGCGCGACGACGAATGCTGCGTCGAAGCGGCAAGATTGTCGGACATCGCGAACTCCTACACGCAACAGCGCTCTCTGGCTGACACCGTTTGTTGCAGGACAAATTGACCAATTGATGCGGCTTATGTGGCTTTCCCAGTATTAACGTTAATGCGCGGAAACTACCGCGCGCGGCGCAGCCGCACGTAAAGCGCGCCCGCCCCGCCATGACCGGCGTGAGCCTCGTCGAAGCCGACGACGAAGCGGCGGAATTCCGGCAACGCCAGCCACATTGGTACTTGCCGGCGCAAGACGCCGCGCTCGCCGCCGTCATGCGCAATTTTGCCGGAGCCTTTGCCGGTGACCACAAGAACAATGGCGGCGCCGTCGGCCTGCGCTTGGCGCAGAAAGTCGATGAGCGCCGCGTGCGCCTGACGTTGAGTCAGGCCGTGCAGATCGAGCCGCGCCGTAATGGCGTGGCGGCCGCGAGCGACGCGCTGCTTGAACCGGCGGTCGAGCGAAACAAGCGGCAGAAGCGGACGATGCTCGGGCGGCGCAGCCTTTTCGGCTCTACCAACTGGTCGCGGCCGCGCGGAGGGTTCTTCCTTAGCCGAGACCGGCGGCTTGGCGGTTGGCTTGTCGCCCGCTTTGGCTTTTCGCAGCGGCGTCACCGAGCGCGCGATCGTCGTCCATAGCGCTTCCTCGTCCTCGCTGACATGGCGGCGCCGGTTCATTTTTTTCGCCGTCTGCCGCCATTGGGCTTCGGCGTCAGCGCCGGCTTGGCTTCGGGAAGCGGCGGATCGTCAACCGTAGGATCGACCGCAGTCGGATCGGCCATGGTGGTCGCACTGAGACTGAAGGTACTCGGCCGCTCGGGCGGCAGCGGCAAGTCGCGCCCCGCCGCCACCGGATCGAGCTGGCGCGGCAAGAGCATGACGAATTCGCCGGCATTCTTGATGCGGCCGGCGATGCGCGCGGCTTCGTCACCGGCGCCGAAATAGATGTCGGCGCGCGCCGGTCCGACGATTGCCGAACCGGTATCCTGGGCGATGACCAGCCGGTCGAATTTGGTCTCCGCCTTTTGGTTGGCGATCGGCAGCTCGGCCTCGATAAAGAACGGCGTGCCGTAAGCATGCAGCGCGCGGTCGATCGCGATCGAGCGGCCGGGCATCAGTTCCACGCCCTCCCCGCCTACCGCTTCGTCCTCGGTCGACAGCCCGGTGATGCGGAAGAACACATAAGATTTGTTCTGTTGGCGCACTTCGTTGGCCAAATCCGGATTGGCCTCCATCCAGGTGCGGATGCTTTGCATCGACACCTGATCCTTCGTCATGAGCTTGTCGTCGATCAGGATGCGGCCGACCGGGGTGTACGGCCAGCCGTTATGGGAATCGTAGTTGACGCGCAGGATGGTGCCGTCTTCCAGCCTGATGCGCGCAGACCCTTGAATTTGCGCGAACAGCACGTCGACCTGGTCGTGCAGATAGCAAATCTCCAGGTGCCAGCCGTCGAGAGCTCCGTCTTCGATCTCGGCGCGCGTGTAATACGGCACGATCTTGCGGCGCCCGACCCGGCGGCCGACGAACACTCCCTTGCTCGGAAAAACATTCTTGCCGAGCCGGCGCCAGCCGGAGACTGCGAGATTGGGCGGCCGGCGGTAGAGCGGCGCGGTGAACTGCCCGGTCGGCACGCGCGAGCCGTCTATGATCGGCTCGTAATAGCCGGTGAGAAAGCCCGCGGTGTCGCCGAGCCTGCTGATCAGGATCGGCCGAAAATTATCTTCGAAGAATTGGCGCGCGCCGTCTTCATCGAGCGGAACGGCTTCTTTGGCGCGCTGGCAAATATCCTTGAGCGCCAAAGGGATCGCGCTGAGATCGCGCTCGCGGTTATTATGCTTGGCGTCGAGCGTGCGGCAGCTAGTGACAAAGGCGGCAAACGCCGCGGCATGATCGTCGCTGTTCCAGCCGTCGAGTTCGGTCCAGTCGACCGGCTCGTATTGCGTATCGCGGAATTTGATCGGCCAATTCTTTGGCGCAACAGTTTTTGGCGCATCGGTCTGTTGCGCAACGGCCGGCCACGGCAGCCAAAGAAGAACGATGAAGAGACCAAGCAGGAGCAGGCTTCGATGCGGTGCCGAGGGCGACCTCATGTCGGCCTCATTGCCCGGCTTCGGTAGCGACCACTTTCCAGTTTGGATCGCGCGAAGCCACATCGCGCGCAAAGGTCCATATATCGGTAACGTCCGTGACCCTTTCGGCATTGCCGTCGATCACGCTGCCGGCATGATCCCGGGTGGCGGAAACCAGCTTCGACACAAAGCGGAGCGTGATTTGCGCGGTGGTGCGGTTTCGCAGCTCGGCCGCGGTGATGGTCGAAGCGTCGATCGAAACAAATCGCGTCTCGAGAGTTTCGCTGCGGCGCTCGCGCTCGGTGAGCGCGGCGTCGAAGCCGTCGAATACCTCCTTCGACAACAGGCTGCGCAACTGCCGGCGGTCGGCGCCGGCGAAAGCGGTAACGATCATTTCGTAAGCGGCGCGCGCGCCGGCGATAAAATGCTTGGCGTCGAAGCTCGCATCGGCGGCGACGATGGCGTCGAGGCCGGTAGCCACGGTCGAGCCGGGCTCGGCGATATCCTTCCAGCGGTCCGCGGTCGCTGGCGCCGCTTCGACCGGACGCGCGGCCGCTTCGGCGGGCCGCGGCGGCAAGGTCACCACTTTGTCGTTGGCCGGACTGCGCACGGGCTCGCGCGCCGAATAGGGGTCATAGGGTGGCCGCTCCCGGCCGGTGCGCTGGCCCAATACGCTGCGCAGGCGCAGGAATATGAAAACCGCAAGCGCCAGGAATATGATGGTGTAGATGTCAAACACGTCGGGCATTCTTTCGGGGCATTCCTTCGGCCGCGCTTGAACAAAACGGCATGTTGCAATGGTTCGAGCCGACCACCGCCTTTAAGCTGACCCGGGGGTTCCCCGCATTATGTAGGCATGCTGCGGAAGCCATCCAGTAGCAGCCGGCCATCATTAGAGCGTGCTGCGGGTCAAGACTAGACGATCATCCCCGTTGCGCCAACAACCGAAGCCCGCCGGCCTGACAAGCTTTTAGGCAAATCCGTCGCTATCGATGCCGACCGCTGGGCCGCGGTTCCAGGGTCGCAGTGACTGGGCCGCGGTGACTCGCAGCTGGCCACGCAGCTATTGGCCACGCAGCGCGGCCGGCATTGTTCGCCCTCCTGCCCTATGTTAGCCAAGCCCCAAGCCCAGCGGAGAGTATGGATGTCATCGACCAATGGCGGCCCCGCGCCGCAGCCGGACGTGCCGCAAATCCCAGCGCCGCAGATCGGCATCCTGGTCCAGTACGTCAAGGATTTTTCGTTCGAAAATCCGAACGCGCCACGTTCGATGGCACCAAGTGCGCAGCAGCCCAGCATCAATGTCAATGTCGGCGTGGACGCTGCGCCGCTCAGTCAAACTGACGTGGAAGTGACGCTGCGCCTGGACGGCAAGGCCGAAGCGCAGGGCATGCTGCTGTTCGGCTTCGAGCTGATGTATTGCGGCGTATTCCGCATCGTCAATGTGCCGCCGGAAAGCATGCAGCCGATGGTCATGATCGAGTGCCCGCGGCTGATTTTTCCGTTCGCGCGCGAAATCGTCGCGACCGCGACACGCAACGGCGGTTTTCCGCCGCTGTTGCTGGAACCGATAGACTTCGTGGCTTTGTACCGGCAGCGCATGGCGTCCGGTCAACCCTCGGGTCCCGGTCCCGGTCAGCCCATCAATCTAAGCTGATGTAATCGCGCCAAACGGCGTTTTCACCGAGGCTGGTGATGAACAGGCGATGTGCGGCGCGCCCGTCATCGCTCAAGCGCGCAGCAAGTGGCGCCGGACGTTCGCGCAGCACGATGGGCTCATGCCCAGCGGCGGCGGGCGCCGCCGCCTGCGAGAGAATAAGCTGCGCCTGGCGCGCGCCGATCAGCTCGATATAGACCTCGGCCAGAAGCTCGGCATCGAGCAGCGCCCCGTGCTTGGTGCGTCGCGAATTGTCGATCGCGTAGCGCACGCATAGATCGTCAAGCCGATTCGAGCCGCCGGGATGCTTGCGCCGCGCGATGAGAAGCGTGTCGATCATGCGCTCGCGGGCGACCGCGATATGGCCGGCCCGCTCCAGCTCGGCGTTCAGAAAAGACAGATCGAACATCGCATTATGAGCGATCAATTGCGCATCGCCGAGGAAGTCGATGAGTTCCGCCACCTTGTGCGCGAAGAGCGGCTTGTCACTGAGAAATACGCTGGTCAGGCCGTGAATCTTCATGGCCTGCTCCGGCATGTCGCGCTCGGGATTGAAATAGCAATGAAATATCTGGCCGGTGGGAAAGCGGTTGACGAGCTCGATGCAGCCGATTTCAACCAGCCGATCGCCCTGCAGCGGGTCCAGTCCGGTCGTCTCGGTATCGAATACGATCTCGCGCATGGTAATGCCGCCAAATCTTGCTGCGAAGTCCTGTCGCGAAATCCTGCCGCGAATCAGCGGCGCCGTCGCGGCATTGTAGCCACGCGTCGCAAAATGTCGCCAATTTGCGCGCGGGTATGATCGAAACTCTGTGAACTATCGAGAATAAAATCGGCCCGTCGCCGCTTTTCCGCGTCCGGCATCTGTTTGCGCAAAATAGCCGTGAATTTGTCTTCGGTCATGCCGGGCCGCTCGAAAGCGCGCCGGCGCTGAACCTCAAGCGGCGCCGAGACGACGACGATGGCGTCGCAATGGCAATCGGTGCCGGTTTCGAAAAGCAGCGGCACGTCCAACAGCACCACCGGCATACCGCGATCGCGGGCTTGCGCGAGGAACCGTTCGCGCGAAGCGAACACCAGGGGATGAACGATCGCTTCCAGCCGCGCAAGCGCGGCCGCATCGTTGAGCACCATGGCCGCGAGCTTTGACCGGTCGACCTTGCCGTTCGCGCTCGAGCCGGGAAAGGCCCGTTCGACCAAAGTTACGGCTTCGCCCTCGTACAGCGCGTGCACCACGGCATCGGAATCGTGCACCGGAACGCCGGCGGCGGCGAAAAACCTGGCCGCCGTCGATTTGCCCATGCCGAGCGAGCCGGTCAGGCACAGCACGAAAGGTCCGTCGCCGCTCATGACGCAAGACAGCCCTGGCGACGCAAGAAATCCAATGCCGGAAAGAGCGGCAATCCCAGCACCGTGAAATAGTCGCCGTCGACGCGCTCGAACAATTGTGCGCCAGGACCTTCGATCTGATAGCCGCCGACGCTCGTTGTCGCCGCGGCGCCGACCGTCGCGAGATATTGGTCGAGAAACCGGTCTGAAAACGCACGCATCGTCAGCCGCGCAACACCAATTTCCTCGAAAAGAACCGTGTCGTCCTTCACGAAGGCGATCGCCGAATAAAGCTCATGCGTTTGGCCGCGTAATGCGCAAAGCTGCGCGCGCGCCTCCGCCAAGTCGGCAGGCTTGGCAAAGCACTGCGCGCCAAGCGCAAGGGTTTGATCGGCGCCGAGCGTCAGGCGGCCGGGGCAAAGCGCCGCGGCGGCGGCGGCCTTCGCCCGGGCCAGAAATCCGGCGATCGCGCCAGGCTCCGCCACTGCGGCAGCAGCCTCAAGGCCCCGCTCGTCAATATCGGCGGGTCTTACCTCGACCGCTACGCCGGCGGCGGTCAGCAGCATTTGCCGGGCCTTGCTGCGCGAGGCCAGCACGAGCGGTTGGCGGGCAAGCCACAGCGCCATCGCCGCCGCTCACAAGGCGCGTTGCCGGCGACGCTCGCCGAGATGCGCGAGAACCGCGGCCGCGGTTTCTTCGATCGAACGCCGGGTCACGTCGATCAACGGCCAATTGTGCTTGGCGCAGAGCTTGCGCGAAGCGGCAATCTCCTCGGCGACCGCGACGCGGTCGATATATTGGTCGTCGTCGCGATGCACTTTGAGCCCGAGCAGGCGGTTTTGCCGAATCTGCACGATCCGCTCCGGCGTGGCGTACAGACCCACGACCAGGGGATGGTTCAAGCGCTCGACCTGCGGCGGCAGCGGCACACCGGGCACCAGCGGCACATTCGCGGTTTTTACGCCGCGATTGGCGAGATAGATCGAGGTCGGTGTCTTCGAGGTCCGCGACACGCCGACCAGCACCACGTCGGCCTCTTCAAGATCGTCACCCTGCTGGCCGTCATCGTGCAGCATCGTATAATTCAACGCGTCGATCCGGCGGAAATACTCGGCGTTGAGCGTGTGCTGAGCGCCGACCTTGTGGGTCGATTCAGCGCCAAGATAGGCCTGGAACAAGTGCAATACCGGTCCAAGGATCGACAGGTAGGGCAGACCGAGCTCCCGACATTTAGCCTCCAGCCTTTGGACTAGGTTCGCCTCGAGCAAGGTATAGAGCACGATCCCCGGCGATTCCTCGATTTCGGCCAGCACCCGGTCGAGCTGTTTCTGGGTGCGAACCAGCGGATGCACGTGCTCGACCGGCATTGCCTTGGTGTATTGCGCCGCCACGGCCCGAGCGACCGTGATCAGAGTTTCGCCGGTGGCATCCGAAATAAGATGAAGGTGAAAATAGCCGACGGCTTGCGCCATGGAATCACCGAAACTCGACGGGACAACCTGTCGATGGTTGTGGAGAAGGCCATGCCTTGGCGTGCCGTGCAAGCACCTGGCGGGATGAGCCCTGCCGCCATCCACACCCGTGCCTTCCCCGCCGGTAAATCAGCAGCGCCCTGGAGCAGCGGTGAAATGTGGAAAGCATCGGGAAAACGGTTGCGAAAACGCCCACGCCATACCGCAAGATCAGCGCTACCGATCGTTCGCGATATTGGCGTACCGAGATGAGGAAATGTGGGTAAGTCGTGGATGAAATGTGGACGCAGATGTATGAGTCTAATCAACCGACCAAGCACTACAACAGATTCTAAGAGTCTATTTGAGTAGGGAATAAAGTGTGCTGGATATCTCTGTGATCAAACCTCTCATGCAGGCGCTGGCGAGCGAGCGAACTGCGATCCCGCCGGTTTGGCTGATGCGCCAAGCGGGAAGGTATCTTCCCGAATACCGGGCAATTCGGCAAACCGCGGATAGTTTCCTCGATCTGTGCTTTAATCCGAAGCTGGCAGCTGAGATAACATTGCAGCCGGTGCGGCGGTTTGGTTTCGATGCTGCGATTTTATTCTCGGATATTCTGGTGGTGCCGCATGCGCTTGGCCGGCACGTCAGTTTTGTGGAGGGCGAGGGCCCGCGGCTTGATGCGCTGGACGAGCCGGCCGTGATGGGGCTTCAGGTGGAGCTCGACCAGGAGAAGCTTGCGCCGGTCTACGAAACCATCGAGCGCGTCAAGACTGTGCTTCCTGCGGCCGTTGCGCTGCTCGGCTTCTGCGGTGGGCCCTGGACCGTCGCGACCTACATGATTGCAGGAGGCGGCAGCCACGACCAGGGTACGACGCGGACGTTCGCCTATTGTCATCCGCAGGTGTTCGGCCGGCTGATCGAGATTTTGATTGTGGCATCGGCGAGTTATTTGACGCGGCAGTTCGAGGCCGGCGTTGACGCGGTGCAGATCTTCGATACCTGGGCCGGCGTATTGCCGCCGGAGGAATTTCGGAAATGGTGCATCGCGCCTTGCGCGCGAATAGCGGCCATGGTGCGGGCAAAAATTCCGGGAGCGAAGATCATCGGCTTTCCGCGCGGCGCCGGAACCAAGCTTGAGCGGTACGTGGCTGACGTCGCCGTCGATGCCGTTGGGCTTGATTGGATGATTGATTTCAGTTTTGCCCGCGAGCGCATTCAAAAATTACGCCCGGTACAGGGCAACCTCGATCCGTTGGTGCTACTGGCCGGGGGAGCTGCGCTGGATCGGTCGGTCGATGCCGTGGTGGAAGCGTTTTCGGAGGGGCCGTTTATTTTCAATCTTGGCCATGGCGTGCTGCCGGAAACGCCGATCGCGCATGTCGAGCGAATGATCGCGCGCGTTCGCGGTCGCGCGTAACTAGGGAGGCGGCCGAACCCCGATGTATCTGTGGATCAAGGCCTTCCATGTCATCGCCATCATCGCCTGGATGGCAGGCATGCTCTATCTGCCGCGGCTGTTCGTCTATCACTGCGCCGCGGAAAAGGGGTCCGTCCAGTCGGAGACCTTCAAGGTGATGGAGCGGCGGCTCCTGCGCGGCATCATCAATCCGGCGATGATCGCGACCTGGCTGCTCGGGCTCTGGCTGGCCTGGAACGGGCCTGATTCTCGCTATGGCTGGTTCGCGTCGGGGTGGCTTGGCGCCAAACTGGTGCTGGTGCTTGGTCTTATGGTCCTGCACGGGTTTCTGGCCCGCTGGCGCCAGGATTTTGCCGCCGATAACAACCGGCATTCGCAGAAATTCTATAGGATAATCAATGAGCTGCCGACTGTTTTCTTGATCGTGATCGTCATCTTGGCGGTGGTGAAACCGTTCTGACGCTACCGCGTTGCCAGTGCAAAATTCGCTTTAGTTTGCTGACCGCTCTTGCTTGATGTGCGGACTTTTCTTATCTTAGCGCAATCCCACCCCACGTAGGCGGATGCAGTTGCGTTATGGCTCCGGTGAATCTGGAGCCGTCAAATGCATCAGGGCCAGGGCCTCAAGTCCTTCACTTCCTAAGACCTGACCGCCCTGACTAGCCAAGACCTCACTGGTCAAGACCTGCGATTTTCCTTTCGCCAGCGAAACCACAAAATAATTCCACCGCTGGCCCTCATTCCCCACAGGACATTCTGCATATGCAGGAAATGAAACTCCAAGAACTCAAGGGCAAGACTCCGGCCGAACTCGTCTCCTTCGCCGAGGAGCTTGAGGTCGAGAACGCCCCGACCATGCGCAAGCAGGAGCTGATGTTCGCCATCCTCAAGCAGCTCTCCGCCCGCGAAACCGACATCGTCGGTGAAGGCGTCGTCGAGGTATTGCCCGACGGCTTCGGCTTTCTGCGCTCGCCGGAAGCGAACTACCTGCCCGGTCCGGACGATATCTACGTCTCGCCGTCGCAAATCCGCCGCTTCGGCCTGCGCACCGGCGACACCATCGACGGTCATATCCGCAGCCCCAAGGAAGGCGAGCGGTATTTCGCGCTGCTCAAGGTCAATTCGCTGAACTTCGAGGACCCCGAAAAGGCCCGCCATAAGGTCAATTTCGACAATCTGACGCCGCTCTATCCCGACGAGTGGCTGAAGATGGAATACGACGATCCGACCAAGAAGGACCTTTCCGCGCGCGTGATCGACATCGTTGCGCCGGTCGGCAAAGGCCAGCGTGCGCTGATCGTGTCGCCGCCGCGCACCGGCAAGACCGTGCTGCTGCAGAACATCGCCCATTCGATCACGCACAACCATCCCGAATGCTATCTGATCGTGCTGTTGATCGACGAGCGTCCGGAAGAAGTCACCGACATGCAGCGCTCGGTGAAGGGCGAGGTTGTGTCCTCGACCTTCGATGAGCCGGCGGTGCGCCATGTGCAGGTCGCCGAGATGGTGATCGAGAAGGCCAAGCGCCTGGTCGAACACGGCCGCGACGTGGTCATCCTGCTCGATTCGATCACGCGGCTCGGCCGGGCCTACAACACCGTGGTGCCCTCATCCGGCAAGGTGCTGACCGGTGGTGTTGACGCCAACGCGCTGCAGCGGCCGAAGCGCTTCTTCGGCGCCGCGCGCAATATCGAGGAAGGCGGCTCGCTGACCATCATCGCCACCGCGTTGATCGATACCGGCAGCCGCATGGACGAAGTGATTTTCGAAGAGTTCAAGGGCACCGGCAATTCCGAGCTCATCCTCGACCGCAAAGTCGCCGACAAGCGCACTTTCCCGTCCATGGACATCACCCGGTCCGGCACGCGCAAGGAAGAGCTCCTGGTCCCGCCCGATCAGCTCAAGAAGATGTACGTCTTGCGGCGGATTCTCAATCCGATGGGCACCATGGATGCCATCGACTTCCTGCTCGACAAGCTGCGCAATACCAAGGGCAACAGCGAGTTCTTCGACTCGATGAATACCTAGAGCATGATCCGGAAAAAGCCTGCCCTCGGACTTGATCCGGGGGTTGAATCCGGTTTTCCGAAAAGATCATGCTCCAATAGAATCTAGCGCGAGCGCAGCGCTCAGCTGCGCGGCGGCGTCTTAGCGACGATGACCGGAGTCGCGCGGCTGGCGTTAAGCGCCAGATCGGGATCGACGAAGCACATTCCACCTTTGCCGACCGCATTCTCGCAAGAGGCTGAGGTCATGTAGCCGCATTGCACCACGGCGTTTTTTTGCGTGGCGTAGCCGCACCACTGGTCGGCGCGGGCGCCGGTCGCCGATAGTGCGGTCAGGGCTAAAGCCAAGACGATCCCGTTTCGCATGAATAAGTTCCCTTGCTGTGCATCACCCTGCAAAAAGGACTGCCTGCTATTGAGCACACACCATCTACGGATGAATTGCACCGTCATGAATGTCGCACCGCCTCGATGGCGGCATTGAGGCCGTCCGGCTCGCTCACCGGTAATGAGCAACGCTCACCGACGCAAACAAAAGCCTGCGCGCGCGCGGCAGCGATGTTTTGTCGCGCCGGGTGATCGTGCGGCAACGCCTGCGCCGTCGGTGCGGCCATGACGATGCGGTCAAGCGGCGACAGTTTGCGGGCGGCGGTGAGGAGTGCGTCGGCGGCGGGCCCCTCCCCGGTGACCACAATCTGCGTGGCGCGCAGCCGCAGATCGATGGCGTTGAACAGCGCCATGTGCATGTAGAGATTTTCCCTTGCCGCGGGCGCGATCGCCGCGATCAGACGATCGGCCTTGGCGCGCCAGGCGTCGTCGCCGGCGAGTGCGGCAAGCCGGATGAGATTCTGCGCGGCAACGGCATTGTGGTTGGGAGTCGCCTCGTCGGTCGTCGCGGCCGGACGGATGACAAGGCCTTCGGCGTCGGCAGCGGTGAGATAATAGGTTCCGGTCGCGGCATCGGCGTAGTCGCGGTCGAGCGCGTTTTGCCAGGCGAGCGCCTGATCGAGGAAGGCGCGCTGGCCGGTCGCTTCGTATAGCGCAAGCGCTGCCCGGATCATGGCCGCGAAGTCCGAAGCAAGTCCGGGAAATTTCAGCTTGCCCTCGCGGTATGAATGGCCGAGCCGGTCACCTTGCGTCATCCCGGTGGCGATAAAAGCGAAAGCGCGTTGGGCTAAGTCGATCCACGATGCCTCGCCGAACAGCAGCCCGGCGTTGACCAGCGCCGCAATCATCATGCCGTTCCAGTCGGCGAGCACCTTGTCGTCGAGGCCTGGGCGCACGCGGCTTCCCCGCGCCGCGAGCAGCTTTTCGCGGAGCGCTAAAAGCCGCGCCTCGTCGGCGTCGCCGCGCGGCTGGGGTTTGAGGCGATTGAGGATGTTAT
>JBARER010000166.1:0-13886 GCA_049796395.1 Xanthobacteraceae bacterium
GTTTAACGCCCTTTACAATGGTAGAGACCGGGCTACCGTCATTTTCGAACTGTTCTGCGCAATACTGGACGGCGATACCTGCTCGCTTGCAGATGTACTCGTAGTAGGCGCTTTCGTCCGCGTCCTGAAATCGGCCCCAGCGGCTCACGTCATAGACAAGGATGGTCGTGAAGTCGGCCGTCCCATCTTGGACGTCGGTAATAAGCTGCTTGAGAGCATCCCGCCCGTCCAAGCGAAGCCCGCTCTTGCCTTGGTCAGCATAGGTGCGAACAATCGCCAGGCCACGCCTAGCCGCATACTGCTGGATCGCTTCTGCCTGGTTCTCCGTAGAGTATTTCTGATGTTCCGTAGACATCCGGACATACTCGGCAGCGCGTGCGGCCATTGCGGGCACCGTTTCGGCACGCCCACTAACGCCTTCAGACCGACCAACATTCACAACGCTCATCCCACCAGCCATCTACCGTCGAGGACCCGGCCTCGCTCAGTCTAACTGTGGAGATGGGGAAAGATGTTTCCGAAAAAGGGCAACTATTTTCCGAATGGCGCCGGAGGCAGAAAAGGCAACATAAACTACCCGGCGGCAATCGCTGCCGCGTTACGTGCCGAACTGGGCGACAGCCATCAGGCCGTGAAGACGGTCATGCGGTGGACCGGGGCAAACGAGCGAACGGTCAAAAACTGGTTCGCGGGGAGGCGAGGACCACGTGGGGAGCATTTGCTGGATATCATTCGGCACTCGAACGGCGCGCTGGAGATTGTCCTCCGCTTGGCCGGTCGAGAGCAGATCATTGCTGCAAAAATGCTTTTGGATGCGCGCAGCATCATCGCAGAGATGCTCACGCGAATTGATTCATGGATGAATGGGGAGGGGCTCCCCCGTTGATTTCAGGCGCAGTGAAAATTCCCTAATCGGACCCTGAAATTCCCTGTTTTTTCATAAAAATTCCCTGCTCCGACGAGTAGGGAATTTGATACTAAGTACCCGAAATCATTGGGCCAGCGGGGCCTCGAAACCGAAAAGCAGCCTCGGAATCGAAAAAATCCCTGTTCTTTTCCCTGTTAGCAGGGAATTTGCAAGTAGAGACAGGTTCGACTGCGACTGCGTCCCCCACCAACCTTCGCTCGCGCGGCGACGCGAAGGTTGCCCGCCGTAGCTTTAGCGAAGGCGGGCGGTGCGAACTGGGCGCGAGCTTCGGTTGGCGAGCCATTCTGCTTCGTGCTGTGCAGGATTTGCACCGACGTTGCGATAGCTGGTGAAAAAGAAAACGGCCGCCGAGGCGGCGGCCGTTTTAGCAATACGATATTTTCAGCTCTAGTCGCCGGTATTCGCGGCTTTGATCTCCGCGATCTGCGCTTCGCTCAGTCCGCGGACGAAATTTGGCAGCGGCAGGAAGCCGACGGAATTGAGATATTTATCGCTGTTACCGCCGATTTCCGAGATGCTCCACAGCAGGAAGCTACGCAGCGCGTCGGCCGTTGCGGCATCGGGCTGCTTTTTCGAAACGATGGCGTATTCGTAGTTGACCAGGGGGTAGCTGTCGTCGCCGGGGGCGAAGATGAGGGTGATGCGCTCATATGACGGCGTGCGAGGGTCGAGCCGGGCGGCGGCGTGGGCGATCGACTGCGGCGTGGGAAGCATGAACTTGCCGTCTTCGTTCTTGATCATCGCCGTACCAAGACCGGCTTTGGCGGCCTGGCTCGCGTAGCTGATCCCCACATAACCAATCGCGTAAGGGGTCGCGGCGAGTGTCGAAACGAGGCCATCATTGCCGGTCGCGGTCTTTTCCGCGGCGACACTGGGCCAGGAGATAGCGGTGCCAACATTCGGCCAAGCGATAATGGTGCCCATGTTGGTCCCAGAGATTGTGGCGTCGTACCCGGGCTCGGCGGCGCGAGTCTCGGTCGCAAAATCCAGGAACTGAGTGAAGATGAAGGTGTCGCCCGAGCCCTCGGCACGGCGGACCGGAACGATCGTCTGGTGCGGCAGCGTCACGCCTGGGTTCATCGCTTTGATCGCAGGATCGTCCCACTGCGTGACGGTACCGGAATAGATCGCGGCCAGCGTCGTGCCATCGAGCTTGATATTCGCGCCGTCGAGACCCGGAAGGTTGTAATTGATCGTCTGAGCCGAGATGGCGACCGGGATATCGAGGATATCCGGGTTCTGCGACGCCACCTTGTCGGAGAGATAGGCATCGGAGGCGCCGATGCTCACCTTACCTGCGAGCGCCGCTTGCTCGCCGGCGCCGGAGCCGGTCGCCGCGGCAGTCACCGTCACGTCAGGCACCACTTTGGCATAGTCGGGAATCCACTGAGTGAACAGCGGATAGAGCAGCGTGGAGCCGGTTTCGTTGAGTGTGATGCTGGCAGCCTGTGACGGAGCCGCCGCCAATACGCCAATCGCAGTCGAGATCAATGTTGCTGCAAGCAAGCCCGGACCGGAGCTCCGAGAGCGATGGGAAAACGCGATCATGCGGCCACCTTTTGGGGTTCAGGCTTTTGCGCTTGCGGCTCACGGCCGATGGTATCGAGGTTCACGCCGGTGGTTTCGATGCGGTACAACCAGGTTACGATCGCACCCAGCACGGAACTGACGACGAGGCCGTAAAGTAGCGAGCGAGTACCGATGGTGACCAGCAGGATCGGGAAGCCGTAGGTGGTGGCAACCGCGCCGACCTTGCCGATCATCGCCGCGAAGCCGGCACCCATGCCGCGGACTTCAGTCGGGAATACCTCGCCCGCGAGTAGGTAGGTTTGCGCGTTGGGGCCAAGATTGGTCATGAAGTTGAACAGCATCACACCGGCCATGATGAGATAGAGCTTGGTCGAGCCCGCCGCGTCGATCGACAGCGAGGCAATACCCAAGCCGACCGCGCAGCCGAGGAAGCCGAAGACCTGCAATCGGATGCGTCCCAAGCTGTCCGACAGCGCGATGGCAAAGATGATGCCGACGATGAGCAGCGACGTTGTCAGCGCCGCGGCCTCGGCCGAATGGATGCCGCTCGCAATCAGGTCGGCGGGGCTGCGAATCTTGTCCGGCCCGCTGCCAAGCGCGGCAGCGATCAGGGTCGGCGTGAAAACGCCGATGCCGTAAGTGCCGAGATCCTGGAACAGCCACGGTGCCGAAGAGAAGATGGTGGCGCGGAGATTTTTCGAATTGAAAAGCGCGAAAAAGCTCTGTTTCGAAGCGCTGTGCTCATCGACGACATGGCGTATCAGCTCCACTTTCGCCGGGTAGACCGGCTTACGTTGGAGCAGGCGTGTCACGGCTTTTTCGGCGTGTTCGTGTGCGCCGCGCACGATCAGCCAGTTGGCGCTTTCCGGGATGAAGAAGCGGCCGATGGTGATGATCAGTGCCGGCGCCAGTGCGGTCGCGTACATCCACCGCCAGGCGTCGAGGTCTGGGTCGAGTACGAGCACGAGGGCCCCGACCGCGATGCCGCTCATGGCGCCCACCGCCTGGAAGGCGAAGGCACCGAGCACCAGCTTGCCGCGCGACGCGCTAGGAATGCTCTCGGAAATAATCATATGCGCGGTCGGGTAGTCACAGCCGAGCGCCATTCCGATGCCGAACAGGCAGATCACCAGTGACCAAAAACCCCCCACCATGATCAGCAGCGCCAGGAACAGGCAGAAGATAACCATCTCGGCGATGAACATGAGCTTGCGGCCGAAATAATCCGACAGGCCGCCGAGCAGGATGGTGCCGACCAGAATGCCGGCGAGGCTGGCCGAGGTGACGAGTCCCGCCTCGCCAGCGCTCAATCCGAATTCACGCGTGATCAGCGGCACGGTCACGCCGCCCATGAACACCACGAAGCCCTCGAAGAACTTGCCAGAAGCTGCCAGCCCCCAGATGCGCCACTGCATGCCCGTCATGGGCGTAGATTTCAGCGTGGTCCCATCGGACCACACCGGCAGTTCGTCGATGTATTCCTGCACGGTCTTGGCGGGTACCGGCGCCAGCCGGCCAGGTATTGCGTTGTCACTCATTGCCGAATGTCCTCTAAAGATCGCCGTTGCCATTCGCGTGAAAAATCATTCGCCGCATTCACGGCGATGCGGAAGGCGACGCTGCCGTGGCGGACCATCGATGGATGTCGTTCGAATTCGCACGCCTACTCGCCGGCCGTTCCGATTGCTCGTCGCGACCAGCGCCCCAGCCATGACGCTAGCCACGGCGCGCTGCATTTTTGTGACAGAAGCTCCACGCGTAGAATCCGGCGAGCGAGCGGCGGCTAGCGCTGCATCGCACCATAATCCGGTTGCCTGAAAAAATTGGGGGTTTGTCGACGGTTAGAAGTGTGAGCCGGCTTGGGAACGTAGCGGCAGCGCAGCAGCCGAAATCAAACGCCGAGAGACGCCGCCACCAGCGTATCCGTCTCCATGTCCTGATCGCGCACGGCGCCGATCAGTTCCGACACTTTCTTGATGCCGCGTTCGTCGCACCATTTCGCGAGATCGTCGATGATGGTGATCAGCGCGGTCGGGTTGCGGAAGCCGGCATAGCCGACGCCAACGGCGCTGGCGCCGGCGAGCATATATTCGACGACGTCTTCGGCCTTGGTCACGCCGCCGATGCCGACGATCGGAATCTTGACGGCCTTGGCGACCTGATAAACCATGCGCATGATAATGGGCTTCAAGGCCGGCGAGACCAAGCCGCCGAACTTATTGCCGAGGGCGGGGCGGAAGTTGTCGGTCCTGATCTTCAGCGACAAAAAGGTATTGGCAATCGCCAAGGCGTCGGCGCCGGCTTGCTCGGCGGCACGCGCGATCGAGACGATGTCGCCGGCATTGGGTGAAAGCTTCACCCAGAGCGGCTTGTCGGTCTTGCCTCGCATCGCCTTGATGCAGTCCCTGGTGTAGTCCTCGTGCATTGCGAAATTGCCGCCGGTCGGGTTTCGGGTCGGGCAGGAGATATTGGCTTCGATGACGGCGACGTCCGGCACGCTCAATTCTTGCGCCAGCGCGGCGAAGTCGTCGATGCTTTCCGAGGACACACTGACGATCAAGGGCGCCTCGAAGCGGGCATATTCGGGGACGATGTGATCGATGAAATAGTCGATGCCTTTGCCCGGCAAACCGATCGATTGGATGATGCCGCCCTCGGTTTCGGACATGCGCGGCGTCGGGTTTCCCAGGCGCGGTTCGCGGCAGATGGTCTTGGCCACCAAAGCGCCCAGCCGGTTGAGATCGATGACGTCGTTGTATTCCCAGGAAAATGCCCCGGAGGCGGGCATTACCGGATTTTGCAGCGTCAGATCGCCGATCTTCACCGAGAGATCTACCAAGCAACGGCCTCCTGCATGTCGAACACCGGGCCGTCGCGACAGACGCGCCGCAGCACGCGCACGCCGTTCACCTCGAACGTGCGCATGCAGACGTAGCAGGCGCCGAAGCCGCAAACCATGATCTGCTCGACGGCGACTTGACCCGGAATGTCATGTTTTTTCCCGAGCCGCTGCATGAGCTTGAGCAGGCGGTTGGAGCCGCAGGTAAAGAAAGCATCGGCTTTGCCCCCGGCCAAGAGCCCTTCGAGAATTGTTTCGACATGCTCGACGGCACTGCTGTTGTCGGTGTCGACGACGCTGACGATCCGGGCGCCTACGCTCTCAAACAGGTCTTTCGACATGAGCAGTCCGGGATTGCGGGCGCTAAGAATGGCGGTGACGCCGACTCCGCGCTCGGCGGCGAGTTGCGACAAAGGCGCGAGCGTCGCCAGGCCGACGCCGCGGCCGAGCACGACGATATTCTTCCAGTCCGGCCGCAGCCGAAATCCGGCGCCGAGCGGGCCGGCGATATTGAATTCGTCGCCGGGCTGCAGCAGGGCCATGCCTCGCGTGCCCCGGCCCTCGACTTTGTAGAGAAACTCGATCTGTCTCGCCGCCTTGTTCACCCGATAAACGCTCATCGGGCGGCGCATCCACACTTCGGCGCCGTCCGGCGAGGGGCAAAGCAGATGAAACATCTGGCCCGCATAGGCCGTGAGCGCATGCTCGTGCACGTTCATGACGAGATGCTTATATTCCTCGTTGACGAAATCATTGGCGACGATGGTGCCGATGAATTCGCCGACCGCGCGTTGCGGGTAATGGTCCGCGTCGCCGACGCGAAGCGCCGAATTGGTGAAATTCCCCTTCGGTGCGGGCTCCATGATGCTTGCGCTTGGCTGGTCCGGTGCGTGCGATAGGCCTAGGTAAAACCGGTGGCAACCTGTGTCAATTTTGGTATCGAGGTCCACGCATGGCGCGGCCGCACGGTGCTGTCCCAGGTGGCTGTGCTCCGGCGGCCGTAGATGAAAGTCAGGTTTATCCGGTGATTGTCATAGCCGGCGGCGAACTCCGGCGCGTCCGACCAGTGGAACAGCTGGGATCGAAAGAGTACGGCCCGGTTCTCTTTATAAGGCACTGTGAGCCTGTTCTGTGGCGCTTGTTCCAAAAATGAGACGATGCGTTTTTGATCGGCCTCGTATCCGCTGATGCTCCAATCGTCGGGCGGCGGAGCCAAAGTCACGACAAGGCCGCCGCGCTCGGGCTTGAGGTTGGCTGCGTTCGGCGTGATCCAGAAATTCACGGTGATTGCGCCATCGTCGGCATGCACGTCGATGGCCGAAGCGGGCTTGAGCCCCTTGAACGCCCAGGCTTGCGCCAACGGCTGCTGCGCCAAAAGCTCTGCGAACACGGCTCGGATGTCATCGGCGATCTGCAGGATCAGCGGACATGCCAAGCCGTCCTCGAGATAGGAAGCAACGAAACCGCCGATGTGGTTGAAATCATGCCAGATCGTACTTTCCAACAGGAATGATCTCAACTCTTTGAGCGCGGCCGGCGTGAGCAGGTCGTCACAATAGACGGCGCCGGCATGGTCCGCGCGAAAACCCTCAAGAAGAACGCCGAGGTCGTCGCGCGCCTTGACCGCGCTTCCGGCAATCTCCGGTGCGGCACGAAGATTGATAGGGCCGTTATAATCGTCTCCGAGGCGGCCCATTTGTCGATCGGAGAGCTGCGCCAGGTGATCCGGAAAATCCCGCGCGACGTCCTCGTAGACGCGAGCAAGGGCGCCGAAGCGCTGGCCCCGGTCGGGGCTGGCCAGAAAGCGAAATTGCTCGGCATCGTGCAAGAGTTTTTCGCGGGTCGCGTGGGTTAGGGATTTCGCCGCCAGGTTCGAGCGGTCGTCGCCGCGCCGAAGCTCATAGGTCCGGGCGAAATGATCGAGCGCGCGGCCCCTGTCGCCCTCCGCGAGCCACAAAAAGCCGAGCGCGCGATGCGCGTCATAATGCTCGGGCTGTAACGCGCAAACACGACTGAGGTCGTCGATTGCGCCTCTGCGCTGGCCGAGAGCGAGACGCGCAAGCGCGCGATTGTAATAGGCTGGGACATAACGCGGCTTGCGTTCGATCACGGCGCCAAACCGGGCAATCGCATCCTGATGTCGGCCGCGCGCGGCGGCGATAACGCCGAGATTGAGTATGATCGCCGAATTGCCGGGTGCGCCCGTCAAGGCGGCTTGGTAAGCCGCTTCCGCCTCGGCAAGCCGGCCGGCTTGAAAATGCGCGGCCGCGGCGGCCGCCAAGCCGGTCAAGTCCGCTACGGCTTGATCGTTCACCGCGCGTTTGCCGGCCTGATCACCTGCTGGTTTGCTCAAATGGCATCGTCCCGTTCCGCGCCGCCATATCTCGCCACATCATCGCATCGAAGGCGATCCGCCGATCGAATTGATTCTTGTACGGGCGGCCGCTAGCGTCAATTCGGCCATGGCGAAGCCGGTTTGGCCCGCGGCGGTCCGACAATAGAGTGCGGAAATGGAATTCGATAATTCGTTTGAGATCCCGCTGCCGCCGGAGCAAGCGTGGCTGGTGTTGATGGACGTCGCAGGGCTGGCGCCCTGCATGCCGGGCGCTGAACTCACCGAAATCATCGACGCGCGCAACTACAAAGGAAAAATCTCGGTGCGGCTCGGACCGGTAGCCTTGGCGTTTGCCGGCAAGGTGCAACTCGGCGACGTCGACGATGCCGGGTACAGCGCGCGCGTGACGGCGCAGGGTAGCGATGCCAAGGGCCGCGGCGCCGCGAATGCTGCCGCCAGTTTCAAGGTCGAGCCCAAGGACGGCGGATCGATCGTGCTGATCCATACCGATCTCATGCTGTCCGGTGCGATCGCGCAATACGGCCGCGGCGTCGGCATGATCCAGGCGACCGCGGCCCAGATCATCGGGCAGTTCGCCGCCCATCTGCGCACACGACTTGCACAAAGATCGCCGGCGGCTTCTTCGGATGCGATCCCGGCAGAGGCAGGAACAGCCGATGCGCCTTCGGCAATGCCCCCCGCCGCCAAGCCGATCTCCGGCCTGTCGGTGATGACGAAGGCCCTTTTCGGCCGACACCCTAAGCCTTGAAGCGAATCAGGTCTCGACGAACGTCGCCAGCTTGTGCGCGCGTCGCGGCTCGCGGAGCTTGGCCAAAGCCTTGGCTTCGATCTGTCGAATGCGCTCGCGAGTGACGCCAAATTGCTGGCCGATCTCTTCGAGGGTGTGGTCTGTGGTCCCGCCGATGCCGAAGCGCATGCGCAGGATGCGCTGCTCCCGCGGCGTCAAATCGTCGAGCGCCTCGCCGACGATCTTGCGCAAAGCGACGGCTTCCACCGACGCTTGCGGATCGATGGCATCCGGTGACCGGATGAGATCGCCCAAGGTCGCGTCGCCATCTTCGCCGATCGGTACGTCCAGCGAGGTCGGTTCCTGAACCATCGACAGCACCTGATTGACGCGCGCGGCGGCAATACCCATCCGCGCGGCAATCTCGGCCGCGGTGGGGTCGCGCCCCTCCTTCTGAGAAAACCGGCGACGCTCGCGCAGGACTTTGGTGGCGTGTTCGGTCATGTGCACGGGGATGCGAATGGTGCGCGCCTGGTCGGCGATCGCCCGGGCAATCGATTGACGGATCCACCACACCGCGTAAGTCGAGATTTTGACGCCGCGCTTGTAGTCGAATTTCTCGATGGCGTGCATGAGGCCAATGTTGCCTTCCTGCACCAGATCAAGCAGATCGAGCGAGCTCCGGCGGCGATACTTTCGTGCAATCGACACCACCAGCCGAAGGTGAGCTCTGACCATCTGCTCGCGCGCCGTATTGATTTCCCGGCGCGCCTTGCCGATCCGAACGAGGACGTCGCGCAGTTCGGCGATCGGCAGCCCAGTGGATTGCAGCACGTCCGCGGGCCGTTGCTCAACGCCACCGCGCGACGGCCGCAGCCGCTCGAGTTCAGCGATCAGGAGGGCGACGCGGCCCGCATGCAGCGGCAGTGCAGCCACCTCGCCGGCAAGCCTGGACTTGAGACCGTGCAGACGTGCTGCGTTCTTTTTGCCCAGATCGCGGCCGCGGGCGATAGCCGCCATGCGGGTTCGGCTCAACTTGCCGATTTCGTCCGCAATGGCGATAACGGTCTTTAGACGCGCTGTCGCTGCGGCGGTCTGGCCGACCGCGGCCTCGGCCTCGGCCTCGTCCGAATCGGGAACCGGTACGGCGTTGCCCGCGCCGTCGCGAGCCGCAGCTTCCTGGCCCGAAGCGGAGAGCTCGACCAGATCGGCAAGGCGCAGGCCGCCTTCGACGGTGTCGCGACACCAACGCGCGATCAACGCGATCAGCGTCGGCACGCTGCACAAGGCGGTGAGGATCGTCTCTTGGGAAGCCTCAATGCGCTTGGCGAGCGCGATTTCCTCTTCGCGCGTCAGCCATGGGGCATCGCCCATTTGACGGAAATAGGTATCGACCAACCCGCGAGAGAACGACGTGTCGGCTCGCGGCGTCCCCGCGATCCCGCTTGGCGTCTCATGAGCGGCGGACGCGATACTGGCCGATGCCCCCGGCTCGAACAGGTCGGATTGCCCGGCGTCCTCGCGCATAGACTCCTCGTGCGCCGCCTCGTCGTGCGTCGCCTCCTCAGGCGCCACGGGGACGAGGCGCTCAAAAAGCGCTTCCGCGCTCATGCCGCTGGGCGGCTCTTTCAGCATTAATGTCATTGCGCAGCGATCTTTCAGCATTCCTTCGGCGTGGGAGCGTGGTGCTCCTTCACTCAATCAGAAGTCAGCTATAAACGCATTTGCACCAGGGTTCTGACCAACAAGCCCCGGCACCAGATGGCGCGGATCCGCGTTTACAGGAGAGAATCGACAAGCCTGCCAGCGTTTGGCTCAAATTGAAGCTTGCCTCGACGCCACATGGGGCTTGTTCCAGCAAAAATCAAGGTATTTCAGCCGCTTCGGGCCGGGATTTGGGGCTCACTTTCTTCACGCAGAAGGCCCGCGAAAGCTTTGAAATCAAAGCCAACTTGCGCGACAGCGAGACCGAGGCCCCGGCTCGTCAAGCTCAGGGGCGCACCAGCGTATAGCCATTCTCGGTGAGAGCAAGAATCTGCGCCACACCGGCTTCGACCGGCTTGGCGTTGGGGTTAAATGGCGGAACGTGGCCGGTTTCGCGTTTGATGGTATCCACCGTGTTCATACATAGGTCGAAGCGCACGCCCTGCGCGACCAGGCTGTCGACGAATTTACGATTCGGGCTGTCAGCGCGCAAAAGCGCTATGCCGGGTCCGAAGGTCACGACCTCAATGGCGATTTTATCGGGCCCATAGAATTTGAGCAGATTGTAAGCAACGCTGATCACCAGGCTCTGTTTCTTGGCGTCGTCGTCGGACAGCTGCAAGACCAGCCGGTGATCGGCAAACGGCTTGTCGGCAAGCGCATTGTTTTCGGCCGCTTCGGTCCGCGGCGCTTGGGCGGCGGCGAACGCCGTCGCACTACAGGCGGCGACCAGGCCAAGCGAAATCGATAGTGCCCACCTGCCGCCGCGTTCCATAAGGTCAGCCTTCCTCGGCTAGTCCAGGATTGGCGCCAATGCCCTTTAGCGCCACGCGATTGACGCGTTTGAGCTTCGCCGTCTTCTGCGACCGCAAATATCCCGCCACGACCTCGCTCACAGGCTTGCCCGACTGCGGGTTGACTGACGCCCAGCCGGCGACGCGATAGCTCTTATCGGCGTCCAGGAGTTTGCCGTCATCAAGCGTCATATCGGAAATGCGCTGTCCCGTCGCCTCATTAGGCGCGCAGGCGTAATCCATGCCGCCGACCCGGACCATGTCTCCGCCCTGCTGATAATACGGGTCGAGATTGAACAGGTTGTCGACGATGTCTTCCATCACCGCCTTGATCTGGCTGCCGGTCATGTCGGTCACATAGACTTCGGGATACGTGATGGCGGTTTCCGCCAGAACGTCCTCGACGGTGATCGGCTGGCCGGCCAGTACGGTTGCGCCCCAGCGGAATCCCGGAGACAGGGCGATCTCGGCGTCGAGCTCCTGACGGAGCGCGTCGCAAATCAATTGATCCATCGGGCCGGTGAAATTGCCGCGGCGGTAGAGGAGCGCGTCGGCGGTCGCGAGCTGTTCGCCGAACTTCGCCTGATACGGCGAGCGCAAACGATCGATCAGCGCCGCCATCGCAGCATCCGGCTTGATCAAGTTCGTGTAGATCGGCAGTAGACGATAGCGTATGTCCTTGACGCCGCCCGCGCCGATGTCGAGATCGAGTACGGCCAGGAATTTTCCGTTCGATCCGGCATTGGTGACCAGCGTCTTGCCGCTGGGATTGGCAATCAGGCTCGGCTGCGGCACGGCATCGTGCGTGTGGCCGCCGAGAATGACGTCGATGCCGGTCACGCGGCTCGCGAGTTTCAGGTCGACGTCCATGCCGTTATGTGACAGCAGGATCACCGCTTCGACTTTGTCTCGCTGGCGCAGCCCGTCGACGACTTTTTGCAATTCCGCGTCACGAATGCCGAACGTCCAATCGGGGGTGAAGCGCTTGGGATGGGCGATCGGGACGTAGGGCATCGCTTGGCCGACGATGCCGATCCGATGACCACCGACTTCTGTAATGACCGCCGGCTTGAAGACGCGACCCGATGTGGAATCGAAGGCCGGCGCGTTGTTGAACGCAGCATCGTCGGTGAGGAACACGTTCTGCGCAATGAACTCGCCTTTGAAGCGCGTGAGGTTCTGGCGCAAAACTTTCTCGCCGTAGGTGAATTCCCAGTGCCCGGTCATCGCGTCGATGCCGAGCAGGTTGGCGGCCTCGACCATATCCTCGCCGGCCATGGCGTGGGCCAGTCCGCTGCCCTGCCACAAGTCGCCGCCGTCGAGCAAAATGGAATTGCCGGCGCCGGCCTCGGTGCGCAAACGCTCGACCAGAGTTTTTAGATGCGCAAAACCGCCCATGCGGCCATAGCGGTGCGCGGCCTCCTGATAATCGAGGAAGGTGAAGGCGTAGGCCGCACGGCTTCCAGGCACGATGCCGAAATGCCGGAGAAAGGCTTGCCCGACCAGATGCGGCGGACGGCCTTCCATGGCGCCGACGCCGATATTGACGCTCGGCTCGCGGAAATAGACCGGCTGGAGCTGGGCATGCGTGTCGGTCATATGCAGCACGCGCGCATTGCCGAAGCGCCCGATATCGTAAGGATCGTCATCCGCCGCGAAGCCGACGCCGGGGAGGGCACCGGACATCGCCGCAGCCGCGAAAGCTTTCAACACATCGCGGCGACGCATCGCGGCGCGCTCCTTGTCGCAAGGTTGGCCTAACGAATGATCGGCCTAACGAATGACGGCCTGAGTCCAGACCGCCGCCTGCTCCTTGGCCTGTGCGATCGATGCGTTGGCGAGTGCCTCGGCCGCTTGCGCATGCTTCACTGCTTCGTCGTAATTGCCGGCCTTGGCGGCCGCCTGGGCGGATTTCAGCTCGGCTTGCGTGGCCGTCCATTGGTTCTTCAGCGCACCCGCTTGCTGTTCCGCGGCCTCAGCCTTGGCGTAAGCCGCGTTGAAATCATCGGCCGGCGCCGCCACAGCGGCACCCGTCAGCCCCACCAGCGAGACGCCGATCGCCAGTCCGATCATGGGCCGCCGGTACATGGGGTTCCTGCGCATTAGTCCGATAGCACTCATTAGTCTGACAGCACTCATGGCTCTGATCATGGGCGTGCTCCCGGTCCGGAGATCGGCAGGCCGTTGCTCATATAAGAGAGATAATATTCGACGTCGCGGTACTCCTCGTCCTCCGCCTTCAGCGGAACGCCGCGCACCTGGCTGTTGCAGGTGATGAAGCGGCGGCTGGTCGTCCCCATGCCGCCCCACTCGGAACGGTAAATCGGCAGAGCCGCGACCAATCCCAGCGCGGGAGCGAGCACTTCGGTGCGGATGTGATCGCCGGCGCTCTGCACATGGCAGCTCGCGCACGAGAAATTCAGTTGTCCGCGCCGGGTGTAGAAATATTCCTCGCCTTTGCGGTAGGCCGCGCGCGCGCGCGGATCGTCCGGAATCTTGATGTCGAACGGCTTGCCGCGCGAGGTGTAGGCCATGTAAGCGGTCAACGCGGCCATGTCGTCCTTGCTGTAGTCATAGGGTTCTTCGCCGTTCTTCTGGCGGCATTGATTGAGCGCCACGTCGAGCGTAATCACGTCGCCCGATTTGGTATCGAAATAGGGATAGGTCTGGCGGATGCCGATGCCTTTGTCGGTGAAGCAGTCGGCATAGGTCTTGCCGTTCGCAAACGGCGTCTCGAACATCTGCTTGCCCTTGTCGAGCGCAAACTGATAGGGCGGAAAGGCGTCGATCTCAACCCATTGCTTGCGCAGATCCGCATCCATCGAATAAGGGCCGTTGACGAAGTCGTTCAACGGCACCTTGGGAAAGCGCTTGGTGAAATAGTCGCGGAATGCCTTGAGCTCCGCCGGCGGATTGACCGTATCCGCGGCCAACAGCGGTTGCGCGGATAGGCCGAACAGCGCGACTGCCAACACGATTGCCCGACGCATACGGACGCCCTCCTCGAT
>JBARER010000167.1:0-8925 GCA_049796395.1 Xanthobacteraceae bacterium
GCATTCCACAGCGCGAGCGAATAAGTATCTTTGCTGGTAACGGCGAGTGCGTCGGCGATCGCGGTCGCCGGACGATGGCGCAGGCCGCTGCCGCGATCGAGCCGGCTCAAGCCTTCGCTCATCGGCGGCATGCGCAACAGGCCGAGCGGCACCAGGGCGGCAACCGTCACGACGGCAAAACCGAGGAGCCCGATGGCGCGCGCCAACGGCGGCAACCACAGCCATAACCCGAGCCAGGACAACGCCAGGAACAATCCGAGCGCAGTCGCGAGGCTCGCCAGCGCCGGCCACAGCCGCTCCCACAGGATGGTCCAGCGTGCCCGCCGCACCGCCGCCGCTAGCAGCGTATGCGGGCCTCCTTCAGCGCCACCGTGGTCCGGGCTGGGCTTGGGCAACGTCTGGTCGGTCACAGGCTTTCCGTCGTTCGGCCTTAGGGTTCGGTCGTCAGCCGCATGTAGGTATCGACAGACGACACCATAACATGAGGGCCGGTTCGTGGCGGTGGAACTCGCGACGGAGTTGGTAAAGCAAGTTCAAAGCCAAGATAAAGCCAGGCTCACAGCCAGCCCGGCAAGCGGTCGAGCCCAATCATTTCGTCAAGCGCCTGCCGCGGCCGCACCAGCGCCCATTCGCCTTGCCGGACAAGCACTTCGGCGATCAGGGGGCGGCTGTTATAGGTCCCGGCCTGGGCCGCGCCATAGGCGCCGGCGGTCATCACCGCCAGGAGGTCGCCGGCCTTCGGCTCGACCAAGGTGCGGTGGAGCGCCAGATAATCACCCGATTCGCAGACCGGCCCGACCACGTCGGCAACGATTCGCGGCGCACCTGGGCGAGCCTGCCGCACCGGGCGGATATCGTGATACGCCTCGTAGAGCGTCGGCCGCACCAGATCGTTCATGCCGGCATCGACGATGACGAAGGTCTTGGCCTCGCCGCGCTTTAAGTAGATGACGCGCGTCACCAAAATTCCGGCATTACCGACGATCAGACGGCCCGGCTCGAAGATGAGCTTGCATTCGAGGTTCGCCGTCGCGCGCTTGACGATCGCGGCATAGGCGTCGGGATCCGGCGGCGGCTCGTTGTCCTCGCGGTAGGGAATACCGAGGCCACCGCCGACGTCGATGTGCGAAATCGCATGACCGTCGGCGCGCAATTGCCTAACGAAGTCAGCCAACAGCGCAAACGCATCGCCGAACGGATCGAGCTCGATGATCTGGCTGCCGATATGCATGTCGACGCCGATGATGCGGACGCCCTTGAGTTTTGCGGCGCGCGCATAAACCTCGCGCGCGCGGCTGATCGGAATGCCGAATTTGTTTTCCGCCTTGCCGGTCGCGATCTTGGCGTGGGTCTTCGGGTCGACGTCGGGGTTGACCCGAATGGATATATCGGCGACGCGACCCTTGGCGACGGCAATCGAGGAAAGAAGCTCCAGCTCCGGCTCGGACTCGACGTTGATGCAAAGAATCTTTTCGTCGATCGCGATCGCGAGCTCCCGTTCGGTCTTGCCGACGCCGGAGAACATGATCTTGTCGGCGGGCACACCGGCCATGCGGGCGCGCAAGAGCTCGCCTTCGGAGACGACATCGGCGCCGGCCCCAAGCCTCGCCAGCGTCGCGATCACGGCTTGATTGGAATTCGCCTTCATGGCGTAACAGACAAGCGCGTCGACGTCGGCGAAGGCCCCGGCAAACACGTTGTAGTGCCGCGCGATGGTCTCGCTGGAATAGCAATAGAACGGCGTGCCGACGGCTTCCGCGATCACATTCAGATCGACCGCCTCGGCATGCAGCACGCCCGCGCGATAGGTGAAATGGTGCATAGCGGGTGTTTAAAGCATGTTTTGCGTCATTGCGAAAAGCGTATAGCGATGAAGCAATCCAAGAGCCACGGAACGCGCGCTTTCCGGACTACTTCGCTTTGCTCGCGATGACGAAGGCTATTGCAGCAGCGGATCCAGAATGAAGGGCCGGTTCTGGCTCGGCGTCGCCACCGGATTGCCGCGGGCGTCGAAGCCGTTTTTCGCCGCCACGTCCTGCGCCGAACCGGGGGCCGGCGTGCCATCCGGCGATCGCAGTTGCGAGCTGGCGGCGGGGGTCGCGGGCGCCGGACCGGGCGGCAATTCGAGCGGCCCTTCACGGCCGCAGGCGGACAGCCCCAGCGCGGCGAGACCGGCCGCCAGTGCAAATCCCCGAACGACGCCCATCATGCGAAACAAAATGCCCATCCCCAGGCTTCGACACCACAAGCTATATCACACCATGGCGGCGGCGACATTGTGTCGGCAATCCGTTGCCAAACGCTTATGGCTTTGTTTTCAAGCGCTTGAGCCAGCGCTTGGCCTCGCGCCGGACGTTGTTCGGCGCGGTGCCGCCATAGGCACGGCGGCTTTTTACCGAATTGGCGGCCGATAGCACACCGAACACAGCCTTGGTGACGCGCGGCTCGATCGCCTGCATCTGTCGCAGCGAAAGATTTTCCAAGGTGAGGCCGGTTTCCGCGGCCTTGGCGACGATCCGGCCAGTGATGTGGTGGGCTTCCCGAAACGGCAATTTCAGTTCGCGGGTCAGCCAGTCGGCAAGATCGGTGGCGGTCGAGTAGGCTTCGCCGGCGGCCTGCCGCATGCGCGCAACGTCGGGCTCCAGATCACCCACCATGCCGGTCATGGCCTTGAGCGACAAAGTGAGCGCACCGACGGCGTCGATCGCGCCTTCTTTGTCTTCCTGCAGATCCTTCTGATAGGCGAGCGGCAGTCCCTTGATGACCGTCATCAGCCCGATCAGCGCACCGAGGATACGGCCGGTCTTGGCGCGCACCAATTCGGCGGCGTCGGGATTGCGCTTCTGCGGCATCATCGAGGAGCCGGTGGTGAATTTGTCGGACAGTTTGATCAGGCCGGCGAGCGGCGACGACCAGATCACGATCTCTTCGGCGAAGCGCGATAAATGCACCGCGGCGATGGCGCACGCCGACAGCGTTTCCAGCACGAAATCCCGGTCGGCGACGGCATCGAGCGAATTCGCCATCGGCCGGGCAAAGCCCAGCGCCTTCGCCGTCATGGCGCGGTCGATCGGAAACGAGGTACCGGCGAGCGCGCCTGCGCCGAGCGGACTTTCGTTCAGTCGCGCCCGCGCGTCGGCGAAGCGACCACGGTCGCGGCCCGCCATCTCGACGTAAGCCAGCAGATGATGGCCGAACGTCACTGGCTGCGCCGGCTGCAAATGGGTAAATCCCGGCATCACGGTGCCGGCGTGTTCGAGCGCCCTTTGCGCAAGCGCGCGCTGATAAGCCGCAAGGCTTGCGTCAAAATCGTCGATCGCATCGCGCAGCCAGAGCCTGAAATCGGTCGCGACCTGATCGTTGCGCGACCGCGCGGTGTGGAGTCTTCCAGCCGCCGGCCCGATCAAGTCGGCAAGCCGGCTCTCGACGTTCATATGGATATCTTCCAGCGCCCGCTTGAACGCGAACTTGCCGGCCGCGATGTCTGACAGGATCGTGTCTAGACCGTGAGCGATCTTCTTCGCATCTTGCGTCGTGATGATGCCTTTTTTGGCGAGCATGGCGGCGTGCGCCTTGCTCGCGGCGATGTCCTGCCGGTAGAGATGGCGGTCGAAATGGATCGAAGCGTTGATGTCCTCCATGATCGGATCGGGCCCTGAATCGAACCGTCCGCCCCACATCTTGTTGCTCATGACACGCTTCTCATGACGCCCTGTCTCATGACGCCTTGCTTCTGATAACGCTTTGGGTCCCGACCTGAATGACCGAGCACCCCCCCGAATCCGATACCGCGCCCGCATTGGGCAAGATCGGCCGTCTACGGCTCTACTCCGCCGCAGCGGCTGCCGGTATCCTTCTCGTGCTGGCGGGGGTATACGGGATGGAGCATCTGCGAAGCAATCCGGCTGATGCCGCCTGCAGCCCCGCGGTTAATATCGCCAAGAAGATCGCGCCGCTCGCGCATGGCGAAGTTGCCGCGCTCGCCTTGGCGCAGCGGCCTTTCCATGTGCCCAATCTGACGTTCAAGAATGCCCAAGGCATCGACAAGACGCTGGCGGACTGGCGCGGCCGGACCGTACTCCTCAATCTGTGGGCCACCTGGTGCATTCCGTGCCGAAGCGAAATGCCGGCATTGGACGCCTTGCAGGCCAAGCTCGGCGGCCCCGATTTTCAGGTGGTTGCCGTCAACATCGATCAGCGCGACCCGCAGAAACCGCTCGACTTCCTAAAACAGGTCGGCGTCACGCACCTTACCTTTTATTCCGACCCGACCGCGCATGTTTTCGAGAGTCTGAAAGAGGTCGGCAAAGCCTTCGGCATGCCGACCACGGAGCTGGTCGACCGTAATGGCTGCGAAATCGGCAACATGGCCGGACCGGCCGCGTGGTCGAGCGATGACGGCGTCAAACTGGTCAGCGCGGCGATTGGCGGAGCGCCGACCGATTAAGTCGTGACGTCGAGGTTGGCACCGGCGCCGGCGGCCAAAACCGCAGTTGACAGGACCGACGAGTTCCTTATACTAAACCGTATGGTTAAGTTTTCAGACGCTGGCCTCGACCGCACCTTTGCGGCGCTATCCGATCCGACGCGCCGCGCCATGGTGATGCGGCTTGCCGAACAGCCCGATCTATCAGTCAGTGAGCTGGCTGTTCCGTTCGCTATGTCGCTGCCGGCGATCATGAAACATCTCAATGTCCTGTCGGATGCCGGTCTTATCGCGCGCGCCAAGACCGGACGCGTCGTCGCTTGCCGTCTGGACGCCGAGCCGATGCGCGAAGCCTTCGAATGGCTCAACCGCTACGAACGATTCTGGTCCGAGCGACTCGATCGCTTGGCCGCATTTCTGGAGGACGATCAGCCATGGCCACCCAAACAGCTACCAAACCAAGCCTCACCCTCAAGCGCCGCCTCAACGCCACGCCGGCCAAGGTCTTCGCGGCGTGGACCGACCCGGAAAAGGTGAAGCACTGGATGGGACCCGGCGAGGTCAAGGCGCTCTCCGCCGACTGCGACCTCCGCGTCGGTGGCCGCTATCGCTGGGTGATGCGCAATCCTGCCGGCGAGGAGTACGACGTCGGCGGCGTCTATCGCGAGATCATCCCGAACGAGAAGCTCGTCTTCACCTGGGCATGGAAGTCGACGCCGGAGCGCGAATCGCTGGTCACGGTGCTGCTCAAGCCGGACGGCGATGGCACCCTGCTGACGCTCACGCATGAACAGTTCTTCGACGAAGACGCGCGCGACAGCCATCAGGGCGGCTGGACCGGCGCACTCGACAAGATGGAAAAGATGTTCGCGTGAACGCGTTTTCTTTCTTCGCAACAAGGAAAAGATAAGGAGAGCAAACATGCCTGGTTCGCACGGCACGTTCTACTGGAATGAATTGTGCGCCCGCGACGTCGGCAACGCCAAGACGTTCTACGCCGACACCATGGGCTGGAGCTTCGAGGCCATGCCGATGCCGGGCGGCGGCGCCTACTGGGTCGCCAAAATGGCCGATCAGCCGGTCGCCGGTATTTTCGACATCAGCGGCCCGGACTTCACCGGCATGCCTGAACAGTGGATGGCCTATATCGCCGTCGACGACGTCGACGCCCGGGCCAAGCGGGCGGTCGCCGCAGGCGCCACGATATTGAAGCCCGCTTTCGACGTACCGGGGGTCGGCCGCATCGTGATCCTGCGCGAACCCGGCGGCGCCGGCGTCGGCTGGATGACGCCCGCGCCGCAAGCCGGCCGTTCGTGAATGAGCGCCTGTTGTTTCTTTTGCTTTCGTGGAGACCGAGGAGCCCGTCATGGAAACCCATAACATCGTAACCCACGACGAATGGACCGCCGCACGCAAGGCTTACCTGGCCGAGGAGAAGGCGTTTACCCGGGCCCGCGATGCGTTGAGCCAAAAGCGCCGCGAATTGCCGTGGGAAAAGGTCAAAAAGACCTACGTGTTCGACACACCCGACGGCAAGCGATCGCTGGCCGAGCTGTTCGACGGCAAAAGCCAGCTCATCGTCTATCACTTCATGCTCGGTCCCGGCTGGGAAGCCGGCTGTCCGAGTTGCTCGCTGATCGCCGATCATTTCGACGGCGCCGCGATCCACCTTGCCCAGCGCGACATTTCGCTGGTCGTGGTATCGCGCGCACCGCTGCCTGAGATCGAAAGATTCAAAGCGCGGATGGGATGGAAATTCTCATGGGTCTCGTCGTTCGCCGGCGATTTCAACTTCGACTACCACGTCTCGGCGTCGCCGGACGACAAAGCCGGCGGCGAAGTCGAATACAACTACGAAATGACCACCTTCCCGAGCGAAGAACGCCCCGGCGCCAGCGTCTTCTTCAAGGACGCCGCCGGACAGGTGTTCCACACTTATTCGACTTACGGGCGCGGGCTCGACATTCTGATCGGCGCCTACAATCTCATCGATCTCGCGCCCAAGGGACGCGACGAAGACGGCTTGAAATTCAGCATGGCCTGGGTCCGCCACCACGATCGCTACGGCGGCGAGCCGGTCGATGCAAAAGCGTCATATCAGCAACCGAAATCCGCCTCTTGCTGCGATTAGCGCCGCGTTAAAATCATCACGTGATCAACGGGGGAAGCACAATGTCGACAGATCTCAAATATCTGGCTTTCACGGCCATGCTGACGGCGGCGTTATGGATCCCTTATGTCGTCGCCCAGGTAACGACAAACGGATTTCTGGCGCCGGAGAATTACGTCGATCCGGCACCACGGCCGGTGCCGCTGTGGGGCAAACGCGCCGATCGCGTCTATATCAACGCAGTCGAGACGTTTGCTCCCTTTGCGGTCATGGTGATTTTGATTCAGCTGACCGGCAAAGCTAATTCGACGACAGCCTTGTTGACGGCATCTTTTTTCTGGCTGCGGGTTGCCCACGCCATCGTCTACTGGGCGGCCATTCCCTTCATCCGCACCCTCGTCTTTACGCTCGGCTTTGTCGTGGTCGTCGGACTGTTTATCGAACTGATGATGTAGTTGATGCGGGGTGGCCAGCGCGCCGTCGTCGATACAAAAGCATCATATCAGCAACTCAAATCCGCCTCATGCTGCGACTAGGCAGATTTGGCGCAATCACCGCAGGAGTCGATCATGAAACTCTATGGCTTTCCGGGCTCGCCAAACACTTGGAAGGTGCGTGCACTTGCCTCGTATCTTAAAATGCCACTCGAATTCGAATTCGTCGACCTGCTCCAGGGCGCGCAGCATACGCCCGCCTATCTGGCGCTTAATCCGACCGGACGCACGCCAGTCTTGGTGGACGGCGACTTCAAGCTGTGGGAATCTAACGCCATCCTGCAATATCTCGTCAGCAAGACCGCGACGCCGCTTTATCCGAGCGATGCGAGAAGCCGTGCCGATGTCACGCGGTGGCTCTGTTGGGACCTCGCGCATTGGGGAGCGCAGGCCTGCCAGCCGCTGATCTTCGAGAACCTGGTGAAGAAGTTCGTCAATCTGGGACCGCCCGATGCCGTTGCCGTCGACAAAGCCAATGAGGCCTTCGATAAAGAGGCCAAGATGCTCGACGGCTATCTCGCCAGGCACACTTATCTGGTCAACGATAAGCTAACCGCCGCCGACTTCGCCGTTGCGGCACCGCTGTTTCACGCCCAAGGCGCGGCCCTGCCGGTCGCGCCCTACGCCAATCTGCGAGCCTGGTTCGAGCGCGTCTCGTCGCTGCCGTGCTGGAACGAAACCGCTCCGCAGATGCGCGCGGCGGCCTAACAGCGTCGCTGATGTTATCTCGTCGGTACCGGCTTCTCGCCGCGGTAGTCGTAGAAGCCGCGCTGCGTCTTGCGCCCGAGCCAGCCGGCCTCGACATATTTCACCAACAGCGGGCACGGGCGGTATTTTGAGTCCGCCAGGCCCTCGTGCAACACCTGCATCACCGAAAGGCAGGTGTCGAGCCCGATGAAGTCGGCGAGTTCCAGCGGGCCCATCGGGTGATGCGCACCAAGCCGCATCGCTTTGTCGATGCCCTCGACATTACCGACGCCTTCATAGAGCGTGTAGACCGCTTCATTGATCATCGGCAACAGGATGCGATTAACGATGAACGCCGGGAAATCCTCGGCGACCGCGATCTGCTTGCCAAGCTTGGTGATGAACTGTTTGGTGGCCTCGAAGGTGACGTCGTCGGTGGCGATGCCGCGGATCACCTCGACCAGTTCCATCAGCGGCACTGGATTCATGAAATGAATACCGATGAAGCGTTCCGGCCGGTCGGTCGTTGCGGCAAGCCGCGTGATCGAAATCGAGGATGTATTGGTGCCGACGACGGTGTTGGGCCGCAACGCCGGGCACAGCGCGGCGAAAATCTTGCGCTTGACGTCTTCCTGCTCGGTCGCTGCCTCAATCACCAGATCGCAATCGCCGAGCGCGTCCAGCGTGTTGGCCGGCGTGATGCGCTTGATCGCGTCCTGGCGCTGCTCGTCGCTGATACGCTGGCGGCTGACTTGGCGCGCCAGGTTGCCGTTGATGGTGGCGAGGCCGGCGGTGATGCGGTCGGGAGCAATGTCATTCAAAAGGACGTGGAACCCCGACAGCGCACAGACATGAGCGATGCCATTGCCCATCTGGCCGGCGCCGACGATGCCGATCTTACGGATCGAAAGGGCCATCCCCTGCTCGCCGTGCGCGGTTTGCGCTTTGGGCCGTTCCTTGACGTCGACCATCGCGATTCACTTTCTATGTCTTTTTACGACGATCTCGGCCAATAGGCCAGATTCCGTCAGCGTTTAACCTTATCGAGCTCGGTCGCGAGTTCGGGCAGCGCCTGATAGAGATCCGCCACCAATCCATAGTCGGCGACCTGGAAAATGGGGGCTTCCTCATCCTTGTTGATCGCGACAATGACCTTCGAGTCCTTCATGCCGGCGAGATGCTGAATGGCGCCGGAAATCCCGACCGCA
>JBARER010000168.1:0-3600 GCA_049796395.1 Xanthobacteraceae bacterium
TTGCCGATATCCGCGTCGGGAATCTGCCCAATGAGCCCCAGCACCGGCGCATTCATAGCGTAGGCGGTGAGCAGTGCCGCGCCGGCATTGAGCAGTCCGGGCCCCGGCACGACCGCAAAAGCCTGCGGCTTACCGGTCGCCAGCGCCGCGCCAAGCGCCATATAGGCGGCGGCCTGCTCATGGCGGGTATGGATGGTGCGAAGCCGGTCGGAGAATTTGAATAAAGCCTCGAACAGAAGATCGTTCTGCACGCCCGGCAGCGCGTAGACCGTATCGAGGCCGTGGGTGATCAGCGTGGCGATCACGGCCTCGGCCGCGGTCATGGTCTCGGCGGGCGAGGAAGACCGCGCATTCCCGCCTAAGCGGGAATCCAGACAGGCTCCCCGCTTGGTCGGGGATGAGCTGCGTTTTGGGCGCTTCCGCGCGGCCGGCTTTTTCTTCTTCATGTTCCGTCCCTACCGCGCCAGTGTGCAGATCGCGGCTGATCTGTCGAGATGGCGAATTCCGGCCCCGGCGGCGGCTTGACAAATCACGGCCCGGCATGTGGTTGTGCGCGACTTCTCATCAATAAGCGGAATGACCATGCACCGTTACCGCAGCCATAAATGCGGGGAATTGCGCGCCACCGACATCGGCGCCGAAGTCCGGCTGTCCGGCTGGTGCCACCGCATCCGCGACCACGGCGGCGTGCTGTTCATCGACCTGCGCGACCATTATGGGCTCACGCAAGTGGTTGCCGACCCCGACAGCCCGGCGTTCAAGGTCGCTGAGACGCTGCGCTCGGAATGGGTGATCCGCGTCGACGGCAACGTGCGCCGCCGCCCGGACGGCACCGAGAATCCCGATCTGCCGACCGGCGCGGTCGAGGTCTATATCCGCGAGATCGAAGTTTTGGGCCCGGCGGCCGAATTGCCGATGCCGGTGTTCGGCGATCAGGAATATCCTGAGGAAACAAGACTGAAGTACCGTTTCCTCGACCTGCGCCGCGAGCACTTGCACCGGAATATCATGACCCGCGGGGCGGTTATCGATTCGATCCGGCGGCGCATGAAGGAGCAGGGCTTCTTCGAGTTCCAGACGCCGATCCTCACCGCCTCGTCGCCGGAAGGCGCGCGCGATTACCTGGTGCCGTCGCGCATCCATCCGGGAAAATTCTACGCGCTGCCGCAGGCGCCGCAGCAGTTCAAGCAGCTCATCATGGTGGCGGGCTTCGACCGCTATTTCCAGATCGCGCCCTGCTTCCGCGACGAGGACGCGCGCGCCGACCGCTCGCCCGGCGAATTCTATCAGCTTGATCTGGAAATGAGCTTCGTCACCCAAGACGATGTTTTTGCAGCGGTCGAGCCGGTGATCCGCGGCGTGTTCGAGGAGTTTTCGAACGGCAAGCCGGTGACCGGAATTTTCCCGCGTGTTCCTTATGCCGAAGCTTTAGCAAAATACGGCACCGACAAGCCGGACCTGCGCAATCCGATCGTGATGGAAGACGTCTCGGAGATTTTCCGCGGCTCGGGTTTTAAGATTTTCGCCGGCATTCTCGACAAGAGCCCGACCGCGGCGGTGTGGGCGATCCCGGCGCCGGGCGGCGGCTCGCGCGCCTTCTGTGACCGCATGAACTCCTGGGCGCAAGGCGAGGGCCAGCCGGGGCTCGGCTATATCTTCTATGCACTCGACAACGGCGCGGTGGTCGGCCGCGGCCCGGTCGCTAACAATCTCGGGCCGGAGCGCACGGCAAAGCTGCGCGAGCAATTGAAACTCAAGGACGGCGACGCGGTGTTCTTCGTCGCCGGCGAGCCGCAAAACTTCGTCAAATTCGCCGGTCCCGCGCGCACCAAGGTTGGCGAGGAGCTCAAGCTGATCGACAAGGACAAGTTCGAGCTGTGCTGGATCGTCGACTTCCCGATGTACGAATGGAACGAGGAAGACAAGAAGATCGACTTCTCGCACAACCCGTTTTCGATGCCGAATTTTCCGGTCGATGACTTCCTGGCGCTCGACGGAGCGGACCAGAACAAGATTCTTTCGCTCAAGGCGATCCAGTACGACATCGTCTGCAACGGCGTGGAATTGTCGTCCGGCGCCATCCGCAATCATCGCCCCGACGTGATGAAGAAGGCCTTCGCCATCGCCGGCTACGATGAATCGACGCTGGAAGAAAAATTCGGCGGCATGCTGCATGCACTGTCGCTTGGCGCGCCGCCGCATGGCGGCATCGCGCCCGGCATCGACCGCATCGTCATGCTGCTGTGCGGCGAGGAGAACTTGCGCGAAGTCGTGCTGTTCCCGATGAACCAGCGTGCCGAGGATTTGATGATGGGCGCGCCGGCGGAAGCAACGCCGAAGCAACTCCGCGAATTGCATATCAGGGTAGTCAAGCCCGAGTAGGTACCCAAATCCAGTGAGGGTCGACACCCCTTTTTTTCTGTTTGTTCGGTTGGAAAACTTAAGTAAAATCAACGTGCTAAATATATGGCGGGCGCGGTTTTCAATAGCGCGCTTTAAATTTCTGATGGGCGCGACCCGAAAACCTGCAGCCGAGTAGCAATCGGATAGCGGACGGGTAGTAACGCCGGTAGCGAAGCATTAGCGAATTTCGGCGATAAGAACATCGACGTTAAAGTCGAGCGGGCCAAACCTTCGCCCGGCGGCGCACTCTCGATGGCCCAGCCCATGGGGCCAATTGCGCTCTCCGGCGAAGCCGAAATGTCGATGTCCGGCCGCTCTTTTTTCCCGAACGGAAATATGAACGCGGCCGAGCGGATTGCAAGTCACCACTGGGAGTGTGGGTTCTGACGCGAGAAAATTAGCGGCGGCCCATGAAAAAGGAATTCGTGACCAAGCAATGCCGCGGGGCGAAAACAGAAGCGAGTGAAGCATGCTAAGAGGGTCCAGGCCAGGTGAGCGCCGCGGCGGTCGTAAGTGGGCTACACCGAATCGACGCACGGTTCTAACAGATAGAATCTTGGCAATCGGATTGGATCATCCCGCCGCGTCGCGAAATGAGTTCCTTTCTAGGCTACTTAAGGACCAAGAGCTGCCAGCCGATATACGGATGGCGGTGGTGCCGAAATGCTTTCCGGCGAAGCAACGCCGGTCATCAAGACGAGGTCAGACAGGACCCCTAGCTGGTATCGGCAATCTTGTTAGGCAAAAGGCTCCTGGCGAAGCTGGGTCTGGGGTCATGGCGAAAGCGCCGGTCCCGGCCATCCAAGATTGGACTCCTCAGGCGATCGAGGCCTTGATTGGCATTGTCCAGGATGCCGCTGCGGATGCCAAAGCGCGAAGAAAAGCGGCGCTTAAAATTGCAGAATTTCTGCTGCCGAAAGTTGCCAAGAAGCCAAAAGCCCTCCTCGATGACTACGGGTTCTACGTCAGGCCTGATCTCGCCGCCGCCTATCGCGATATCCAGCTTGAGGTCCGCGCTCTCGCGAACGGACCGGGTCGAAAAATCCCCGTTATTGCGGAAAAAATCAAAGAGCTGGAGGCGTGTTCCCGGGCGATCCGACGGCGGGTGGAGGTGCCGTGTTCCACCAAATACGGCTACAAGGAAGCCACCATGGACCGGTGCAGATTGATGGAATTTACCTCGGCTCGCGACAGGGG
>JBARER010000169.1:0-4552 GCA_049796395.1 Xanthobacteraceae bacterium
GGCCATGGGACCGCCGCTGGGGCGGCGCATGCCGCCGCCGGTGGGCGGCAGATTTGCCGGTCGGCCTCCGGGCCGGCACGGTTGGCCGCCACACCACCCGCCGGTCGTCGGCGGCGGGATCGTCGGAGGCGGGATTGTCGGCGGTGGCGTGATCGGCGGCGCTGTAGCGCGCGGCGGCGGCAATAACAACAGGGGCGGTGCGGCGGCACAAAGCCTCTCTTTCGTGCCCGACGAAATCGTCACCTCGTTTGCGGCGGCTATATCGCCGCAAGCCATCGCGCAATTTGCCCAGCGCTACGATCTTACGCAGCTCGAAACGCAAAGCTTCCCGCTGATCGGCACGAGCCTTTACCGCTGGCGCGTCGATGGTGCCCGCAGCGTGGCGAGCGTCGTGCAGTCGCTCGGCTCTGAAAACATCGTCGCCAGCGTACAGCCCAATTATCTGTTCACACTCCAACAACAAGCCGCCACCGGGCATGTCGCCACCGCAGGCGATGCTGCCCAATATGTTCTGGCCGAGTTGCAGATCGAACAGGCGCATCAAATAGCGACCGGCAAGACTGTCGCGGTCGCTGTGATCGATTCGGAAATCGACGCCAAGCATCCCGATCTCGACGGCGCCGTGGTGAAAAGCTTCGACGCATTGGCCGGCAGCGATACGCCCCATCCGCACGGCACCTCGATCGCCGGCGCCATTGCCGCGCACGGCAAGCTTATGGGCATCGCACCGGGCGCGCGATTACTGGCGGTGCATGCGTTCGACGACGGCCCGGGCGTGGCCAAGGGCACTTCGTTTGCCATTTATAAGAGCCTGCAATGGGCCGCCGATAACGACGCGCGTGTCGTGAATATGAGCTTTGCCGGGCCGGCGGATCCGATGTTGGCGCGGATGCTGGCGGCCGCCTACGACAAAGGCATCGTCCTGATCGCCGCCGCCGGCAATGCCGGACCGCAATCGGAGCCGCTCTATCCCGCCGCCGATCCCGACGTCATCGCCGTCACGGCGACCGATAACGGCGACCATCTGTTCCCGATGGCCAATCGCGGCCGCTATGTTGCGGTGGCCGCGCCTGGAGTCGATATTCTGGCGCTGGCGCCGGGCGACACCTATCAGGTCTCCAGTGGAACTTCGATCGCCGCCGCGCATGTCAGCGGCATCGCCGCGTTGCTGCTTGAACGCAATCCGGCGCTCAAGCCGAGCGATATTCGCAGCATACTGATCACCACGGCAAAGCCGCTCGGGCCGCCGCGGCCGGATTCGGAGTTTGGCGCCGGCCTGGTGAACGCCTATCGCGCCGTGACGTGGCTGGATCGCAAGCCCGGGATGCCGGTGACTGCAGAGGTTGCTGCGCCGGCCACCGCACCTATCGTGGCGCCGGTCATGGCGCCGGTCATGGCGCCGGTCATGGCGCCGGCCGGCGGCGCGCAGGCGAAGCAATAATCCTCCGACGCCGAGCGTTTGGGTTTTTTGAACCTTGCGGCATTGCGGTGACCATTGTCTTTGCGAGGAGCCGACGGGGCGGCCCAATGACAGGCTCCGCGACGAAGTAATCCGATCTTTTGAACGCGCTCTGGGTTGCTTCGCTTCGCCAGCAATGACGAATACACTGTGCCGCCGGGGAATCGGGGCTCAATTCGCAATGCCAAATCTGCAATCCGCGCTCGGCGTATTCGCAATTCTCGCCTTCGCCTGGGCCATCAGCGAGAACCGGCGCGCGGTGCCGTGGCGGCCGGTGGTCAGCGGTCTCGCGGTGACGTTTGCGGTCGCGATCCTGATGCTCAAGGTGCCACAGACGGAAGTGGCCTTCGCCTGGATCAACAGCGCGGTCGAGGCGCTGGCGGCGGCGACCAAGGCCGGCACCAGCTTCGTGTTCGGGTATGTCGGCGGCGGCGCGCCGCCGTTCGACGTCAAGACGCCGGCGGCGCAATTCATCCTCGGCTTCCAGGCGCTGCCGGTGGTGCTGGTGATGAGCGTGCTGTCGTCGCTGTTGTTCTACTGGCGCATCATGCCGCCGATCGTGCGCGGCTTCTCCTGGGCGCTGGAAAAGACGCTCGACGTCGGCGGCGCGGCCGGGCTCTCCACCGCCGCCAGCACCTTCGTCGGCCAGGTCGAAGCGCCGCTGTTCATCCGACCCTATCTGGCGCAGCTTTCGCGCAGCGAAATGTTCATCGTCATGACCGGTGGCATGGCCCGCATCGCCGGCACGGTGTTCGTGCTCTACGCCACCATTCTCGGGCCGTACATTCCGGACGCCGCGGGCCATATCGTGGTGTGCTCCGTGCTCGGCGCGCCGGTGGCGATCTTCATCAGCCTGCTGATGGTGCCCGACCCCAGGGAGAAGCATACCAGCGGCACGCTCGACGAGGTTACGCAATCCGCCAACTCGACCATGGACGCTATCGTCAAGGGCACCGGCGCCGGACTTGAACTGCTGCTCAATATTGTCGCCATGCTGATCGTATTCGTGGCGCTGGTTTATCTCGCCAACACCATCCTCGGCACTTTGCCGGACTATTTGGGCGCGCCGCTGACGCTGCAGCGCGTGCTTGGCTGGATCATGGCGCCGGTGTGCTGGCTGATGGGCATCCCGTGGTCGCAAGCCGTAACCGCCGGCGGGCTCATGGGCATCAAGACGATCCTCAACGAGTTCGTCGCTTATCTGCAACTTGCGGCGCTGCCGGAAGGCACGCTCGATCCCCGCTCGCGCCTGATCATGCTCTACGCGATGTGCGGCTTCGCTAATTTCGGCTCGCTCGGCATCATGATCGCGGGGCTGTCGACCATGTGTCCGGAGAAGCGCGACGAAGTGATGTCGCTCGGCTTGAAGTCGATCCTGTCGGGGACACTGACGACGTGCCTGTTGGGGGCGATCGTCGGAGTACTGACGCCGGGATGATTCACGTCCCTCCGAGGCGCGAGCCATCAGCGTGTTTACGCACCTCTTCGACGCGCTATAGCCAGCCTCGAAGGGCCGAAGGTCTTTAGCCACCCCTCCTTCGAGGCCTGCGCTGCGCGCAGGCGCCTCAGGATGATGGCAGGAACCTCAATTCAGCCGGAACTCGCCGTCGACGGCGCGGATTTCGGCCGGCTTGATCAGCTTGGCATGCGCCACCGTCACCGAATGCAGCGGGCCCTCCAGCTTCTCCAGCCAGAAATTGAGGAATTTGTTCAACGCGGGAAAATTCGGGCACAGATCGTAGTCTTGCCAGACATAGGTCTGCAGAATGTCCCTATAGTCCGGCATACGATAAAGGATATGCGCTGTCGTTAGACCGTAGCCCTCGAGTTGCCTGCGAAAGTCCTTAGACACCATTGTGCCCTCCAATCCCGGCAGGGAAAGTTTCGAGACTCGCTCTCCTATTGCAAGCCTCAAAAGTGAATAAGTTGTTTAAACTCAAGGCAGTAGCAGCATCCATTCGCCTGTGCTAACAGCCGGCGCCGCTAACACATTCTCCTTGTCTCAACGGAACTTTCCGCGCCGGGTTTCTGCGGCGGAACAAGAATATTTTCCGCATGCGTTTGGAACCTGACGCACTTAACGATGCGTCGAGGAACCACGATTGTTGTTGGCAATCGCTGGCAATGAGTGCTAAAAAATCTTCAGGCGCCTCTTGCGGGTAAAAATCTCGCCCTTATGTCGCCGTTGAAGCGGCGCATCGCGCTGCTACAAGGCGGCCGACGAGGGCAACCGCAACCGGCCGCTCTACGCCAACACGTCAACATTTTCAATAACTTAGGAGGACACCATGAAGTTTCGTCCGCTTCACGACCGCGTCGTCGTCAAGCGCATCGATGCCGAGGCAAAATCTGCCGGCGGCATCATCATCCCGGACACCGCCAAGGAAAAGCCGTCGCAGGGCGAGGTCATCGCCGTCGGCCCGGGCGGCCGCGACGAGGCTGGCAAGCTGATCCCGATCGACCTCAAGGTCGGCGACCGCGTGCTGTTCGGCAAATGGTCGGGCACCGAGGTCAAGATCGACGGCCAGGAACTCCTGATCATGAAGGAGTCCGACATCATGGGCGTGCTCGACGAGCAGATTGCCCGCAAGAAGGCCGCGTAACACTGCGCGGCTTTTTTGATTCAAACAGATCAAACGGAGTGAATTTCACATGGCTGCCAAGGAAGTCAGATTCTCGGTTGACGCGCGCGACAGAATGCTGCGCGGCGTCGACATTCTCGCCAATGCGGTGAAAGTGACGCTCGGTCCCAAAGGCCGCAACGTCGTACTGGACAAGTCGTTCGGCGCTCCCCGCATCACCAAGGACGGCGTCACCGTCGCCAAGGAAATCGAGCTCGAAGACAAGTTCGAGAACATGGGCGCACAGATGGTGCGCGAGGTTGCGTCGAAGACCTCCGACATCGCCGGTGACGGCACCACGACGGCGACCGTGCTCGCGGCCGCGATCGTGCGCGAAGGTTCCAAGGCGGTTGCCGCCGGCATGAACCCGATGGACCTCAAGCGCGGCATCGACCTTGCGGTCGAGACCGTGGTCGAGGAGCTCAAGAAGAACTCCAAGAAGGTCACCTCGAACGCCGAAATCGCTCAGGTC